>NZ_PDYM01000051.1 GCF_002743055.1 Sporosarcina sp. P13 | reverse complement strand
ATACGTGAGACTCGCAAGCGGTGAAGCTGACGCGGCAATCCGTCGCTCATCGTTCTTCGCAGCCCGAACACGGAAGTTAAGCTCGTGCGCCGATGGTAGTTGGGGGTTTCCCCCTGTGAGAGTAGGACGTTGCTAGGCACGCGAAGCCATTCCTTATGGGGAGTGGCTTTTTTGTAGTCTTTCTAAGCCTTGAAGTAAGTAAATGAAACTTAAGCTATAGTTAAAACAGGATATTAGGTTTATTAATGAAAGTCAGGTAAAGTGAATAAAAGAAATGAGGAGGTCTTGTATGACATCTATTTATGATTTTACTGTGCAAACTACTGGAGGAGAGCAACAATCCCTACGGCAATACGAAGGACGTCCAATGATAATTGTAAATACAGCGAGCAAATGTGGCTTTACGAAACAGTTTAAAGAACTCCAGCAACTATATGAGAAGTACAAAGATCAAGGGTTAGTAATAATTGGCTTCCCGTCCGATAACTTCAATAATCAAGAGTTCGATAATATAGATGAAACATTGGAACTTTGCCAAGTCAACTATGGTGTCACCTTCCCTATATTTGCAAAGCTAGATGTAAAAGGAGACAGTGCAGATCCTTTGTTTACCCATTTAGTGGATCAACAAAAGGGGATGTTGACAAGGGAGATCAAATGGAACTTTACGAAGTTCTTAGTAGACAGCAACGGTCAAGTAGTTGAGCGATTTGCACCACAAACAAATCCATTAAAAATGCAAAAGTCACTTGAAAAGTTATTTAGCGAATAATAAGAATTATTAATTCGCACATATGTAACTTGACACGTCTCATTGTCGCTGATAACCTTTTAATAATCTTAACTGACAATAGTTTATCCTAGGAGGCAAAAAGTAAATGTGGGAATCAAAGTTTTCTCGTGAAGGTTTGACGTTCGATGATGTATTATTGGTGCCGGCTGCATCTGATGTGTTACCAAAAACCGTGTCGTTATCTGTAAATTTAACGGATCGTATTAAGTTGAATATTCCTATTATTAGTGCTGGAATGGATACAGTAACAGAATCCAAGATGGCTATTTCAATGGCTCGTCAAGGTGGAGTTGGAATAATCCATAAGAACATGAGCATTGAGCAACAGGCCGAGGAAGTTGTAACGGTAAAACGTTCAGAGAATGGCGTTATTAAAAACCCGTTCTTTTTAACTCCTGAACATCAAGTATTTGATGCAGAACATTTAATGGGTAAATACCGAATCTCAGGTGTACCCATCGTCAACAATATGGAAGAGAAGAAGTTAGTCGGTATTTTGACTAATCGTGACTTGCGCTTCATCCAAGATTACTCCATCATTATTGATGAAGTAATGACAAAGGAAAATTTAGTGACGGCACCAGTTGGAACTACACTTGAAGATGCCGAGAAGATGTTGCAGCAATATAAGATTGAAAAACTTCCTATTGTAGACGATAAAGGAATTCTAAATGGCTTGATCACAATCAAGGATATCGAGAAAGTAATCGAATTCCCGAATGCAGCAAAAGACCAAGCAGGACGTCTGTTAGTTGGCGCGGCTGTTGGAGTTACGACAGACACGTCTGTACGCGTTGAGAAGCTTGTCCAAGCAGAAGTCGACATTATAGTCATAGACACTGCACACGGCCATTCTAAGGGTGTTATTGACACAGTTAGAGCAATCCGTGAAAAATATCCGGAACTTACGATTGTTGCAGGTAACGTTGCAACAGGAGAAGCCGCAGAGGCCCTTTATGAAGCAGGTGCTGATGTTGTGAAGGTAGGGATTGGTCCCGGATCTATTTGTACGACACGTGTAGTAGCAGGTGTTGGGGTACCTCAAATCACTGCTATTTATGAGTGTGCGACAGTTGCACGTAAATATGGTAAAACAATTATTGCTGACGGTGGAATCAAGTATTCTGGAGATATCGTTAAAGCATTAGCTGCGGGCGGACATGCGGTTATGTTAGGAAGCTTACTTGCAGGTACAACAGAGAGTCCTGGAGAGTCTGAAATCTTCCAAGGGCGTCGCTTTAAAGTGTATCGTGGAATGGGCTCTGTAGCAGCTATGGAAAAAGGATCTAAGGATCGTTACTTCCAAGAAGATGCAAAGAAGCTTGTACCTGAAGGCATTGAAGGTCGTATGCCTTATAAAGGGCCACTTTCCGACACGATTCACCAATTAGTAGGTGGTATTCGTGCAGGAATGGGTTATTGCGGTTCAAAAGATTTGGAAGCTCACCGTGAAAATGCGCAGTTCATTCGTATGACAGGCGCTGGTTTGCAAGAGAGTCACCCACATCAGGTGCAGATTACAAAAGAAGCACCTAACTATTCTGTCCGTTAATCATTATATATCTAGCAGTCACAGAAGTAATTATACTTCTACGACCACAACAAAAAGCATCTCTTCGCCATTTTCCATGGGTGAAAAGGTGTTTTTTTGTCGCAACGATACATCATGTTGTATGAATATGGTACACTGATTTTTGATATGATCACGACGGGGGTATATTGAGTGAAAAAAGTAACAAGAAGATGGTTGGCGGCATGGATGGTGCCGGTGATGTTGTTGACGATGATAGGGGTTGTACCTACTGCAAATGCTGAATCTTCACTAGGCATTCGTGTAGGTGGAGCAATTTTATTGGATGCAGACAGTGGAAAAGTTTTATATGAAGAAAATGCGGATCAACCGCTGGGCATTGCAAGTATGACGAAGATGATGACGGAATACTTGATGTTTGAAGCGATAGAAGAAGGCACGATTACTTGGGACCAACAGTATCGAGTCAATGGCTACACTTATGCTATATCGCAAGATCGTCGTTTGAGTAATGTTCCACTTCGCCGTGACGGTACATACACGATTCGTGAACTATATGAGGCAGTCGCAATTTATTCTGCCAATGCAGCAACCATTGCGATTGCAGAGACCATTGCAGGGACTGAAGCAGAGTTCGTGCACTTAATGAATGAAAAAGCAAAAGAACTTGGATTGACTGATTACAAATTCGTTAACTCTACGGGATTAAATAATGAGGATCTACAGGGTATGCATCCAAGCGAGTTTGGGGAAAAGGATGAGAATGTTATGCCCGCGCGTTCTGTTGCAAAGATGGCGTATCACTTATTAAAAGATTATCCAGAAGTATTAGATACAACGAAAATTAGCAAAAAGGTATTCCGTGAAGGAACATCTGACGCTATCGATATGAAGAACTGGAACTTCATGCTACCGGGTTTGATTTACGAATATAATGGCGTTGATGGCTTAAAGACAGGCACTACAGTGTTTGCGGGTCATTGCTTTACAGGTACAGCTATTCGTGATGGTAAACGAGTGATTGCCGTTGTTATGAATGCTGTAGATGATAAAGGTGTCGGCTCGTATGAAGCACGTTTTGATGCAACACGTTCTTTATTTGATTATGGTTTTAGTCAGTTTTCGGAAGTTGAGTTGTTACCGAGAGGGTATCAATTCAAAGGACAAAAAACATTAGGCGTTTTAAAGGGTAAGGAAAGACAGGTAACAATTGAGACAAAAGAGCCGGTTAGTATGTTAATTCGTAATAGTGAGAAAAAGGACTATGTACCGCAACTGATACTTGACGAGAAACTCGTTAAGAATGGTCAGATTAAAGCACCTATTGAAAAAGGAACAGTTATTGGACATGTAAAATTAGTGAAAAAAGACGGTACTGACCTTGGTTTTATCGATGGGAAAGTAGCGGGTACAGAAGTTGTTACAACTGAAGGCGTGCAGAAGGCAGGATGGTTCTCTTTAACTATAGGCGCAATTGGTGATTTCTTCTCAAATGCTTGGAACAGCTCTACTGGTTTTGTTAAAGGCCTCTTTAATTAATGAAATGCAACGGACCTATTCGTTAGGTACCGTTGCTTTTTTTATATTCCAGACGTGTAATAGCTTATTTACACCCATTCTGATCTCATCTTCAGATAATCCACCGAAGCCTATTAGGAAGGATGGTACTGAGTGAACGTGAATGACTCTATATGTGTTCAAACCACGCAGTTTAATTCCTGCATCGAGTGCTAGCTCTAGCAATTCCTTTTCGGTTCTTTCCGTGTGTACATGCAATAAAATATGCATACCAGCCTCATCGCCAGAGAATGTAATTATTGGTTCGTATGGCTTGATGATGTCTGTTAGAATTTGCATTTTTCGTCTGTAAATCTTCCGCATACGATTCAGATGGCGAGAAAACTGTCCGTCAGCCATAAAGCGCGCAAGAATGTGCTGATCGATTCTAGGTACCGAAGATGAAAAAGGGATGAATGCCTGTCTATAGACTTCTAGGAGTTGTGGTGGAAGCACCATATAGGCAATTCGCATTGAAGGCATAAGAGACTTCGTGAACGTACTGAGATAAATAACGTTTTCTCCTTTGTCCATTCCTTGTAAAGATGGAATAGGACGTCCATGATATCTGAATTCACTATCATAGTCGTCTTCAATAATGAAAAAGTTAGAATTAGACGCTGCCCAGTTTAAAAGTGCAGTTCTACGCGCCGCAGAGAGCACTGTACCGGTCGGGAACTGATGTGAAGGGGTTACATAAGCAATGGTCGCATCCGTCCCTTGAAGGGCCTTCACGTCAAGTCCTTCTTGATCAACAGCAATTGGAATCGTCACACCGTTACTTTCTGAAAAGGCATGACGCGTCATTAAGTATCCAGGGTCTTCAATCGCATAACGTGCTTGTTCGCCAAGTATACGGATAATCAGCGGCAATAACTGCTCTGTTCCAGAACCAATGATAATTTGCTCGGGTATGCAGTCTACTCCCCGCGAGTGATATAAATAACGTGCTATTTCTTGGCGTAACTCTGGATCACCATGTGGATCGCCTAGTAGCAATAGATGTGCATTTGAGGGATCCATCACATCACGTGCATACTTTCGCCAAGCTATGAAAGGAAAGTTCACCGTATCCACGGTATTTGCTGAAAAGTCATAGTGAATAGGTTCAGTAACCTTTTCTTTGGCGACAGGGGTAGTAGACTTTATCGGTTGTACATACGCTAGCTCTTCAATTGCTTGTACATAGTATCCTTTGCGGGGTTCTGCCGCAATGAAACCTTCTGCCGTTAATTGATCGTAAGCCATTTCAATGGTCGTCTGACTAACACTAAGATAATCCTCTAATTGACGTTTCGACGGTAATTTCATTCCAACAGGAAACTTTCCATCGATAATGTCCTGCTTAATTTGATTGTATATTTGCTGATAGAGTGGTGTATGTATGTTCTTTTGAAGCTCAATAAAAATCATATCCATAGATAGTCCTCCAACTGACCACCCCTAATATTATGAAACTGATCATTTTAATGTGGTCAAATTCAATTATACTGAAAATATCAAAAAGGAGGAAGAAAAATGAATTTTAACTATGGTGGCGTCATTATGGACGTAATTAATGCAGAGCAAGCAAAAATAGCAGAAGCAGCAGGTGCAATCGCGGTCATGGCACTTGAACGTGTACCTTCAGATATACGGGCAGCGGGTGGCGTTGCGAGAATGGCAGATCCGAGAATTATTGAAGAGGTACAGCGCGCTGTTTCAATTCCGGTCATGGCGAAAGCGCGTATCGGGCATATTTCCGAAGCTCGTGTTCTGGAGTCTATGGGAGTCGATTATATTGATGAAAGTGAAGTACTGACTCCTGCAGATGATGAATTCCACTTATTAAAAAGTGACTTTAGCGTGCCATTCGTCTGTGGAGCACGGAACTTAGGAGAAGCCGCACGTCGTTTAGGAGAAGGTGCAAAAATGCTTCGTACAAAAGGGGAGCCTGGAACGGGTAATATTGTAGAAGCTGTACGTCATCTACGTATGATCAATGCACAGGTTAATAAAATTGTGCATATGAGCAAAGATGAATTGATGACAGAAGCACGTGACTTGGGCGCACCTTACGAAGTGTTGCTAGCTATTAAGGAAGCGGGACGTCTACCAGTCGTCAATTACTCTGCCGGCGGCGTGGCAACACCTGCAGATGCAGCATTAATGATGGAGCTTGGAGCAGATGGTGTCTTCGTCGGATCTGGAATTTTTAAATCAGATAACCCGGAAGCATTTGCACGTTCCATTGTACAGGCAACAGCGAACTATCAAGACTATGCTTTAATTGCAAAGCTTTCAAAAAATATTGGAACACCTATGAAAGGCTTGGAAATATCAAAGCTTGCAGAAAGTGAATTGATGGCTAATCGCAGTTCATAAGTAGTAAAGATCGCTATGGAGGGCTACCCGTCCATAGCGATTTTTAGTATACAACACCTTCTCCTTCCGTAGAACTTGTCAATGCTTCAAGTTTGTAGTATGGTATATCTAATTTCACATATATCACGATGATAGGAAATAGTAGCGACAGTGTTTTTTTTAGAGAGCCAGCGTGTGGTGGAAGCTGGTAAAAACGGTTGTGAATCCATCCTGGAGTAGCAGAACTGAAGTTAGTAGGTTCCTGCCGGTAGTTGAGCCGATATCTCAAACAAGTGGATTGGGAAACCAATCAATTTGGGTGGCAACGCGGGTAGTTCTCGTCCCTTCTATAGGGGATGGAGGGCTTTTTTTTACGTTTAAAACAAAAGCGGAGGACGCTGTTTGGTCTCGACAGGCGTTGGAGGACAAGCAATAAAGGCGCACTTTGCCTTTACTGCTTGTCTGAAACGTCCCAAGAGACTGGCGTCCGGAGCTAGCCGAAACAAAAGCGGAGGACGTTGTGATAGAGTGATTTAACGGTATAAAGTAATTACAAGGAGGCAGATGGCATGTTAGATAGTAAATTATTACGTGCAAATTATGAAGAAGTGAAGGCAAAGCTCAGTAAACGTGGAGAGGATTTAACCGACTTTGAAAAGTTCGGTGGGTTGGACGAGAAGCGTCGTGCGATTCTTTCGAAGGTAGAAATTTTAAAAGCGGAGCGTAACGAAGTATCACAGCAAGTAGCACAGATGAAACGCAACAAAGAAAATGCTGACGACGTCATCGCAAAAATGAAGACAGTTGGCGAAGAGATTAAAGCATATGATACGGAATTATCAAAAGTAGAAGAAGAGCTAAACTACGTGCTTATGCGTATTCCGAATATCCCACATGATAGTGTACCCGTGGGGGATAGTGAAGACGACAACGTGGAAATTCGCACATGGGGTGAGCAACCGACGTTTGATTTCGAACCAAAACCGCATTGGGAAATTGGAACAAACTTGCAACTTCTAGACTTTGAACGAGCTGCAAAAGTTACAGGTAGTCGATTTGTGTTCTACCGCGGACTAGGTGCAAGACTAGAACGTGCATTGATCAGCTTTATGCTTGATCTTCATCAGGACGAGCATGGTTATGAAGAAATGCTACCACCGTATATGGTCAATCGGACAAGCCTAACAGGTACAGGACAACTTCCTAAATTTGAAGAAGATGCATTCCTAATTGAAGAAGAGGACTACTTCTTGATCCCTACATCTGAAGTGCCGGTAACAAACTTCTATCGCGATGAAATTTTAGATGGTGCAAAACTACCGATTGCGTTTACAGCATACAGCACGAATTTCCGTTCAGAGGCTGGATCAGCAGGTCGTGATACACGAGGCTTGATTCGTCAGCATCAGTTTAATAAAGTAGAACTCGTACGTTTCGTAAAGCCTGAAGATTCTTATGATGAACTAGAGAAGCTAACAGGCCACGCAGAGCGTGTACTTCAATTGTTAAACTTGCCGTACCGTGCATTGAAGATGTGTACAGCAGATTTAGGATTTACAGCTGCTAAGAAGTACGATCTAGAAGTATGGATCCCAACACAAAATACGTATCGTGAAATTTCTTCTTGTTCAAATTTTGAAGATTTCCAAGCGCGTCGTGCATCTATTCGTTTCCGTCGTGAGGCAGGTGCGAAGCCGGAATACGTTCACACGTTAAACGGTAGTGGACTAGCAGTAGGTCGTACAGTGGCGGCGATATTGGAAAACTATCAACAAGAGGATGGTTCTGTTGTAATTCCAGAAGTACTACGTCCGTATATGGGTGGAAAAGAAAAAATCGAAGCACCAAAATAATAGCAAAAGAAGCTAGTCAGCAAAGAGTTACCCTTGTTGGCTAGCTTCCTTTTTAGCTTGTTTACGCTTTTCACGTAGTGCACGGAAGAAGTCGGTTAGTAACTGTCCACACTCTTCTGCCAATACACCTTCCGTTACATCACATTCGTGATTGAAGCGGGGATCATTGAGCAAGTGATAAAATGTATGGACACATCCACCTTTAGGATCCCGTGCTCCATAAACAACGCGGGGAATACGTGATTGTAGAATGGCACCTGCGCACATCGGACATGGCTCTAGTGTTACATATAGAACCGTATCCTCCAATCGCCAGCTACCTATTTCTTCACAGGCTAACTGGATGGCTGAAAGTTCAGCGTGTGTCACAGCGTTTTGTGAAGTTTCACGTAAGTTATGCGCACGTGCAATAACTGTATCATCATGAATAATGACTGCACCAATTGGAACTTCTGCAAGGGCAGCTGCTTTCTGTGCTTCTTCTATTGCTAATTTCATATAAAATCGATCGTCTTTTTGCATACAGTCCACTCCTTACAAATAGTCTATCATGCAAAACGTCAAAATCAATAAGCTTAATGTTCCACGTGAAACAGTAGAACTACTTTAGATATTTTAAGTAGTCAATTATGAGATATGGTAAAATAGAACGTGCAACTAGATCGGAAGGGTGAGTGCCACGTGTTTGTTCCATTCATAGCTGTAGAAGGTCCGATTGGTGTAGGGAAGACCACATTAACCACGGCAATTGCCGAGACTTTTTCATATCAACAACTACGAGAAATCAGTGGTGAAAATCCTTTCTTAGATCAATTTTATAAAGATAAAGAAAAGTGGAGTTTCCAGACAGAGATGTTTTTCTTATGCAATCGCTATGAACAATTAAAGCAAATCAATAAAGAGTATATCTCTGCTGGCACAGCCGTCGTAGCAGATTATCATATATTTAAGAATATACTGTTTGCACAGCGGACATTAGAGGCAACGGATTTTGTGAAATACAAAGAAATTTATCGTATTTTGACAGCGGGGTTGCCGATGCCTAATATCATTATCTCATTGTCTGCGACATTACCAACCTTACAGCAACGTATTGATAAGCGGGGGCGCCCCTATGAAGCTGACATGGACCCTGATTATTTACTACAGTTGTCAGCGGACTATCAATGCTATATACCTGAATTTGAGTTAGCGCACCCAGAAATTCCGGTCATTCATATTAACGGAGATCAAATGGATTTCGTGCACAACCCGGCGGATATGAATATTATATTGAAGCAAGTACGTGAGGCTGTGCAGAAAGGGTTTGAAGCATAATAGAATCACATGATATACGACCCGTCATTTGTTTAGATATTGAGGAGTATGATTTACTAAATAGCGAAGAGGATATCGATCAAATTATTGAGAAAGTAGCTTCAGTTATGCAAAAAGAGACGGCACCCTGTAAGTGAGGGATACCGTCGTCTGTTTTAATGTACTGGAACCTCAGAGAAGAATTCTTGGTATAATTCGCGAAGGACAATGTTTTCATCTTTTTCATGAATACCGAAAACTAAACTAACTTCAGAAGAACCTTGATTGATCATTTCGATATTCGCACCCGTTCGTGCAATGGCAGAAGTAGCACGTGCAGCTAAACCTCTCGTGTGGCGCATTCCTTCTCCGACGAGTACAATCATGGAATAACCACGTTGGAAGTGGACATCGTCAGGATGCAACTCTTGCTCAATACGGTTGATGATACGTGCTTCTTTTTCATCTGTTAAGTGCTCGTCGCGAATAATAACGGACAAGTTATCAATTCCTGATGGTGCATGTTCGTAAGGAATTTCCTCCTCCTCAAGAATTTGTAGCAAGTGACGACCGAAACCAATTTCTAAGTTCATCAAGTATTTATCGACGAACAATGTAGAAAAACCATTATCTGCTGCTATTCCGACGACGGATTGTAATTTGTGATCACGATTACGTACAATCATCGTTCCAGGAGCACTTGGATTATTTGTATTCTTGATGCACACCGGTATTTTATGACGGAAAGCAGGAACTAATGCTTCTTCGTGGAATACTGAAAAACCTGCATAAGCCAATTCACGCATTTCACGATACGTCATCGCATCAATGGCACGTGGATTTTCGATAACTGTAGGGTTGGCCGAAAAAACGGAATCAACATCCGTGAAGTTTTCATAAAGTTCTGCATTTGTTGCAGCCGCTAGAAGTGCACCCGTAATATCCGAGCCACCACGGTTGAATGTGCGCAATGTACCGTCTTCCGTATAACCAAAGAAACCTGGGAATACGATAATGCCTTTTTTATCACGCAATGTACAAAGCTTTTCATTTCCTTCAGGTAATGCACGTACACGTTCAGGTCGGTGATTGACGAGTAAGCCACCATCACGTGGATCGACGTATTCTGCTTCCACACCAATATGCTGGAAGTAAGCTGCAATCATTTTAGCATTATTATCTTCACCGGCAGCTTTTAGGCTGTCTACATAAAGAATTTCGTCGGTTTGATCTTTATTCAAGCGTCTGATTAAATCTTGCTCAATTACTTGTGCGATATTCTCGTCTAATCCGAGTCCTTCCGCAATCTGTTGATAGCGTTCGACAACTTTTTCTAGAGCCTCAGTAGTGTCTTTACCTGCTAATGATCTGTCTGCTAATGCAATTAGTAGGTCTGTCACTTTGATGTCTTCTGAAAAACGCTTACCGGGTGCTGAGACTACAACAATTTTACGCGAGGGGTCAGACATAACAATATCAACGACTTTACGGATTTGTTCTGCTGTTGCGACGGATGTGCCGCCAAATTTACAAACTTTCATTATATATCAGATCCTATCTACATTTGAGTTTATATTTCTATTATTTTAGAAGATTTCTGAAAATGGGTTGTTATTAAAGCTGGAGTTCTCTATAATTGTCCTTATGCGAAGAACGATTGTTTTTTCATAGTGTACATATAGTTAGGAGAATCGTCAAATGAAAAATGAAATTAATATCGGTTTATTGGGCTATGGAGTGGTAGGAAGCGGCGTAGCAACTATATTGCATAATCATCAAGTTGACTTGCAACATAAGCTTGGCGTTCCTGTTTCGATCAAGAAAGTTGTCGTCAAAGATTTAGATAAAAAACGTAACGGCGTCATTCCAAAAGAAATGTTCACCACTTCATTAGACGAAGTACTCAATGATCCTGAAATCGATTTGGTTATCGAAGTAACAGGCGGTTCGTCTGACGCAATACGACGTTCACTAGAAGCGGGTAAAGGTGTTGTGACAGCGAATAAAGACGTAATGGCTGAGTCAGGGCCAGAGTTATTGAAGCTAGCGGATGCAAAAAAATGTGACTTGTTGTATGAAGCGAGTGTGGGTGGCGGTATTCCGTTAATCCGCACACTGGAAGACGGACTGGCTTCAGATCGTATTACAGCATTGACTGGAATTGTAAATGGAACGACTAACTTTATTCTAACAAAGATGAAGCATGAAAATAAGACATATAAAGAAGCATTGGCTGAAGCAACTGAACTAGGATTTGCAGAGGCAGATCCTTCGGCTGACGTGGACGGTATTGATGCAGCGCGTAAAATGGTCATCCTAGCCTCATTATCTTTCTCTACAGAAGTGCATCTTGATGATGTATTTGTCCGTGGTATGAAAGAGATTAAAGACGGGGACTTAGAGTTGGCTGAACAATTTGGCTATACGATTAAAATGGCCGGAACTGCGAAGAAGGATGACGACGGGATTGAAGTAGCAGTAGAGCCTGTATTTTTCCCGAACTCTCATCCACTTGCAACAGTAAACAATGAATTTAACGCTGTTTATGTTTACGGGGATGCAGTAGGTGAGACGATGTTCTATGGACCGGGTGCTGGCTCCTTGCCAACAGCTACATCTGTAACAGGTGATGTTGTGGCAGCTTGTCGCAACTTACTACTAGGCGTCAACGGTAAAAGAATGCACGCACCGCAGTTTGAACGTAAAGTGAAATCGGATGATCAAAAGTTCGCCCGCTATTTCCACCGTATTACTGTACGAGACGAAATCGGTGTATTGACTGAGTTGACTTCAATCTATAGTTACCACAAAGCAAGTTTGGCAACAGTTGTACAAGATTCAGAACTGCAGGATGAAGGTGCAGACTTAATCTTCATCACACATAAAATTTCACGTCAACAGCATTTAGATATTTTAGCAGACTTAAAAGATACACCAGCGGTTATTGACGTTTTGAGTCATTACCGAGTGGAAGGAGAATAATACAACATGAGAAGATGGAATGGTTTAATTGAGGAATATAAAGAATGGTTACCAGTAACAGAGAATACACCGGCACTAACTTTGCAGGAAGGGAATACACCACTGATCCACCTTGAAAACTTATCCAAGCAGTGGGGCATCAATCTTTACGTGAAGACAGAAGGAACAAATCCTACGGGTTCATTTAAAGACCGTGGGATGGTAATGGCGGTAGCAAAGGCAAAGGAAGAAGGTAAAACGGCATTAATTTGTGCATCAACAGGTAATACATCTGCTGCTGCGGCTGCATATGGTGCGCGTGCGGGTATGCGTACAATTGTTGTTATTCCGGAAGGTCGTATTGCGCTTGGTAAATTAGCACAGGCGAAAATGTATGGAGCTGAAATCGTAGCGATCGAAGGAAACTTTGACGAAGCACTCCGCATGGTACGTGAAGTCGGCGAAGGTAAAATTGCATTAGTAAACTCGGTTAACCCATACCGTCTAGAAGGACAAAAGACAGTAGCATTTGAAGCGATTGAACAACTAGGAAAAGTTCCTGACATTTTTGCATTGCCAGTAGGTAACGCAGGAAATATTTCGGCAGCGTGGAAAGGTTTCAAAGAATATGCGGAGAAAAAAGGCACAAGCACACCGAAACTATTAGGCGTTCAAGCTGACGGTGCGGCTCCAATCGTTTATGATCGTGTATTCGATGAGCCGGAAACAGTTGCAACAGCAATCCGTATCGGAAACCCTGCAAGTTGGCATTTAGCAACACAAGCACTTGAAGAATCAGGAGGCGATATTTTATCTGCGACAGATGAAGAAATTCTAGAAGCATACCAGTTGCTAGCTGCAACAGACGGAATTTTCGCAGAGCCTGCATCATGTGCAACGATTGCGGGTATTAAAAAACGTCTAGATGCTGGTTTGATTGAAAAAGGAACGACGATTGTCGGGATTTTGACAGGAAACGGCTTGAAAGACCCTGAAACTGCAATTAACGTCAACTCGCATAAACCATTGATGACAAATGAACAATTTGATAACTTCTTGAGAGATTTGAAAGAGGGGAAAGAATAATGACAGAAGCCGGTTTTTTAGTAACCGTACCAGCCACAACGGCAAATCTCGGACCCGGCTTCGATCATTTAGGTCTTGCCCTTTCACTTACGATGACAATAGAAGTAACAGACGCATCTAAATGGGAAGTAAAGTATAAGGATAAGGAATACGCTGAGATTCCGACGGATGAAACGAATTTGATTATACAGACCATAAAAAAAGTAGTGGCAACGTACGATCAAGTTATTACACCGCAGAAGCTAGTAGTTTCATCTGATATTCCATTAGGTAAAGGTCTTGGCAGTAGTGCAACGGCAATTGCCGCGGGAATTGAGATTGCCGGTGAATTAGCAAACTTGCAGTTAACTTCGCGAGATAAGCTTCGTATCGGCAGTGAGCTCGAAGGACATGCTGACAATGTTACCGCCGCTTTGCTTGGCGGACTGACTGTTTCTTACTTTACCGAAGATGAAATGGATGTACTAACATTCCCGGCGCCTCCAATTGGTGTCGTGATCTTAGTACCTCCAGTAGCTTTGAAAACTGAAACTTCGCGTGGATTGCTTCCGGAACAATTGGCGCACAAGGAAGCGATTAAAGGTAGCGCAGCAGGTAGTGTAATGACTGCTGCAATTGCGCAAGCCGACTGGGTGACAGCTGGCCGTATGATGGAACGTGATGTTTTCCATGAGCCGTACCGCAAAATTGGATTCCCCAATTTTGACGACATTCGGCTAGCTTGTCATGAAATTGGAGCGTATGGCATGACGATTAGCGGCGCAGGCCCTTCTCTTTTCATCGCTGTACCACCAAATACTGAGAAACAAGTAGCGGCTTCACTTAGTCAGCTTTTCCCGCATTACCAAGCAATCGCACTACAACCAGCAGAGACAGGTGCAGTTATAACAAAATAAACAGCGTCCGGACAATTAGTCCGGACGCTGTTTTGCTTTTTAAGCAATAAAAAAACGTTACATCGAGTAACGTGTGCTGTCAAAAATATGGCGGAGGAAGAGGGATTCGAACCCCCGCGGGCTTTAACACCCCTGTCGGTTTTCAAGACCGATCCCTTCAGCCGGGCTTGGGTATTCCTCCGTATCAGACAAGTAATAATATATCATGTATTTTAAAAGACGTCAACCATTTTTATTTAGTTTTTCATTTCCCCTATAAAAAGGTGTTAGCAATAGACACTTAACAAATCGATGATCTGAACGATCGATGCATAAGAAAATAAGACTTTACGTTTAAGAAAATAATAATTAGCAGTCCAACGACAATGGTGGGCAGACAATCACAGTATACATGCAAACTTCAGGGATTCGGAAACTCGGCTTGAACGCATTTGCCTTCATCATTTCAACATCTCACTTTCTGTATACTTTAACAATATGAAAATAGATCACCAACAAAGCGTAGATATTATTTGATTTTTATTATGGAATCTGTATAATAAGAAATGCCGTGCTAGGTGGGGAATTAGCGGTGCCCTGTAACTTGCAATCCGCTCTAGCAAGACTGAATTCCTTCTCGAGGCTGTCCGTATTGTAGGGTCTGCCTTTTGCACGTAGTGTTGACGTCTGGGTCCTGCGCAATGGGAACCCATGAATCATGTCAGGTCCGGAAGGAAGCAGCATTAAGTGGACTCTCTCATGTGCCGCGGGGTAGCCTAGGCCGAGCCAACGACAAGAGTAGCGCTTATGTGCGGCAGTCGAAGGAAGGTGCACGGCTTTAATTGAACAATTCACTCGTCCGTTTTATAACGGGCGAGTTTTTTATGTCTGGGAAATGGTGTATACTTCGGAAGAGAGCGTATTCAATTATGAAGGGGAGCGGTTTGCAATGTCTGAGAAGAAAATGAACGTTGAGAGTTTTAATTTGGATCACACGAAAGTAAAAGCACCTTATATACGATTAGCGGGAACTTCAGAGGGCCAAAACGGGGATAAAATCTATAAATACGATATGCGTTTTTGTCAGCCGAATAAAGAACATATGGATATGCCTTCTATTCACTCACTGGAGCATATGATGGCGGAGTTCAGTCGTGACCATTCAGATAAAATTGTTGATATCAGTCCGATGGGGTGTCAAACGGGCTACTATTTAGCGGTAATTAATCACGAAGACTATGAAGATATTCTTTCAATTGTAGAGAAAACATTAAACGACGTATTAGTAGCGACAGAAGTACCTGCGTGTAATGAAATGCAGTGTGGTTGGGCAGCAAGCCATAACTTAGAAGGCGCTAAGGAATTGGCTCGTAATATGCTAGCAAAAAAAAATGAATGGACGGAAGTTTTTGCTTAATACGTTCAAGTGATTTGGAAGCCATTCTATCTATATTCGTGTTACAATTAAAGAACTATACAAAATGCAGAAGAGGGGGAAAAGCGGTTGATTTATCAAGCATTATATCGGGCGTATCGACCACAGACTTTTGGTGAAATGTCTGGTCAGCAAGCCATCAAGCAAACACTGCAAAATACCCTTCTTCATCAGAAAACAACGCATGCGTATTTGTTTTCAGGACCGCGTGGAACAGGGAAGACGAGTGCGGCAAAAATATTTGCCAAAGCGCTGAACTGTGAGAACGGCCCGGCGGCAGAGCCGTGCAATGAATGTGAAACGTGTAAAAGTATCACAGAGGGCTCGAATACCGACGTGACGGAATTTGATGCGGCTTCCAATTCGCGCGTAGAAGAGATTCGGGATATTATTGAACGTGTCCACATAGCTCCCTCTAACGCTCGCTTTAAAGTGTATATTATTGACGAAGTGCATATGCTCTCTAATTCGGCCTTTAATGCGTTGCTAAAAACATTGGAAGAACCACCTGCCCATGTTGTATTTATCCTAGCGACAACGGAATCACATAAATTACCACTGACAATTATTTCAAGGTGTCAACGTTTCGACTTCAAACCGATTACGGCAGCGGAGATCATGGAACGTATGCGCCAAGTGCTAGACGACATTAATGTTAACGCTGAAGATGGTGCGTTGCGTGCAATTGCTCAAGCAGCTACAGGTGGTATGCGCGACGCACTCAGTATGCTCGACCAAGCGATATCGTTTAGTGGGGATGAATTAACAACTGAGGATGCTTTACTTGTGACCGGAGCGATAGGGGAAGAAATCTTTTATCAACTTGCGCAAGCGATTCAAGCAAAAGACGCGGGAGCCGCCCTTTCACTACTGCATCAATTGATTGCAGAAGGAAAAGATGTTGGCCGGTTAGCGGAAGATATGATTACGTTTTTCCGAGATATGTTGTTGCTCGGTACAGCACCTGAGCTAACGGATTTACTAGAATTGATTTCTAATGGAGAGCAATTCAAAGAGTTGGCTCAAGCGTTTCATTCCGATGAACTGTACCGATACATTGATATTCTGTCAAAAACGCAGCAAGAGATGCGATTCTCTAATCACGGGAAGGTCTATATCGAATCTGCCCTCTTGAAAATGATTCACTCTGGTAATCAACAGGTCACAACTGCTGCAGTGGACCCTGAAATGGCGCAGAAACTTGCTGTCTTGGAGCAGACTGTCAGGCAACTGCAACAACAGTTAGCTTCAGGGACTGTACAACAAGCCGCAAATGAACCTCAAACACCTGCTCGTCGGGCGGCTTCAGCAGCTTCTCGATCTGCCAAAGTACCAACTGGTAAGATTGTAGAAGTACTGAAAGCTGCAACAAAGTCTGATATCCAGATGATTCGAGAGCAGTGGGCAGGTATGATGCAAAGTTTACAACGTTCTCATGCAGCTTTATTAGAAGAGACTGAACCAGTTGCGGCATCTGAGATCGCTTTTGTGTTAAAGTTTAAGTATGAAATTCATTGTCTTATGGCTTCTGAGAATGCCACATTGCAAGCTGGACTGTCCGATGCATTGTTACAGCGTACAGGAAAAGCCTACGAAGTGATTTATGTCTCAGAAGAGAGCTGGTTAGAGGTACGTCAAGATTTCATCCGAAAAAATGGTTTGGGCAATCAAAAAGGTCAAGATGCTTCTCAACAATCAGATATTGAACAACCGGCTTCAGCGTTTATGGAAGAAGCCACATTTGAAGAAGCAGATCCACTCGTAACAGAGGCGGAAAAGTTATTTGGAAAAGATTTCATTACAATAGAAGAAGAGTAAACTACTAAGGAGGAATTATACATGCGTGGAATGGGAAATATGCAAGGTATGATGAAACAAATGCAGAAGATGCAAAAGAAGATGGCAGAGGCTCAAGAGAAGTTAGGTGAAGAGCGGATGGAAGGCACAGCTGGCGGAGGTATGGTGAAAGTAATCGTATCCGGCCACAAACAAGTCTTGGAAGTTATCATTAATCCAGAGGCAGTAGATCCAGAAGACGTGGAGATTCTACAAGACTTGATCGTTATCGCAACAAATGAAGCAATCGCGAAAGCTGAAGAAATTTCGAACTCCACAATGGGCCAATTCACTAAAGGAATGAACTTGCCTGGGATGTTCTAGGAGGCTATATAATGCATTACCCTGAACCAATATCTAAATTAATGGATAGTTTTATGAAATTGCCAGGTATCGGCCCCAAAACTGCGGGTCGTCTGGCGTTTTTTGTATTAAGTATGAAGGAAGATACAGTGCTTGATTTTGCTAAAGCGCTAGTCGATGCAAAGCGTAATTTACAGTTTTGCTCAGTGTGCGGACATATTACAGATATTGACCCTTGTTATATTTGTCAGGATCAATCACGTGATCGTTCAACGATTTGTGTAGTGCAAGATCCGAAAGACGTTATTGCAATGGAGAAAATGCGGGACTACCGCGGCTTATACCATGTTCTCCAAGGTGCGATCTCTCCTATGGATGGTATTGGACCGGAAGATATTAACGTACCTTCATTGTTAACTAGATTGCAGGATGAAGAAGTGCAAGAACTGATTCTCGCTACGAACCCTACTATAGAAGGAGAAGCAACAGCGATGTATATCTCGCGCCTTGTTAAACCATCAGGCATTACTACGACACGCATAGCGCACGGGTTACCGGTTGGTGGCGACTTGGAGTACGCGGATGAAGTCACACTTTCGAGAGCACTAGAGGGGCGTCGGGAATTGTAAGTCGTGCTAACTGTTAAACGACATCTAATGAAACTAATGTATAAGTGAACTAATCTTCTACAGTAACGCATATAGATAAGTATCTATAGAAGAAAGGGCGTTTTCTGTGAGGATTTTAGTGATAGTCGCATTAGGAGTTGTTTCATTAATTTTACTAAGCATGAGTAGAACAACCTTAGAAAAGAACATGGAGCGCTTATCTGTCTTCTGGTTTCGGTTAGCTTTTGCTTTCTTTATACTATTCCTAATGAACATAGCAGGTGGGTTTATTGGGATTTATGTACCGGTTAACATTGCGTCAGGCGTCATTTTAGCGGTCTTGGGTATACCAGGATTCGCGGCACTATGCGGTTTCGCCATTCTTTTTTAAAAAGAATGGTGAAATAGCTTGCAATCTACATAAACGGGTGTTATATTAATAAGCGTCGCATTGAGCAGTTGCGGAAACATTGTTCTTACTAAGAAAAAACTTTTTAAGAAAAGTGTTGACAACAAGATGGCGATTTGGTATTATTAAAAAGTTGCCTCTTACGAAAGAGCAACTACATGAACCTTGAAAACTGAACAGCAAAACGTTAACGAAATAAACGTTTGTGCATCGACTCTGTCGGTGACATAAACAAAATGAGTATCTTAATTGATGCCAGCAAATGAAACTCGAGCTAATCGAATTTCT
>NZ_PDYM01000006.1 GCF_002743055.1 Sporosarcina sp. P13 | reverse complement strand
GGATTCCCAATTTACTCTTCAAACACATTTTTTAGGACGACATCCATGGGTTGTATTTCCTGTATCCAGCGAAAGCTGTCAAGTGCGGTCTTTCACTTGACTGGTTTCGCTGGATACAGGACGCTCCGTGAATGGATGCCGTTCTGAAACGGACTTAACTTTTTTGTGTCCAGGTTATTGACGTAGATCCAGAAATTAGCTTCTTATTTATGCGCGTGTTAATTATTAAATTATTTCAGCTGTCTTTCTTAAATATGATTCATTCAAAAACTAGCCTATTTCCTCTCAAAATACCCCCACAACCGATACTCACAAATCTCCCTAACCCACTCAAACAAAATCCCTTCATGCTCCTCCGCCACAACCAACTGCGGAGCAAACAAACCATCCTCAAATAAAATCCTACCCTTAGAAGCACCACTCCACTTCGTCATAGGCATTCTCGCAATCAAGTTCGAAACTTTCTCTTCATTATATACATGCAAGGACTTTCCGGTTTTATCTGCTAGGTCGGTATCTCTCCGATAATCATTCTCCATCAAATACCCATGAAAGAACGGTGCAACTTCCACCGGTGTAACAGGGTCATACCAAGCGCCTGGTCCTTTACTCAGCATATACTTCAGCACAATCATTTTATAACTCTTCGTCATACCGGTACGATTCACTTCAATTAGCCAGTCTCTATGCTGTTCAAGTACTTCCAGCTCCAATGCATTCAATTCTCCAGCATGCTGTAAAAGAATAGGGTACGTCTTGAATTTTTGCTGGATGGCTTTGGAGTCTTCGTTGGCTTTGAGATGATATTGCAAATAGGTCGGGCGTTTACCAAGTTCAGTTTTCAAATCAAAATAAACATTAATCAGTCGTTGCTGGATTGGTTCATTTTGCTTCATTGCTTCTAATAGATTAATTACTGCGGTATCAAAATGAAACTCAAAATAATTCAGCTCTGTAAACGTCTTGCTACTTATTTTCGAAGGTAATTCACTTTCTTCGTTAAACACTTGAAATTTCTTCCGGGCATTGCGGTAATTCCCGATCAAGTCAATAATGACGCAGTGCGATTTCCCATCTGCAATCCGCAACCCTCTTCCGATTTGCTAAGTGAAGACAGTTAGCGATTCGGTAGGGCGAGCGAAGAGGAGGGTATCGACGGATGGATGAGCAGAATCCAATCGTACGGGTTTGTTTCTGTTTAATCCATGCATGTAGGACTGCGTCGGCATAGCTTTCACGTTCTTGTAAACGTAATAGTTCTTCTTCGTCATAGCGGTTATTTCTCCATTGTAATTGGCTATAATCAGTTTCATCCAGAACCCCATAATAGATGAAGGGGGATAGCCAGTTTTGCCGAATGGCGTCTAGGAAGTGGATGGAGATGGCTTCGTTGCCGTCACATAAGCTATAGACGTCTTTATTGTCTAGGCGGTCGGGTGTGGCGGTTAGGCCGAGTAAGAATTCAGGCTCGAAATAGTCTAGTACGCGTTTATAAGATTCGGCGAAGAAGGCAGCTAAATACGTTTTGCCTAGCCCGGTAGCGAGTACAGTCAACGCTTTTTCGTATCAGCTTTTTACTGTTTCATGCAAAGCATCGAGTGCTAGTTGTTGTGCAGGACGTGGTACGAGTACGCTAGATACATAAGAGTCGCTTGGATCTGCAATTTGTTGTTGTTCTGTTGCACCAAAAGTCATTTCGATCTCTGTTTGTGGATCGACGGCTGCGCTGAAAGGGAGTTTTTTGTTCGTTTCTTCATAGCGCTTACGGTAGCGATCGATTTGTTCGCTGTTGAGTTTGATCGTATTCGGTGATAAAAACATGTTCATGAATTCATCCGCTGCTGTTTCGAAAATATCTTCGTCCACTGTGGATGGTGCGTATAGGTTCCACTCGATTCCGCTAATGAGTGCGGAGCGGGACAAGTTCGATGAGCCGATGATGACAGTTGCGTGATCTTTTGATTTGAACAAATACGCTTTCGGATGAAAGGACGTACCGCCACTTTCAATCATATGAATTTCAGCGGTAGGTAACGCGTCAACGAGCATTTGCAGTGCGTCTGGTTGGGTGATGGACAAATAGTCACCCGTTAGGATTTTTATTTCCGCACAATGATATAACTAAATCCCATAATTCGACAAAATATAAAAATAACTGCATTTATATCAGAATATTATCAAAAAAATGATATATTTGACTTAAGATGTCTATAATTTATTGACTAGGTTATAGGAATGGTAAATAATGAATAGAAAGAAATTCTACTTCTATAATGTTAAAAGTACGTAATTGGAATTACTATAAAGTTTTAATTGCCTTTTACACAGGGAAGCGAGGAGGTGGGACAGCATGTTTTCTCCGCCTGATCATTTAAAATATGAAGAATTACTAGGTGACTATTCAAACGGGATTATCTTGCTGTCTATACTTGTTGTTGGTTTCGCATCTTATACAACATTGACGCTGTATGATCGCATGCAGAAGCCGAGTTTCTTTAATCGAAAAGTATGGCTTCTGTTGGCTTCAATATCGATGGCATTTGGGATTTGGGCAATGCATTTTACGTTGATGAATGCCTTATCCATTCCTCTTTCTATGCACGTAAATTATATAAAAAGTTTAGTTTCTATCGTGCCCGCTTTTATCGCTTCGTTGGTAGCATTTCATTTGGTCGATGGGCAAATACATTCTTGGTGGCGTCATACTTTTGCTGCGGTACTCATCATGGGTGGGATGACTGCAATGCATTGGGTCGGTATGAAGGCATTGAAAGTAGATGCGGTACTTTTTTACGACTGGAAACTTTTTCTTTTGGCAAAAGTCTTCGGTGTTGTATTCATTTACCTCGGACTACGTTTAGTTACTCATGTGAATCACTCTATCAGTAAAAGATGGCTTGCCGTTCTATTCCTGACGTTTGGTATTGGCAGTATGCATTATATAGGTATACTCGCGACAAGAATTTATAAAGAAATTGGTCAACCGATTGCTGTGACGATGAGTAGTCAGATGCATTTCCTAAATTCATTTATCGAAATTGGTATTGCCGCTTTGTTAGTGGGGATGTTATTGACTACGTATATTGATAGTTATGTGGATCATTGGATAAAAAATTACGATGTGTTAACGAAATTGCCGAATCGACGGCGTTGGGGACATCATGTAATTGATAAAGTCGCAACTGGAGATATAGCGATTTGGAAATTTCCGGATTTACAGCGGCTTAATCGACTGTATGACTATAATGTGGGTGATGAATTTTTGCAGCAAGTTGCAGAAGTTCTTAATCAATGGAAACCGAATTTCGCAAAATTGTATCGAGTGAGTGGAAATCGCTTTTTGTTTTATGTAGATCAACCTGGGCGGACTGCGGACTTCCATAAGGACCTTATCATTATTGAGGGGCAACTTGAGCGGTTGCCCTTCATAAAGAGTAAGGATATGCACTATACATGCGGTCTAGCAAAAGCGGACCGACAAAAAACGGTGCGACAATTGTATAAAGAAGCGATTAGGGTTGTCGAACACGCTACAGTGGCGCGTGAGTGGGGACTGATTACGTTTAATCCAGCGATCCATGGAATTTCTCATGAGCAAGATGTGCTACGTGATATTACGAAAGCGATGGAAGAAAATCAGCTTCGTCTCGTATACCAGCCGAAAGTAAAAGGTGGTAATCAGAAATTTGTTGGTGTAGAAGCATTGTTGCGTTGGGATCATCCAGAATTGGGTTCGATTTCGCCAACCGCTTTTGTGCCGATTTTAGAACGTGATGGACGGATGGGGGAAGTGACGGACTGGGTTATTCATGAAGTGTGTAGGCAAATTCATGAATGGGATCGTAGCAAACTGTTTATTCCGCAAGTGGCTATTAATATACCTGGTGAATATGTGGCGGATTCGCGGTTATTGGATAGATTATGGAAGGAAACCAATCATTATCGTATCGAACCCAATCGTATTGAATTGGAAATTACAGAAACGAGTACCGCGAAATCCGTTGGGCTGGCAGTGGCGGCAATGGAGCGCTTTAAGCGTTATGGTTTTTCGCTGGCATTAGATGATTTCGGTACGGGTGTTTCTTCGCTATCCTATTTACAACAATTACCTATTACTACGCTAAAAATTGATAAATCATTTGCGGATGTCGTACCTGGTTCACAAAAGGAATGTGCGATACTCAATGCGATTCTCACCATTGGACAATTTATGGATTTACAGATGATTATTGAAGGCGTCGAGAAAAAGGAGCAAGTGGATTTCCTGTTGAATCTTCAACCGAATTTAATCTTCCAAGGCTACTATTTTGCTAAACCGATGTCACCTGAGAAGTTGGTGGAGTGGATAGCGGAATCAAAATAGTACCAATATGTGCACCTAGTTGAACGGTAGTCTAACAATAACCCAGTAGTTTTCTCTGGATTGCGATGGAGTGCTAGCTGAACTATATGGTATAGTAGACCTATAGTTTTTGGAACTATAGTTAGCATATCTTTCGATAAATAGATAGACTACATCGTTTGAAAGGGCGGGTGAAGTTGGCGAATAGTTCGGGGATTTTATTGGAAAGTGGTACAAATGAGTTAGAGATTGTCGGCTTTGAAATGGGGGGCAATCGTTACGGTATTAACGTCATCAAGGTGAATGAGATTATTATGCCGTTGCCAATCACGCCAATTCCACATGCGCATTTTGCGGTGGAAGGGATTATTCAATTGCGCGGTGAAGTATTGCCGGTTATCAGTATGGAAAAGATCTTAGGAATGGCACCTTCAACCAATCCTTCAGATGAAAAGTATATCGTGACGTCGTTCAATAAACAGACCGTTGTGTTCCAAGTACATAATGTGACACAGATTCACCGGATTTCCTGGAATCAAATTGAGAAACCTTCAGGCATTTATGCGGCAGAGAATTCCCAAGTCATCGGTGTTATTAAGCTCGATGAGGAAATGCTGTTGTTGTTGGATTTCGAGAAAATTATTGTTGATATTAATCCAGAAGCGGGCATTAATGTGGAGCAAGTGAAGAAGTTAGGCAAGCGGGAACGCTCGGATAAACGTATTTTAATCGCTGAAGATTCACCGTTATTGCGTAAATTGCTTCATAATACATTAAACGAAGCGGGTTATGCGAATTTGGATTTCTATGAAAACGGTCAAGAGGCTTTAGATTATTTAGAAAGCCTTGTAGAGGAAGAGGTGGATGTGAAGAAAGAAGTCCAGCTAGTCATTACGGATATCGAGATGCCGCAGATGGACGGTCACCATTTCACAAGACGAATCCGCGAGAATCCAAAGCTTGCTAGTTTACCGGTCATCATATTCTCTTCGTTGATCACAGATGGTTTAAAGCATAAGGGCTATAGTGTCGGTGTGGATGATCAGGTGAGTAAGCCGGAGATTGCTGAGTTGGTATTGAAGATTGATAAGTATATATTGTGAGACACAAAGACTTTCTTTAATTAGGGAGTCTTTTTTGATTTGTAAGTGGGTGTGTAGCTTGGGCTTGTGGAACTTGGTTGTGCGCTCATAAAACATGATCCCGCGCTCATAGAATCTGGTCCCGCGCTCATAGAACTGGTCCGCGCGCTCATAGCCCGTGGTCCCGCGCTCATAGAATCTGGTTTCGCGCTCATAGCCCGTGGTCCCGCGCTCATAGACCTGGTCCGCGCGCTCATAGCCCGCGCTCAGAGCCCTCGTCCGCGCGCTCATAGAACTAGATCCCACGCTCATAGCCCCCGTCCGCACGCTCATAAAACAACCCATGTCCAACAATCCCCAAACCTGATAAACTACAGATAAAGGGAGTGATGGCTATGAAAGTGATTGTTGCGCCTGATGCATTTAAAGGGAGTCTGACAGCTGAAGAGGCGGCTGTGGCGATGGAGCGTGGTGTGAAGAAGGTATTTCCAGAAGCGGAAGTTATGTGCTTGCCAGTAGCGGATGGTGGGGAAGGGACGTTGGATACGTTGGTTTCGGCAACGAATGGGCGGTACGAAACTTTTGCTGTGCATGATCCGCTGGGGCGTCTGATTAATGCTCGGCTTGGGATTCTTGGGGACGGAGAGACTGCTGTGGTGGAACTAGCGCAAGCTTCTGGGATCACGCTACTTACTGACGATGAGTTAGATCCGATGAAAGCTTCAACGTATGGTACGGGCGAATTAATTCGTCATGCGCTTGACGAAGGGTATCGCAAGTTGATTGTAGGTCTTGGTGGAAGTGCGACGAATGATGGTGGGACGGGGTTGCTTGCGGCGCTCGGTGTACGTTTTTTTGATCGTGAAGGGAAGTTGATAGAAATGAGTGGATATTCACTTTCACGTATTGATATAATAGACGTCTCGCAGCTGGATAAGCGATTGAAGAGTACGGATATTTTGATTGCTTCGGATGTGGAGAATCCACTAGTTGGGGTATTGGGCGCAACGCATATTTTCGGCCCGCAAAAAGGAGCGAATGCGAAAACGGTTGAGTTTCTTGAAGCGGGCATGCGGCATTTCGCGGATGAAACCGAACGCTTGGTAGGTAAACGCTTACACGACTTTCATGGGGCGGGTGCGGCAGGAGGGACTGCAGGGGCATTGCTTGCGTATTGTGGCGCTCGTCTGGAAAGTGGTATTGCTGTTGTGCTACGTGCGATGGATTTTGCGAAGCATCTTTCCTCGGTCGATGTACTATTGACGGGGGAAGGAAAGACGGATTTGCAGACGCTGAACGGCAAAGCTTTGATTGGTGTTGCTAGGTTGGCAGCAGAACATGGGATTCCTGTAATTGTAGTTTCGGGCGCCGTGGAGGAAGTGGCACGGAAACAGCTAACTGAATGGTTTGCCGGAGTATACGAAGTTGACGATGGCCGGCCGCTTGCTGAATTAATGGCAAATGCATCTGAGTTGTTAACGCAAAGAATAGAAGAAGTGCTTTTAATGGATTTTAAATTTCCCCTATAATGCGTATTTAGCGGTTAGCAGGGTATAGAATACAAAAGGAGGTGCTCAAATGTTTCAAGATGCTTTAGATTGGCTAGTAGGACCAGCAAATAATTTCATTTGGACGTATGTGCTAATTGGACTTTTATTAGTTGCTGGATTGTATTTCACGATTCGCACAAAGTTTGTACAGGTGCGCTTGTTTCGTGAGATGTTCCGTTTAATTGTTGAAAAGAAAGACAGTAATGATGGCGTGTCTCCATTCCAGGCGTTCACGATTAGTGCGGCGTCGCGTGTCGGAACTGGTAACGTTGCAGGGGTGGCCCTTGCGATCGGTATCGGGGGACCAGGTGCGATATTTTGGATGTGGGTGATCGCAGTAATCGGTATGGCGACTGCGTTCATCGAGAGTACGCTTGCGCAAGTGTATAAGGTGAAGGATGGCGATACATTCCGTGGAGGTCCGGCGTATTATATGGAAAAAGCGCTTGGACAACGGAAATTAGGAATTGTTTTTGCCATTTTATTGACGATGTGTTTCGGATTTATTTTTAACGCGGTGCAATCGAATACGATCAGTCAATCATTTTCGGACGTCTTTGGCATTCCACATTGGACGATCGGAATCGGCTTAATTGTCTTGACTGCTATTATTGTTTTTGGTGGTGTTAAGCGGATTGTAAAAGTAACGCAGACGATTGTTCCGGTAATGGCAATATTTTATATTATCGTCGCATTGTTTATCGTCATTATGAATATTACACAAGTTCCTGCGATGATTGTGTTGATTTTCGAGCATGCATTCGGCGTTAAGGAATTTATAGGCGGCGGGATAGGTATGGCGATTATGCAAGGAGTTCGTCGTGGTCTATTTTCCAATGAAGCCGGTATGGGTAGTGTGCCAAACGCTGCAGCGACAGCTAACGTGTCACACCCTGCGAAACAAGGGTTAGTTCAAAGTTTAGGCGTATTTTTCGATACAATAATCATTTGTTCAGCGACTGCTTTCATCATTTTGCTAGGTGGATTATATGAGTCAGGTGAAACGAACGGCATCTTGCTGACACAAGCATCTATGGCGGTACACGTAGGTGCATGGGCTCCGTACTTCATTGCGGTTGCTATTATGTTCTTCGCCTTTAGTTCGATTATTGGTAACTATTATTATGGTGAAACGAATATTGAATTTATTAATGCGAATAAAGGGTGGAAGTTAGTTTATCAGGTACTCGTTCTAGGAATGGTATATTTCGGATCTGTCGCAAAAGTACAAGTTGTTTGGGATATGGCTGATCTATTCATGGGGCTCATGGCTATTATTAACTTGGTCGTGATCTTGCTACTTGGTAAAGTGGCCTTCCAAGTGTTGGACGACTTCACAAAACAGCGACGCGCGGGGAGAAATCCTGTGTTTAAAGCAGCGAGTATTCCGGATCTAAAAGGTGCGGAATGTTGGGAGGAAACAGCGGAAAAACCAGAAGATCGAGTGAACTGATGAAATATGTTCGTTTAAAATGGGCGTATATATTGTTCACACAATATCTTTTAGTCAACGCACAGAAAGTTTGCTATAATTGAAAATACTGCTTGAAACATAAAGGCATCGTAGTTCAGAAGCATGAATCTGAGCTACGATGATTTTTTATGCTTTACAAGTCGGACCACTACATGTTAGGGTTATAAATGAAGTTAACACACTATATATAGTATTTTGATGAAATGGTACCTATCACGGTTTAAAAGGGAATCCGCTAAAAACGGAGCTGTCCCCGCAACTGATGGCATGGACGACTGTCTTGAAAATCCACTGCTTCGGCGGGAAGGAAAGACGGAAGGACGATATGCTAGCCAGGAGACCTGCCATTCATTCAAGCATACATTCTTCGGGGTTGGAGAGTGGAAGCAGCGAGCAGGTTTTTTTTGTCTGTTTAAAACTTTCCACATATGACCATTGATCACATGATGACTCCCGAAATTCTAGGGAGTCTTTTTATTTTTACATAACGTAACCAAAGGGAGCGGATGCAAATGGCTATTATACATGAAACGGTTGGTTTGGATTTATTGATGGAAAATCTACAAGAAGAGTTCGGGAAGCAGAAAATTGAGCCGCTAGTTGAAGCGAGCGAACGATATCAGCAACGTCATCCAAATAGCACAGCTACGGAGTGGACGAATGCGATGGTGCTCGATTCATTGAGCAGAATTGACGAAGCGAATGCATACTGGACGTTTGTCGCTGCGCGTATTTATTTATTCGATGTCTATGCAAAGCAAAAGGCGTTGCGTGGAGCGGATGTGTATACCGATTTTGCGAAAAATGTAGAACGCTTGGTGGAACAAGGATTGTATACGCCTGTTTTGACTGAGAAATATAGCACAGAAGAATTGAATGAGATCGGACAGTTGTTGGAGCCAACCCGCGACTTGTTATTTACGTATATTGGCTTGAAAACATTGGTCGATCGCTATGTTACTGTGAATTTCTCTAAGCAATCTGTGGAACTTCCGCAAGAGCGTTGGTTAATTATCGCGATGACGTTGATGCAGGATGAAACGGAAGATCGTATACATAAAATTAGTGAAGCGTACTGGGCGATGAGCAATTTGTATATGACGGTTGCGACACCGACATTATCGAATGCAGGCAAGATGCACGGACAACTGTCTAGCTGCTTTATCGACACGGTGGATGATTCATTGCAAGGCATTTACAACAGCAACACAGACATTGCGAACTTATCGAAATTCGGTGGCGGCATTGGCGTCTATATGGGTAAAGTTCGTTCGCGTGGTGCATCTATTCGTGGATTTGAAGGTGCGTCAAGTGGTGTGCTACCGTGGATCAAGCAATTGAACAACACGGCAGTTAGCGTCGATCAACTCGGTCAGCGACAAGGGGCCGTGGCAGTATATTTGGACGTATGGCATCGGGATATCTTCACGTTCCTAGACTTAAAACTCAATAACGGTGACGATCGTTTACGTGCACATGATATTTTCACAGGTGTTTGCTTGCCGGATCTATTTATGGAGAAAGTCGAAGCACGTGAAGAGTGGCATTTATTCGATCCACATGAAGTGCGTACGAAGATGGGCTATTCATTGGAAGATTTCTATGATGAGAAAAAAGGTGAAGGATCGTTCCGCGACAAGTATGAAGAATGTGTTCGTAATCCCGAACTTTCAAGAGAGACGGTTTCCGCAATTGAAATTATGAAACGTGTATTGCGTAGCCAGTTGGAGACCGGTACACCGTTTATGTTCTACCGCGATGAAGTGAATCGTACGAACCCGAATAAGCATGAAGGAATTATTTATTCTAGTAATTTATGCACAGAAATATTACAAAATATGTCGGCTACTACATTTGAATCAGTTTCATTGGAAGACGATCTAGTCGTTACACGTACGAAGCCGGGCGATTTCGTTGTGTGTAATTTATCTTCTATCAACTTAGGTAGAGCTGTAACAGCGGATGTGTTGGACCGTTTGATTACAATCCAAGTGCGTATGCTCGATAACGTTATCGATCAGAATAAGATTCCTGTTGTACAAGCGCAGCGTACGAATGCGCGCTACCGTGGAATTGGCCTCGGTACATTCGGTTGGCACCATCTGTTAGCATTGAAAAACATTCAATGGGAATCCGATGAAGCGGTAGATTTTGCAGATAAGCTCTATGAAAATATTGCGTATTTAACGATCAAAGCTTCTATGGAATTATCGAAGGAGAAAGGTGCGTACCCATTGTTTGATGGTTCGGACTGGCAGACAGGAGAGTACTTTGAGCACCGTGAATATGATTCCAATAAATGGCGTGAACTGCGCATGGACGTAGCAATTAACGGAATGCGTAACGGCTATTTGATGGCTGTTGCACCAAATAGTTCGACGTCTGTTATCGCCGGCTCAACAGCGTCCATCGATCCCGTATTCAAACCGTTTTACCATGAAGAGAAGAAAGATTATAAGTTGCCGGTCATCGCACCGGATTTGGATCATAACACGTATGATGTCTACCGTCGTTCAGCGTACATCGTTGATCAGCGTTGGTCTATTAAGCAAAATGCTGCGCGTCAGCACCATATTGATCAGTCGATTTCATTCAATATTTATGTACCGAACTCCATCCGTGCGTCCGTGTTGCTCGACTTGCATATGCAAGTATGGAAATCCGGAATGAAAACGACGTATTATATGCGTTCCACAGCTTCTGAAATTGAGGAGTGTGAGTGGTGTCATTCTTAATTGCTTACGCTTCTTGGAGCGGAAACACGGAAGAAGTGGCAGAGTTAATCGCTGAAAATCTAAGCAGGGAAGGGATTGCGGTCGATACACATCGTATCGGCATGGGCACCTTGCCGGAAATTAAAGAGTATGACGCGTTCTGTATAGGTTCCTTTACATGGGAAAAAGGAGCAACGCCTGATGAAGTGAAGGATTTTGTGGCGGATATCGGTTATAAACCTGAAACCGTCTACGTATTCGGTACAGGGGATACGCAATTTGGCGGAGATGAATTATTTTGCAAAGCGGCAGAAAAACTAGCGCGCTTCTATGATTCACCGTTTGAACCACTAAAAGTCGAACAAAGCCCACGTGGCACACAAGAACAATTAGTAACGAATTGGACGAAGGGAGTGCTCGACCATTGGCGACACTTACACGAGTAAAAGTATTAAATCCAGCAAATCCGAATAAAGCAACAGCAATTTTCGGCGGGGAAGCAAGTGGAATTCTAAATTGGAATGACATCGCGCACCCACATTTCTATACACTACGTCAGCGCATCCGCTCTCTTTTTTGGACAGCAAATGAAGTAGACATGACACAGGATGTGAAGCAGTTTGCACGTCTAACAAAAGAAGAACAAGCAGCTTTTCTGAAAATCATTGGCTTGCTCGCAACTTTGGATGGTCCACAAACCGTCATCGCAATGAAGATTGCAGACTTCACGACAGATCCTTCTGTTAAGTCGATCATGGCAACGATTGCCGACCAGGAAAGTGAACATAACCATAGCTATGCCTACGTTTTATCGTCCGTCACGAACTTAGACAAGCAGATGGAATCATTCGAAATGGGTCGAACGGATGAAGTCTTACTAAAGCGAAACGAAAGAATCGTAGACATCTATAACGAATTCGCAGAAAATCCAACAATCGACACCGTGCTAAAGGCAATGGTTTATACGACATTACTAGAAGGTTTATTCTTCTACAGTGGTTTCGCGTTCTTCTACAACCTAGCCCGCCATCAAAAGATGGTCGGCACATCCACGATGATTTCATATATCAATCGTGACGAACTCCAGCACGGCAAAGCAATCAGCGATATCTTCCGCGCAGCACTCGCGGAGAATCCTGAATACAACACAGATGAATTTACAGAATGGATCTATGACCAGTTCCGTCATTCGGTAGAGCAGGAAATCATCTGGAGCCGATACGTACTAGGCGAAATTGATGGCCTCGAATTGGACGAGATGGAAGGCTACATTAAATACCGCGCGAATAAAATGCTGCGGATGCTAGGCTTGAGCGAAATTTACCCAGAGTTCACCGACAATCCGATGAAGTGGATTCGTGCGTATGTTGATAACTTTGACGATACAAAGACGGACTTCTTCGAACAAACGAGTCGCCAGTATGTGAAGACTAGTGATCTGAACGGTTTCGACGATTTATAAGTAGGTATAAGGAAGAAGGAAGCGCTCAAACGCGCTTCCTTTTTGTTATTTATAGTTGGGATATAGTTCCGCGCTCATAGAAAGTGTTGCCGCGCTCATAGAAAGCGTCCCCGGGCTCATAGAAAGCGTTGCCGCGCTCATAGAAAGCGTTGCCGCGCTCATAGAAAGCGTTGCCGCGCTCATAGAAAGTGTTGCCGCGCTCATAGAGAGTGTTGCCGCGCTCATAGAGAGTGTTGCCGCGCTCATAGAGAGTGTTGCCGCGCTCATAGAGAGTGTTGCCGCGCTCATAGAAAGCGTCCCCGCGCTCATAGAAAGCGTCCCCGCGCTCATAGAAAGCGTCTCCGCGCTCATAGAAAGCGACCCCGCGCTCATAGAAAGCGACCCCGCGCTCATAGAAAGCGACCCCGCGCTCATAGAAAGCGACCCCGCGCTCATAGAAAGCGACCCCGCGCTCATAGATAGCGTCCCCGCGCTCATAGAATCCAGTCCCGCGCTCATAGAAAGCGATCCCGCGCTCATAGAGAGTGTTGCCGCGCTCATAGAAAGCATCCCCGCGCTCATAGCCCACGCTCAATACAACAAAAAAAGCGAGTGGATACAATATCCACTCGCTTTTCTATTAGAAATTATTACTTCTCAACAGTCTCTTTGTGCATAGTCTTGTTCTTCGCAAGATTTACGTGCCAAGATAAAGCTTCTTCCAAGATGTGTGGAGTTTGTCCACCAACTTGTTCAACTGCTCTGTCATAATAATCACGTAGCTCTTCTTTGAAGTCCGGGTGAGCACACACTTCGATTAGCTTTTCAGCTTTTTGTCGTGGAGCCAAGCCGCGAAGATCCGCGTAGCCTTGTTCTGTAACGATTACGTCTACATCGTGCTCTGTGTGGTCTACGTGAGAACAGAAAGGTACGATAGATGAAACCGCTCCGCCTTTTGCATATGATTTCGTAACGAAGATTGCGATACGTGCGTTACGTGCGAAATCTCCAGATCCACCGATACCATTCATCATACGTGTACCGCTAACATGTGTAGAGTTAACGTTTCCGTAGATGTCTAGCTCAAGTGCTGTGTTGAATGAAATGATGCCCAGACGACGGATGACTTCTGGATGGTTAGAAACCTCTTGTGGACGGAATACAAGCTTGTCGCGGTATTTAGCGATATCTTCATTTAAGTTGTCCAAACGTTTCTTAGAAAGTGTCAATGAAGTCGCAGAAGCGAACTTAACTACACCATCATCGATCAAGTCGAAAATTGCATCTTGAAGAACTTCAGAATATACTTCGATGTCTCTGAATTCAGATGTTCTCATACCGTCAAGAACAGCGTTAGCTACAGAACCAACACCTGATTGAAGTGGCAATAATGATTCATCCATACGGCCAAGTTTGATCTCGTCGCGTAAGAAGTTCAACAAGTGATTTGCAATCTCTTGTGTTTCTTCGTCTGGAGGAACGATAGGGGAAGGAATATCACCTTGTTCCGTAATGACGATACCGCGTACTTTAGCAGGATCTACTTTGATACCTGGCGTACCGATTTTATCTGTTGCGCTGTAAACAGGGATTTCTTTTCTCTCGCCTTGTTGAGCAGGGATATAAATATCATGTAAACCTTCGAATTCAGCTGGTGCATTTACGTTCAATTCGATAATTACGTTTTTCGCTTCTTGAACGAAGATTGGTGAGTTACCTACTGAACCAGTCGGTATAATTTGACCGTCCTCAGTAATTGCCGCTGCTTCGATAATTGCATAATCAATAGGTCCGATTACGCCTTGGCGAATCCACTCAGCTGTATGTGAAAGGTGCTGATCTATATAGAAAGAATCACCTGAGTTAATCTTCCCGCGCATTGTTGGGTTACCTTGGTAAGGAACACGTAAGTTAATGATGTCTGCTTCTGCCATCAACTCATCAACGTTTGGCCCAAGAGAAGCTCCAGTGAAAACGTTTACTTTGAATTTCTCAGTTTTACCTCTTTCAGCTAATGCCAATGGGACCGCTTTCGCATCTCCAGACAAAGTAAAGCCACTTAAACCTAAAGACATTCCATCCTCGATCCAAGATGCAGCTTCTTTAGCTGTAACAATCTTATCTTTTAGTGCTTCACAACGAAGGACTTTGTTTAATTCGTTTGACACGGTATCATCCACCTAACCTTTCATTTTGTATATAATTCTATCAGTTATTCAAATAAAATCAACACAATGTTATAGGAACTAGACTAATTCTCCCATAAGATCTTTTTCTCTTACTTTTACATGAGTAAAGTAGAGTTCTCCCTAGCTTTTGAAGGAGAATGATCGTATTGCTTGGAGGAAATAGGGATTTCCCCAATAGAAGGCTTGTGTGTAACGCGTATAATTGATGAATATAAAGATATTTTACTAGAGTCAGATGATTTGTTATGTAATACAAGAAAACAGTTAGGGATTTCCCTGTGGAAAATTCAGAGTAGTTTGTACTCCGTTGGGTAATATGTTTAATACGTCCGTGTTCCTGGTTGCTACATTCTTAGAAGGAGTGGAAATGTTCGATGAAAAAAAGATTCGGATTACATTATTTTAAACCTGTCGAAAGTTATTCGGGAAATTGGTCGGTGCTAGAAGAGAAAAGCCGTGATTGGGAAAATATGTACCGCCAGCGCTGGTCGCATGACAAAGTGGTGCGTACAACGCATGGCGTAAACTGTACGGGTTCCTGTAGTTGGAAAGTATTCGTAAAGAACGGCATCATCACATGGGAAAATCAGCAAATCGATTATCCTTCCTGTGGTCCTGATATGCCGGAATTTGAACCGCGTGGGTGTCCACGTGGTGCATCGTTTTCTTGGTATGAATATAGCCCGCTGCGTGTGAAGTATCCTTATATAAGAGGGAAGCTGTGGCGCATGTGGAACGAAGCACTACAAGAAACAAAGGATCCTGTGAAGGCTTGGACAGCGATTGTCGAAGATCCTGACAAGACGAATGAATACAAGAAAGCGCGTGGTAAAGGCGGACATGTCCGTATTCATTGGCGCGATGCTACGCTATTGATTGCAGCTCAACTCATTTACACCATACAGAAATACGGTCCAGATCGTATCGCAGGGTTTACGCCAATTCCCGCGATGTCGATGGTCAGTTATGCATCAGGTGCGCGATTGATTTCATTGCTTGGTGGGGAAATGTTGAGTTTCTACGACTGGTATGCGGATCTACCGCCTTCCTCTCCACAAATTTGGGGCGAGCAGACAGATGTTCCAGAGTCTAGTGACTGGTTCAATGCAGGGTATATCATTATGTGGGGATCCAACGTTCCATTAACTCGGACACCGGACGCGCATTTCATGACAGAAGTTCGCTATAAAGGAACGAAAGTTGTTTCGGTTGCACCGGATTATGCGGAAAGTGTGACACATGCTGACGATTGGATCGCGGCTAACCCTGGAACGGATGCAGCGGTTGCACAAGCGATGACACATGTGATTTTGGATGAATTCTATGAAAAACGTAAAGAGCCGACATTTTTAAACTATGCGAAACAGTATACCGACATGCCGTTCTTGATCATGCTCGAACCTCATGAAAATTCCTATAAGGCTGGCCGATTTTTACGTGCAAGTGATTTAGGACAGCAATCAGAGCATGCTGAGTGGAAGCCGGTACTATTTGATGAAGCAAAAGATGAAATCATTGTGCCTAACGGGACGATGGGACAGCGTTGGGAGCAAGACGCGAAATGGAATTTGCAACTTGAAAATCCAGATGGTACGAGAGTCGAGCCAGCATTGTCTGTGGAAAAGCACGGGGGCGAGTGGCAAGAAATTCATTTCCCTTATTTCGATAACCGAGGCAATGGCACATTTAAGCGTCCAATCCCAGCGATGAAAGTGCAGTTTGCGGACGGTACAGAGCGTTTAGTCGCTACGACGTATGATGTCATGCTGAGTCAATACGGTGTCAATCGGATCGATAGCGCGCTTGAAGCGACTGGTTATGATGATGTGACTTCTATTTATACGCCAGCATGGCAAGAAGCGATCACGAACGTTAAACCGGAGCTCGTTACGCAAATCGCGATGGAATTTGCGCAGAACGCAATTGATACGGGTGGCCGCTCGATGATTATTATGGGTGCAGGCATCAATCACTGGTTTAATAGTGACACGATTTACCGCGCCATCTTGAATTTAGTTACACTCACTGCTTCCCAAGGTGTCAACGGTGGAGGTTGGGCACATTATGTAGGTCAGGAGAAATGTCGTCCAATTGAAGGATGGAGTACGATTGCCTTCGCAAAAGACTGGCAAGGACCACCACGTTTGCAAAATGCTACGTCATTTTTCTACTTTGCGACTGATCAGTGGAAGTATGAAGAAGCGGGCGCGGATACGTTAATGTCACCGCTTGGAGGCGAAGCGAGATATCAACATCCAGCAGACTATAACGTACTCGCTGCAAGACTTGGCTGGTTACCTTCATATCCACAGTTCAATAAAAACAGTTTATTGCTTGTAGAGGAAGCGGCGAAACTCGGCAAGACCGCGACAAATGAAGTCGTTGAACATGTGGTAGATCAACTGAAGTCAGGGGAGTTACAATTTGCGGCACAAGATCCGGGGGCACCAGAAAACTTCCCACGTTCGCTATTTGTTTGGCGTTCGAACTTAATCTCCAGTTCCGCAAAAGGTCAAGAATACTTCATGAAACATCTACTCGGCGCATCTAGCGGCTTGTTAGCTACACCGAATGAAGACATGAAACCTGAAGAAATGGTTTGGCGTGATGAAGTAGAAGGAAAGCTCGATTTGCTCGTGGCACTCGATTTCCGTATGACTGCAACGCCTCTGTACGCAGATCTCGTGTTACCAGCTGCTACATGGTATGAAAAAGTAGATTTATCGTCTACGGATATGCACCCATTCGTTCACCCATTCAATCCAGCGGTCAATCCGCTGTGGGAATCTCGTTCGGATTGGGATATTTACCGCACCATCGCTGAAACTTTCTCTGAACTAGCGAAAACGCATTTGCCTGGTGTTTACAAAGACTTGGTTACGTCGCCACTTGCGCATGATTCCATTCAAGAAATCGCGCAACCATTCGGTGAAGTACGTGATTGGAGTAAAGGGGAAATTGAAGCGATTCCAGGGAAGACGATGCCAAGTATGACGATTGTTGAACGTGATTACACGAAAGTTTACGATAAATACATTTCGCTCGGACCTTTATTATCTACAGGCAAGACGGGGGCGCATGGCGTCAACTTCTCGGTTGCTGAAGAGTACGAAATGATGAAAGGGATCAATGGAGTGTATGACGACGATACGGTGAAAAATGGCTTGCCGAAGTTATTCACAGCGAAACATGCAGCTGAAGCGATGTTGACGCTGTCTTCCGCAACGAACGGAAGGGTATCGCAACGGGCGTTTGAGGCGGCTGAACATGACACGGGCGTTGAACTGAAAGACATTTCAGCAGACCGTGCAGCCGAGCGTTTTACCTTTGCTAATATTACAGCGCAACCACGTGAAGTCATTCCGACACCTGTGTTTAGTGGATCCAATAAATTAGGACGTCGCTACTCGCCATTTACAACGAATATCGAACGACTTGTACCATTTAGAACATTGACAGGCAGACAGCACTTCTATGTGGATCACGAATTATTCCTTGGATTTGGAGAAGCATTACCTGTTTATAAACCAACACTTCCGCCGTTCGTCTTCGCGGATCGCGACGCTGAAATCGTTGGCGGACAAGATGCACTCGTTTTACGTTACTTAACACCGCACGGCAAGTGGAATATTCACTCCACGTATCAAGACAATCAGCATATGTTGACGTTATTCCGTGGCGGTCCGACGGTTTGGCTCTCGAATCTAGATGCAGATGAGCACGGAATCGATGACAACGACTGGCTTGAAGTATATAACCGAAACGGTGTCGTTAACGCACGTGCGGTCGTCAGTCATCGGATGCCTAAAGGAACGATGTTTATGTACCACGCACAAGATAAGCATATTCAAATGCCGGGCTCGGAAATTACTGAGCAACGCGGAGGAAGTCATAATGCACCAACGCGTATTCACATGAAGCCGACGCAAATGGTAGGCGGCTATGCTCAGCTTAGTTATGGATTCAATTACTACGGACCGATTGGTAACCAGCGTGATGTCTACGTCGCGGTTCGTAAGATGAAGGAGGTCAACTGGCTTGAAAATTAAAGCGCAAGTTGCGATGGTGATGAACTTAGACAAGTGTATCGGGTGTCATACATGTAGTGTGACATGTAAAACGACGTGGACGAATCGTGAAGGTGCCGAATATATGTGGTTCAATAATGTTGAAACAAAACCAGGTATTGGCTATCCGAAACGATGGGAAGACCAAGAACTTTATAAGGGTGGTTGGCAATTACGTAAAGGAAAGCTAGAACTGAAATCCGGTTCAAAACTTTCTAAAATCGCATTAGGTAAAATCTTCTACAACCCGGATATGCCAGAAATGAAAGATTACTACGAGCCGTGGACGTATGATTATGAAAAATTAACATCTGCCCCAGACCGGAAGCATACACCAATCGCGCGTGCAAAATCGGTCATCACAGGCGAATATATGGATCCTGAATGGGGTCCGAACTGGGAAGATCAGTTAGCGGGTGCACATATTACAGGCCCGACTGATCCGAACATCGAAAAAATTGAAGAAGAAATCAAGTTCAACTTTGAACAAGCGTTCATGATGTACTTGCCTAGACTATGTGAACACTGCTTGAATCCGAGCTGTGTAGCATCATGTCCTTCAGGTGCGATCTATAAGCGTGATGAAGACGGTATCGTATTAGTTGACCAAGAAGCTTGTCGTGGTTGGCGTTACTGTACGACGGGTTGCCCATATAAGAAAGTCTATTTTAACTGGAAAACGAATAAAGCGGAGAAATGTACATTCTGCTTCCCGCGTGTGGAGTCGGGCTTGCCGACAGTTTGTTCTGAAACATGTACAGGACGTATCCGTTATTTAGGCGTTTTATTATATGATGCAGATCGCGTACTAGAAGCGGCATCAACACCGGATCCGAAAGATTTGTATGAAGCGCAATTGGACCTATTCTTAGATCCGAACGACCCGGAAATCATTGAACAAGCACTTCAAGACGGTATTTCGGAAGACTGGATCCAAGCGGCGCAAAACTCACCGGTATATAAATTAGCCATTGAATATAAGCTGGCATTCCCATTACACCCAGAGTATCGTACATTGCCAATGGTTTGGTATGTACCGCCACTTAGCCCAATCATGAATTACTTTGAAGGAAAAGACTCCATTAAAAATCCGGATATGATCTTCCCGGCTATCGAAGAAATGCGTATACCACTTCAATATTTGGCGAATATGCTAACAGCGGGAGATGTAGAAACGGTGAAAGGTGGCTTGCAACGTATGGCCATGATGCGTTCGTACATGCGTGCAGTATCTTCCGGCAAAGAATTTGATGAAACAAAGCTCGAACGTGTCGGATTGACCGCGAAACAGACGAAGCAAATGTATCGACTTCTTGCGATTGCGAAGTATGAAGATCGTTTTGTTATTCCTACTTCCCATAAAGAAGATCAAATGAATGTCTACCGTTCGCAAGGTTCTGCAGGGTATGACGGCATGGGCACATATGGCGAACAAGCGCCTACTCAAAGTCCGTATTCCTATTCCGTAATGGGTTCGGATGGAGGTTGTGATGGTTGTGGACCTGCTTCACCAGGAGCACCAGTAAAAACGGGTAAGGAAATTTATGAAGAGAATTTCTATGGGGGGATCTGGCGTGATTAATCTTGATCTCTTATATGACAAGAAAACGATTTTCGGTTTCTTTTCCAACCAGCTTAATTATCCTGAAAAACTAACATTTCATCCGTCCGTTTGGGATGAATTCGTAATGAGTGATGCAGCGGGTTATGAAGATATGCAAACCTACTGGGAGCAAATGCAAACGTATAGCTTGGACGAAATCCAAGAGATGTACACGTCCACATTTGACTTCCAGAAAGACGCAACATTGTTCATGACTTATGTGAAATTCGAAGACTCTAAAGAGCGCGGTCAAATGCTCGCTCGCTTGAAAGTGTTGTATGAAATGTTCGGCTTGAATATGCCGGATGGTGAACTGTCTGACTTACTTCCGTTAATGTGCGAGTTTATTTACGCAGCCGAATGGAAGGGGGATCCGCGGGCGCAGCAAAGTTTCTCTATGCTGCTCGCGGTCATTGAAGATGGAAGTTACTTTTTAATGAAAGCTTTAGAAAAGTATGAAAGCCCTTATTTCTATTTGATACGGGCACTGCGTGAAACATGTAAATCGTGTATTCAACGGGAGGTTTCTGCTAATGACTAGTCAATTCCTATGGGTCATTTTTCCGTATATTTGTATCGCTGTTTTTATAGTAGGGCATATATTCCGCTATAAAAATGACCAGTTCGGTTGGACCGCAAAGTCCAGTGAATTTATTGAGAAAAAGCAATTAATGATTGGTAGTTTGCTGTTTCATATCGGAATCTTCCCCGTCATTTTAGGGCATGTGGCGGGTCTAGGGATTCCGAAAGAATGGACACGCGCGATAGGTATCAGTGACCATGTGTACCATATAGGTGCGGTTTGGGGCGGAGGATTTTTCGGTGTAATGACGCTTGTTGGGATGATCATTTTGACATCTCGCCGCTTTACAAAGCCGAAAGTGCGAAAGCTTTCTTCTACTTCCGATTTAATTGTTAATACGTTTTTGTTGTTCATCGTATTTATCGGTGTGTATAGCTCGCTAATTACGAACACGATGACACCTGGCTTTGATTATCGGGACACGATTTCGGTGTGGTTTAGATCATTACTCATATTCCAACCGGAAGCAGCCTATATGGCGGCTGTCCCGATTGCGTTCAAATTGCATATTTTAACCGGATTTTTCATTTTTGCGATGTGGCCGTTCACGCGATTAGTGCACGTTTGGAGTGTGCCGTTGAATTATGTAGGGAGAAGTTATATTCTATATAGAAAACATCTACCGGGCAAACAGAACACTCTACGTTAAGCGAATGATAAAAATAGGAGATTACGTCTATGACTGGACAACAGAATTTTAATTTCCAATTAGCTATAGACCAGTTAAAAGAAACACTTGATGCGGATTTCATCGGATTGGCGCTAGTGGATGTAAGTAAATATTCTTATGAATTAAAATGGCGCTATGTCGCCGGGAACATCAGTTTACGTTATCGGAAAATTGTTCTTAGTTCAGGCAAAGGCGTAGCGGGATTGGTGTTCAAAACAGGGAAACCGATTCGGGTAGAAGAGGCGGATGAACGAATAGATAATCTAGACCTTTATAATTATCCGATTATCGCCTTTGAAAAGCTGAAAAGTTTTGGCGCCATTCCTTTATTTAAAGGTGATCACGTACAAGGCGTGTTACTCGTTGGCTACCGTGAACCGAAAAAAATGACGGTGGAAAAGTTTGAACAGTATAAGTTGACGGTCGGCACGAAGTTTGGGCCGTTTCATCATAAGGAGCGATTGAAAGATGACGCCATCGAGCAGTGACAACGTACCGGAGTTATTACAGATGCTTTACAATCGTACAACGGAAGCCATGTTCTTTTTTGGGGCTGAAGGTCAAATTCTATCAATGAATGAAGCTGCCAAACAAATTATTGAACCCGAACTTTATCATAAGATGCAGCAAGGTGAAGCTGATTCAATCTGTTTTACGTGTCGTGGCTATACGAGTGAAGATGAACAGATGACGTGTGTCTCTTGTTTTATGTCCAATCCTGGGCAAACGTTGACATCTTTCCAACTATACTTAGAAACGAAAGGTCTAGGCATCGTACCGTATAGTGCAACGTATCAAGTGATTGACGAACAACAACAGATTTCCGTGCTGATGCTACGGAATCTGACACTTCAGACGCAAACACAAGAAGTGCTCAATCAAAAGTTGCGTGTCAAGCAAGTGATTCAAGCGCAAGAGAACGAGCGTAAACGGATATCGAGAGAATTGCATGATAGTGTGGCGCAAGAGATGCTTAGTTCATTAGTCGATTTGCGCGTGTTGAAATATATGAATGTAGATGAAGATGTGCTGGGAAAGTTACGTCAGACAGAAGGTTCACTCATGCGGTTGCTTGATGATATTCGCCATTTGTCCGTTGAGCTTCGTCCAGCTGTGTTGGATGACTTTGGTTTGGAAGCGGCGTTTCGAACGCATATTAAAGGGTTAGAAAAAAACTTTGGATTGGTCGTTCATTTTGATTCGGATTTGAAACGCAGTCGCTATGAAGGGGAAATGGAGACGGTCGTTTATCGAATCGGGCAAGAAGCGATTTTGAATGCGTTGAAATACGCAGAGGTAGATGAAGTCTTCTTATCTTTGAAAGAAGTGCAGGGGAATTTGAAGTTGGAAGTACTTGACGAAGGTGTTGGTTTTAACGTCAATGATTTTACTCCGGGAGGTACGGGTCTTGGCTTGTTTGGAATGCGTGAGCGTGTCGAATTGGTAGGTGGAAACTTACTGATTGTATCTAACGCACATGAAGGAACAAAAATCCAAGTCGAAATTCCGGTAAAGAAGGAGAGGGCAACGAGTGAAAATCATAATAGCTGATGATCATGCAGTCGTCCGTACAGGATTTATGCATATTTTGAATTTCCAATCTGATATGGAAGTCGTCGCAACGGCTGCAGATGGATTGGAGGCATATGAATTAGTTGCCAAACATAGACCGGACATTATTTTACTAGATTTAAGCATGCCACCCGGTCAAAGTGGTTTAATTGCGACAGGTAAAATACATGAGGATTTCCCTGAGACGAAAATTGTTATTTTAACGATGTATGATGATGAAGAGTATATGTTCCATGTACTAAAAAACGGAGCATCGGGTTATGTGTTGAAAAATGCACCGGACGAAGAGCTATTAAGTGCGCTACGCCTAGTCTATGATGGCGGCACCTACGTACATCCTTCCATGGCGACATCGCTCGTGCGAGAGTTTGTGAAGAAGGGCTCTAAGCCGACAGATGAAGACGATCCGTTCAAGATTTTATCAAAGAGGGAAATTGAAATCTTGCCGCTTGTCGCAAAAGGGTATGGTAATAAGGAAATTGCGGAAATGTTGTATATTTCTGTGAAGACGGTAGAGGCGCATAAGGCAAAACTGATGGATAAACTTCATCTGAAAAGCCGTCCAGAATTAGTAGAATATGCGCTGCGAAAGAAGTTTTTAAACTTCTAATGAAGGAGGTGGAGGAAGATGGTCAACCAAAGTTTCACCCATACGTTGCCAGCCTTGCGTGTGCTAGAAAATGAACACCGCTTCTTAACGCATGAAATGAATCAATGGCATGCGATTGTTTTAGATTTTGAAAACGAACGCTTTTCTCGCGAGGAAGGCTTGGTTGCGCTTCAGCAATTACGTAAGCTCGTTATAGAATTCATTGATCCACTAAAAAATCATACGGAAAAGGAAGAGAAATTCTTATTTCCTATGCTGGCTAAATATGTAGGCAGCGATCAAGGACCTGTTCAGGCAGTGCAAGAAGAGCATAATGAAATTGATGCGTTTATTGGGCATTTCCTTCACCATACAAGAGGAGACTTATCCCAGTTTACACTGCAGATGATGCAAGATGTGGTGAAAGATGCAGGAGAAGCGTTCGAAGTCATGATGATTCACTTCATTAAAGAAGAGAATATCATCTTCCCAATGGTGTTATCTGTTTTACGAGCGAATGAACAAGAGGAGCTGTTCGAACAACTGTATACATCTATTTTGCCAGAGTCGTAAGTAAAGCGGGGAGTCATTTAGGTAGTTTCGTAACTAACTTTAGATTGGATGGATTGCTATGACACAAAAGATCCAATTGCCGTTACAGACGGCAAATTTAGTCGTCGGTTTCATGGTATGGGTGCTCATTTCATCTTTGCTACCATTTATTAGCGAAGATATTAGTATAGCGCCTGAACGCGTGGCCATCATTACAGCAATTCCCGTAGTACTCGGTTCCGTTTTGCGTATACCGCTTGGTTATTACGCCAATGTGTATGGCGCGCGCGTCATGTTTTTCATTAGTTATATCGTGTTGCTATTTCCTGTCTACTACATAAGTGAAACGTCAACCGTGACAGGATTATTAATCGGTGGTACGTTGCTAGGTGTAGGGGGCGCAGTTTTCTCTGTCGGCGTAACATCGCTACCGAAGTATTATCCTAAGGAAAAGCACGGTTTAGTCAATGGTATTTACGGTATGGGGAATATAGGGACCGCGATTACGACGTTTTCAGCCCCTATACTAGCAATGAAATTCGGCTGGACTCTGACGGTTAAAATGTATTTGGTTTTACTACTTGTGTTTATCGCATTGAATTTCTTCTTGGGTGATCGCAAGGAAGTAAAAGTAAAGGCACCGATTGTTGAGCAAATTAAAGGTGTCTATAAAAATGAGAAATTGTGGTTCTTCTCGCTATTCTATTTCATTACGTTCGGATCATTTGTGGCGTTTACCGTGTTCTTACCGAGTTTCCTCGTTAATTACTTTGAATTAGATAAAGTTGACGCAGGTCTTCGGACGGCAGGATTCATCGTAGTGGCGACATTCTTGCGTCCAATCGGTGGTTGGTTAGGGGATAAATTTCAACCATTATTCTTGTTGATGGGCTGTTTTGCTGGGTTAACTGTAGCGTCTATCGTTCTAGCATTTTCGCCTGATATTGCGCTCTATACAGTGGGAAGTATAATGATTGCGGCAGCTGCGGGAATTGGAAACGGCGTTATCTTTAAATTGGTGCCAATGTACTTTAGTAAACAAGCGGGTACGGTCAACGGGATTGTTTCGATGATGGGCGGCTTAGGCGGATTTTTCCCTCCTTTATTGCTGGCAACGATCTTCTCGATGACAGGTTCTTATTCAATCGGCTTTATGGCATTCTCTCAAGTTTCACTAGCGAGTCTCGTATTGGTCGTTTGGTTGTATTATATGGATCGTGTCAGTCTATCAAAAGAAGTGTTCGATTCGACCAGACAAGGGATTTTAGTAACCAATAAATCAGGAGCTATTGTGTTAGTCAATCCAGCGTTTACGCAGTTGACGGGCTATAGTGAAGAGGAAGTGCTAGGTAAAAGTCCGAATGTATTAAGCTCGGGGCGTCATGATCGCGCGTATTACGATACTATGTGGTGTCAGATTGAAGAACATGGTGTATGGCAAGGTGAGATTTGGAATAAGAAGAAAAACGGTGAAGAGTATTTGGAGTTTTTAACGATTAGTGCTGTGAAAGATGGGACGGGAGACATCGTTCAATATGTTGGATCATTTAGCGATATTAGTCCCGAAACAGCAGAAGGCAATCAGTTACTATAACTGATTGCCTCGCTTGTTTTAGATGAAAGGGTGCGGATGAAGTGGAAAATCGTTATTCAAGACAGACATTATTTCAGCCGATAGGGAATTCAGGGCAACAATTTTTGGCGGAGTCCCATGCCGTTATTATCGGTTGCGGGGCGCTTGGTTCGTCTATTTCGGAGACACTTGTTCGCGCGGGGATTGGCAAGGTGACGCTAGCGGATCGTGATTATGTAGAAGCATCAAATTTACAGAGACAACAATTATTTACGCAAGCGGATGCGCGAAATAATCTGCCGAAAGTAGTGGCAGCTGAGCGCAGATTGCGCGAGATTCGAGAAGATGTGAACATTCGAACGGTGTTGGATCATGTGGATGGTCCGTTGCTTGCGGAGATTGCTGTGGATGCGAATGTATTGATTGATGCGACGGATAATTTTGAGACGCGTTTGTTGATCAATGATGTCGCTTGGTCGCTTGATATTCCATGGATTTATGGGGCAGTTGTCGGCAGTTCAGGCAGCGTGTTTCCTTTTATTCCAGGCAAGACAGCTTGTTTCCGTTGTCTACTACCTGTCCTTCCATCTGTTAATGAAACATGCGATACGGTAGGAGTTATTGCACCAGCTGTTCAAATTTCCGCTGCGCATCAAAGTGCGGAAGCATTGAAATGGCTGACGGGAAATCGGTCGGCTATGCGTACAAAACTACTGCATTTTGATGTGTGGAATAATACATCTATAGAAGCGGGAATCAGTCGAATGCAAAATCCGCAATGTGAAACATGTGGCAATCATCCGACGTATCCCGCGTTACATCAGTCTTCAGGCACGCAATACGCGGTGCTTTGTGGTAGAGATACGGTGCAAATTATACCTGACGCTGGGCGGGAGTTGTCCTTAGCTGACGGCGTGCAAGTAGCCAAGCGATTGCAGACGGAGTACCGCGAGACGCCATTTTTCGTTGAGTTTCAAGCGGAAGGCTATCGCTGTATTTTATTTGGAAATGGACGGTTATTAATACATGGTTTGAAAGATATGCGAGTGGGTAGGAAAATTTATCATTCATTATTTGGTTAAGGGGTGTAGCGAATGGAAGAGGCACATTTACCGCAGCAAGCGCGTAAGAAATCTGTGGTGGTTGCGGTATTGACGATTAGTGATACACGAACGAAAGCAGATGATAAAAGTGGAAAAATCATTTGTGAGAAGTTGGTGGAGGCTGGGCATTATGTAAGGCATTATGAAATCTGTCCAGATGAAGCTACGCGAATTACGCAACAGTTGTCTGCGTGGCGGTCGGATTCAGCGGTCCAAGCGATGATTTTCACGGGTGGTACAGGTATTGGTGCGCGTGATATTACGGTTGAGACGGTTGCACCTCATTTTACGAAGCCACTAGACGGTTTTGGTGAGTTGTTTCGTTTCTTAAGCTATACCGAAGACGTGGGGTCGAAAGCGTTATTGAGTCGCGCGACTGCGGGGGCGATTGGCGAGCAAGTGGTATTTTTATTGCCCGGGTCTTCAAAAGCAGTGACGCTTGCGATGGATAAGTTGATTGTACCTGAGTTACCACATATTGTGCATGAGTTGACGAAGCATTTGGAAGGGTAATTTGTTAGTTATGAGCGCGGTTGGGGAGACTATGAGCGGTGGGGCGAGTTTTATGAGCGTGAAGCTGGGTTCTATGATCGCTTGAGTGAGTTCAATGAGCGTGAAGCCGTGTTCTATGATCGTTTGAGTGAGTTCTATGAGCGTGGAGCCGTGTTCTATGATCGCTTGAGTGAGTTCTATGATCGCGAACCCACATTCTATGAGCGCACCAACAAAAAACGCGCGACGATTAGTCTGCGCGTGTGTAGTCTCCATTTTTTCCACCTGTTTTATTTTGCAACATTGTGGGTCCGATGATCATCTCTTTGCCGGCTGCTTTGCACATATCGTAAATTGTCAGTGCAGCTACGGAAGCGGCGGTGAGGGCTTCCATTTCAACGCCTGTGACGCCTTTTGTTTTGACTGTAGCTTCTATACGTACTTCGTAATGTGAAGTTGCTTCGTCAATTTTCCAATCAAATCGGACATCTACACCTGTTAGCGGTAAGGGGTGGCACATCGGAATAATAGTGGATGTATTTTTAGCAGCCATAATGGCAGCGACTTGGGCGACTGCGAAGACATCACCTTTTTTATTCGTACCATGTGTGATTTGCTCGTGGATGGATTGGTTGACAATAATAGTAGACGTAGCGATTGCGGTGCGTAGGGTGATTTCTTTACTAGAAACATCAACCATTTTGGCGCGACCTTGTTCGTTAAAGTGAGTGAGTTCGGACATATTGTTCATCCTTTCGATTCATTGTACTCGTAAGTATAACAAAAGAAAGAGGAGATGTAAGTGGTAGAAATTCGTAAACCTATTCAAGTGGCGGACGCGGTAGAGCGTGTGATGTCACATGTGCAGACGATAGGGACGGAAATCCTTTCATTAGAAGATACATATGGCCGTGTGTTGGCGGAGCCGATTGTGGCAAAACATGATGTGCCACCGTTTGATCGTTCGCCGTATGATGGTTTTGCGATCCGTGCGATAGATTCTGCAGGCGCATCAGGGGACGAGCGTAAGGCGTTTGACGTAGTAGGTGAAATTGGGGCGGGGCATGTGGCGCATCGACCGATTGAACAAGGAGAGTCGTTCCGAATTATGACAGGTGCACTTATTCCGGAACAAGCGGATGCGGTCGTGATGCTTGAGCAAACGGTAGAGAATGATACAGGATTTACATTGCGGAAACCGTTTGAGCCAGGAGAAAATATTTCACGGCAAGGGGAAGACGCGAAACGGGGCGAGCAATTGATTGAGGCAGGTACGCTCATTCATCCGGGGACGATTGCCTTGCTTGCAACGTTTGGTTATTCGCAAGTGTGTGTGGCGAAGAAGCCAATTGCTGGTGTGTTGTCTACGGGTACGGAATTGCTTGATGTGGCGGATGAATTGGTACCGGGTAAGATTCGTAATTCAAACGGACCGATGATTCATGCGCAATTGACGCGGATGGGGATTGAATCAAAGTCGTATGGCATGATGGAAGATGATTTAGATAGTTGTACGGAAATTGTGGAACGTGCGCTTCGAGAAACGGATGTACTTATTACAACGGGCGGTGTATCTGTAGGTGATTTTGATTATTTACCAGCAATTTACGAACGTTTAGGCGCGAAAGTATTGTTCAATAAAGTAGCGATGCGTCCGGGGAGTGTAACGACGGTTGCAGTGCTAGGTGATAAATTATTATTCGGTTTATCGGGTAATCCTTCTGCGTGTTTCACTGGATTCGAACTGTTTGCGCGACCGGCAATCTTAGCGATGATGGGCTGCACAACGCCTTATATGCCGAGGATTCAAGCGACACTTGGAGAAGATTTCAAGAAAGCGAATCCGTTCACTCGTTTTATTCGTGCGAGCTGGGAAATGACGCCGCAAGGAATTGTCGCAACGCCTGCTGGTTTCAATAAATCGAGCGCAGTGTCTTCGATTGCACGGGGAAATTGTATTATTGTCTTACCGAGCGGAACGAGGGGCTTTGAAACGGGAATGTTAGTAGACGTCTTGTTGTTAGGTTCGGAGCAAGGTGTGGAGCGTTGGGAACTATGAAAACGCTACATGTCGTCGGCTATAAAAACAGCGGTAAAACGACATTGATTGCGCATTGGATTACGGTGTTGCAACGTTTAGGGCTGGAAGTCGCTGTGCTAAAACATCATGGGCATGGCGGTGCACCGGATCTACCCCCAGCACAAACTGATACTGTGCAATTTCTGGTAGCTGGAGCCGTCTCAACCGTAGTGGCAGGGGGCGGTATGCTACAATTAATACAACAAAAAGAACCTTCATTTCAAGAACTAAAGGCACTGGCTGCTTCAAGTGGTCCAGATGTGTTATTGATAGAAGGATATAAACAAGAAGTTGGTGAAAAAGTGGTGCTTCTTCGTAATGAAGAGGATCGGGCAACACTTGAGTCGCTACAAGGAGTCATCAAAATAGCGGATACACATGCACTTTTTTCGGATGGAACGTTACTCGACAATTGGTTGCAGCAGTGGATGGAGGAAGCGCAATGAAACGATTTGAAATAGTGGATACACCCATTGATCCGCAAACATATAGTGATCTCGTATTGCATCCGGCAGCGGGTGCGGTGACGGTCTTTACAGGGCATGTACGTGAATGGACACATGGTGTGCGCACATTGTATCTTGCGTATGAAGCGTATATTCCGATGGCGGAGAAGAAATTGGCCGAAATTGGTGCGGAGATGGAAGCAAAATGGCCAGGCGTCCAAGTAGCAATGGCGCACCGAATTGGCGAATTGAAGATATCAGATATTGCAGTTGTGATCGCGGTTTCTTCTCCTCACCGGAAAGAAGCGTATGAAGCGAATGAATATGCGATTGAGCGTATTAAGGAAGTCGTGCCCATTTGGAAAAAAGAAATTTGGGAAGATGGCGAAGAATGGATCGGTGCACAAAAGAAATATCCGAAGAAAGGAAGCGGGTCAAAATGATTACAGTTCATTACTTTGCGAGGTTGCGGGAGTTAACAGGTAAAGGAGAGGAATCTTTGGATCGGGCTTCGTTAACGGTAGAAGAATTGCTCGACTGGGCCGAAGAGACGTATCCTGGTTTTGGTAAAGAGACGATTCACGTGGCGGTCAATGAAGAATATGCACGTAAAGAAGACGTCATTCAATCGGGTGACGTATGTGCGTTCATTCCGCCTGTGAGCGGCGGATGAAGCAGACGGTTGGCATTCTACTTGCGGGTGGACAGTCGCGACGATTCGGTGAACCAAAAGCGTTTGCGGAGTATGAAGGTCGGCCGTTTTATCGCTATTCAGTAGAAGCATTGCGACCGTTTTGCGAGGACATTGTAGTAGTTACTCGTCCTGAATTTGTTGATCAGTTTCCGAGTGATCTTCGCGTAACGACGGATAGTGACATGTTTGCTGGAATGGGTCCGTTAGCGGGTATTTTATCGGCCATGGAACTAGTAGATGCAGAGCGTTATCTCGTGTTGCCATGTGATATGCCGTTCATTACACGTGATGTCATGGCGAATTTATTGGCTAGACATCAAGCAGATGTGACGGGTGTAACTGTCGAAGGTAAGCTTCATCCGCTAGTGTCGATATGGCAAGCGACTGTGAAGCCGACGATTCGTCAAGCGCTGCTAGATAGTAATCGCCGCGTGATGCATGTTCAAGCGTTACATGATGCGGAGTGGATAGAAGGTAATTTATTGACCGATCAACCTGCACTTGCGTTTAAAAATGTCAATACACCATGTGAACTAGAGAGGGGATGAAGGAATGGATGCCATCGTTGATCAACTGGGACGACCGATTCGGGATTTGCGGATTTCTGTGACGGATCGTTGTAATTTTCGCTGTACCTACTGCATGCCGAAAGAGATTTTTGGTGATGACTTTATGTTTTTGGCGAAAAATGAGTTGCTGTCATTCGAAGAGCTTGAACGTCTGGCGCGGATATTTGCCAAGCTAGGTGTCAAAAAACTTCGGTTGACGGGTGGAGAACCGTTGATGCGACGGGATCTACCTGAATTGATCCGGAAATTACACGGCATCGAAGGAATTGAAGACATCGGATTGACGACGAACGCAGTACTGCTTGGTCAATATGCGCAACCGCTTTACGAAGCAGGGTTGCGGCGTCTGAACATTAGTTTAGATGCACTCGATGCAGAACTGTTTGGTCAAATCAATGGACGTGGCATTTCACCTGATCTCGTTCTAAAAAACATCAAAAAAGCGCAAGACATAGGCTTCACGATAAAAGTGAATATGGTTGTACAAAAAGGTGTCAATGAGAGTGAAATTCTTCCGATGGCGACGTATTTCAAGGATTTAGGCATTACATTGCGCTATATCGAGTTCATGGATGTCGGCAATGATAACGGCTGGAGTTTTAAGAAAGTAGTTACGAAGAAAGAAATTTATACGATGTTGTCAGAAGTGTATGCTATGGAGCCGGCAGAAGAGGACTATTATGGGGAAGTCGCAAAACGTTATCGCTACAAGGATAGTGACGCTGAAGTAGGGTTTATCACATCCGTTTCAGAATCGTTTTGTTCTACTTGTACGCGTTCTCGATTATCTTCTGAAGGTAAGTTATATACTTGTTTATTCGCTTCGGAAGGCTTCGATATTCGTGAATTAATTCGATCAGGTAAGACGGATGAAGAGTTGTTTGAAGAAATCGCAGCTGTTTGGAGAGGGCGTAAAGATCGTTATTCCGATGAACGAACGGAGCAGACTGTGAAGAACCGTAAGAAAATTGATATGAACTATATTGGTGGCTAAAGGGGCGAGCAGAGTGAAACCTACGTTATATATTTGCCGGGAGATGCCGGAAGAAATAGTAGCACCGCTTCGTGAACTGTATGAAGTGGATATGTGGCAATCAACGAGTGTTGCTGTTCCGCGCGACGTATTGCTAGAAAAGTGTGCAACTGCGACCGCATTGTGGACAGTCATTTCAGATCAAATAGACGAAGAAGTGTTAACAGCGGCTTCGAAATTGAAAATCATCGTCAATATGGCGGTTGGTTATAATAATATTGACGTAGAAGCGGCACGAACGCGTGGAATCACTGTGACAAATACACCAAATGTACTAACAGAAACAACGGCAGATTTGGCATTCGCTTTATTGATGGCAACCGCGCGTGATCTGATCGGTGCAGAAAATGGATTGCGTGAAGGTCGATGGACGTCTTGGGAGCCGCTTGGTTTTACAGGAGTGGATATTTACGGGGCGACATTAGGCATTGTCGGAATGGGACGTATTGGCGAAGCGGTTATGCGTCGTGCGAAAGGATTTGGCATGGACGTCCTCTATCATAATCGTAGCAGGAAGCCCGAAGTGGAGGATATGTATGGTTGTACGTATGCAGAACTGGGGGATTTGCTTGCCGCATCTGATTTTGTTTTACTTTTGGTACCGTACAGTGCTGAAACAAAAGGCTTGATTGGCAGAGATGAGCTGGAGCGAATGAAAGAGACTGCAATCCTGATTAACGTCGCGCGTGGCGGTATCGTCGATGAAGATGCGCTGTTTGACGCGTTGCGCACGAAGAAAATCCATGCAGCAGGCTTGGACGTTTTCGAAACCGAACCCGTGCCACTCGATCATCCGTTACTGACACTACCAAATCTTACGGTACTTCCACATATCGGAAGCGCCACCGTCAAAACGAGGCTAGCGATGATGAGCCTCAACCAAAAAGCGCTACTGGCCTTCGCAAAAGGCGAGGAACCGAATCATCAAGTGACTTACTAAATAGAAAGAAACGCGACTCTGGGATTAGACCTAGAGTCGCGTTTTTTGAATATAGACGTAATTAGTGGGCTGTATTTGCGGCAATGATATACTTTCCTAAACCAATCGAACAGTTATTCCGTCTTATGAATAAACAACCACACAGCGGCGGATAGTTCGACTGCTTGCAACTGAAACTCGGAACCTTCGAATGCTTGGCGGAACGATCGGACGACGGATTCGAGCATATAGTTGCGGGGCGTATCCGACGAAAGTTCTTCTACTAAAAACTGACCGTACTGTTTGCCAGTGCTTTCAGGTAACTCCCCAACAAACGTCTGCATCTTCTCAACCAATACATCCTGTGTCACCGGATGCATCTCTGCACCTGTCAGGATCCTTTCGACAATTTCTTGCGATAAAAATCGTGTATTCTGCTGGATTATATCGGGTACGACGACTTCCATTCGCTGCATCACGAAGTCCACTAGCTGTTTTGTATCCAGCGTCTCCGTGGTCGAGCTTTTCCAGACGCCTAATGAATGTTGAATGAAACCGAACATCATTGACGCACAATCGAACGCATAAACTTTTAATTCTTTACCGTAGATGTCCACTAATCGTTTGGCAATCCATGCTAGCTCGCGATAGTGCATCTGTTTAACAAATTCCCGTAATTCATCATCTGATGAGTGTACTACGGTTTCAAAAAGGGGCAACAGATTTTGTTCACGATTCATTGAAAGGCGGATATGAATCTGCTCAGAAAGTAATTGCGGGTTGCTAAGGTCTTTGCCAATCGCTAGTTCGTTGCGTCGCAAGAAAGATAGATAATACGCGTCACGCAAGATCGCCATCAAGCACTCATTTTTGGATGAAAAGTAATTATAGAATGTACCTTTCGAAATATGTGCTTCATCCAAGATGTCTTGAATAGAAGTTGCTTGAAAGCCATTTTCGATAAATAATTTTTTAGCGGTTTGTAAGACAAGTTTCTTTCGATCTTTCATCCTCTATCACCTGTTCTTTAGAATTTTATACTGTTGGTCTAACTAGTATATTAACTAGTAAAGGTTATCATATCAACTATTTTGGGCGATTGAGCTTATGTAGTTGAAATAGTTGGACTGTAGGTATAAAATTAAATTCTGATATACTTTATAAGTACACAGAGGAGGATACTATGGAAGAATCATTAGATATTAAGAAATTGCATGAAAACCCTCCTTATGGGGTCATTGCGATTTTATTCATCGGGGCCTTTGTTGCCATTCTTAACAACACATTACTTAATATTGCACTGCCAGTCATCATGGAGGAGTTTGCGATTCGTCCGTCAGATGTTCAGTGGCTGACGACTGGATTTATGCTTGTCAACGGTATTTTGATTCCTGCGAGTGCATTTTTCATACAAAAGTTTACGAATAAAAAGATCTTCTTAACAGCGATGATCTTGTTTTCACTAGGTACATTCCTAGCGATTATTGCACCGACGTTTAATCTATTAATTGTATCCCGCATGATTCAAGCATGTGGATCTGCATTGATGATGCCGTTGCTGATGAATGTTATGTTAACAGCGTTTCCGATTGAGAAACGTGGGACAGCGCTTGGTATGTTTGGTTTAGTTATGTTCACTGCACCTGCTATTGGACCGACGTTGTCCGGTTGGGTAGTTGAGCATTATTCATGGCATATGCTGTTTGTGATTGTCTTGCCAATTTCTTTATTGACGATTGTCATTGCGATTTTCAAAATGAAGAATATCACACCGAATCGTGATGTGAAATTAGATTTCTTATCACTTGTGCTATCTAGTATCGGTTTTGGTGGGCTATTGTATGGCTTTAGTACCGCTGGTGAAAAGGGCTGGGGAGCGATAGAAGTATACAGCACGATTGCTATCGGGACGTTAGCGCTTATTATTTTCGTAGTGAAGCAGTTGAATATGAAAGAACCGATGCTCGATTTCAAAATTTATAAGCACCCGATGTTCGCATTAGCATCCGCTATTTCGATTGTACTTTCTATTGCGATGTTTTCGGGTATGATTTTAACACCGCTGTACGTACAAAGTGTTCGCGGTATTTCACCGTTGCATGCAGGGCTTCTGTTGTTACCGGGTGCAATTATTATGGGAGTTATGTCGCCGATTACGGGTAAATTGTTCGATAAATATGGACCACGCGCGCTTGCTTACACTGGGTTGACAATAACCGCAGTGTCAACCTTTTATCTGAGCCGTTTGGAAATCGATACGGGTTATTATTATTTGATGATGATTTATACGATCCGGATGTTCGGTTTATCCATGGTTACCATGCCGATCATGACGAATGGGATGAATTCATTGCCGATGAAATCTAATCCGCACGGTACTGCAATGAACAATACGTTGCAACAAGTGTCCGGTGCAATTGGTTCCGCGCTCTTGCTGACAATCATGACGAATCGTCTTGAAAAGTCAGCTGCCGCGCAAGCGAATGAGTTGGCTGCTTCTGGTGTCGATATTACATCGATGACAGAAGAAATTAAGCGTATGGCGATGCTTGATGGTGTCAATCACGCATTTTTCATCTCCACACTCATTACAGTAGGTGCGTTAGTCCTTTCATTGTTTATTAAACGTGTCGTGCCACCTACATTTACTCCAGTAAAAAATGAAGATTGAAAATTCCGAAAACTGGAATGGGAAGCTCTGTGTGCCTCTTGGCATGCTGAGCTTCTTTTTTTTGTGTTATAGTAAAAAGAAAAGGTTGTGTTCGATGTGATGGGGAATAATGAAAAATGCCCATGCGAAAGTGGGAAAATTGTTCAGGAATGTTGTGGGAAAACGAGCGAGCCGGGCACTAATCAAATTCAAATAGAACTGAGAAGTGTGCTGAACAGTTATTATGAAACGTCATTGGCACCTGCAGAAGTGCGGGCGTTGGAGGTTTTATTGAAGGAGTGGGCTGCACGTCTAGGCGACTGGATGCAGGAAGAAGAGTTAGTGACGAATGTTAGTGATTATTATTTCTTCATAGTCCGAAAAGATTTGTGGCGTCGTCATCTCGTAAAAGCGTTGAATCGCACGCAAAATAAAGCGGTACGCAATATACTAAAAAGCTGGCAAAATTCATTCATTACATTTGCTGAAGTCGTTTCCGCAGATGAGCAAGTGTACCATATGAAAGAAATTCTTGGAGAAGGCGAGTATTTGTTGGCCAAAGAGCCGGGGGAGCCGAGTGACGTAAAGGCTGTGCTTGCGATTGTGCTTGAGGAATTGCGCAATGATGAACGCCATGTCATGCCGATCTCTGCAATAGCTGTCAATGAACATATGAGCAAAGAGTTAGTTTCACAGGTACAGAAACTTGCTGAAACAGCTGACGAAAATAATAGTTTTGAATTCTTCAAAAACCATCTCGTGGACATTTATGAATTTATTTGTAAATTAGATGCACAGACATTGACTGATGTTGTGGAACAAAACTTTACGCCGCTTCAACGTGAAGTAGTTGAAATAGTAGATGCGAAATTAGAGAGTGAAGAACTGTATCCGGGCGCATATGAAATGTTGCTTTCATTGATGGCGTATTACTTTACAGATGAACAGCCGAAGTTCCGTAAGCCTGAAGTATTAGCGGCCGCTGCGTTCCAACTAGCTGTGGATCTAGAGATGATGCCGAATACGTATACGCAAACGGAAGTCGGTAAGATGTTTGGTGTGTCGGTGTCTTCTTATAGAAAACATACCGATGCGTTGAAAGGTAAGGTCGATGATTTAGAACAAATGATGAATGAAGGAAATTCAGGTGTTGCGTATTATGTTGGAACGGATCCACGTCCAACGGAGCAAACGAATTGGCAAGTGCATATGCTGTCGTTGAAAAACAATTTCGAGACGCTAGAAGAAGCGCAAGCATTCATTCAGCAAGCGATTCAAAAACCATTTGAGCCGGAAAATCAACAACAAGAAGCGCAGATGCTTTGTTATATGGCATATAATGCGGAGACTGTTGAGCAACGTCATGACTTTGCGCTGCAAGCATTTGGTGCAGATCCGACGAATGTGGATGCGTTGTTGTTACAAGCAGAATTTACAGAGGCGCTAGAAGAAAAAGAAAAGCTGTTCAAGCAAGCAATTTTCTCAGGTGAAAAGCAGTTCAATAATCAAGCGGAAGATGCTTGGGCTTTCGCGCCGAACCGTCCGTATTTACGCAGTTTATTAAGTTATGGTGTGTGGCTTTATAGCAATGAGCGTTATACAGAGTCGAGTGAATTGTTCATGCGTTTGTTGACGTTGGATCTTCATGATCATCAAGGGGTTCGCTATTTGGCGATTGCGTCGTTGATTTATCAGGACGAAATTGAACAGGCGGAGCGAGTGCATGAGGCGTGTGCAGAGATTTCGCAAGAGGATGCAGCGTATCATTATTTGGCGTGGTTGATTGAGATGGACAAGACGCAAGGGGAATCTGAACACAGTGCGGAGTTTTTCAAGAAGGCGGAGCGGTTGAATCCGTATGTGGGTGCGTTGATTCATGCGGGTGCTGAGAAGGCTCCTTTCCCGAAGAGTGCTTCGGTTAAGCCGGGTACTCCGGATGAGGCGCATTATATTTGGTTTATGCTGTAAGTTACGTTAATAACCATCACGGCTGGTCGTTTATACGACTGGTTGTGGTGTTTTTTTGTTGTGGTGGGTCGTTGCTCGACTTTTTTACGGTTCTGAAGTTAGTGCAGATCAGCTTTCTATCATCGCTTCGGCACGTGGGGGATTGCCTCCCACAAAGAGCCAGCTAGCGAAAGTTCACGCTAGCCGTCTCTTTGTTTCGGCCGACCCCGCAGTTGTGCCTACGCTATTGAGTACAGTGTATTTTTAGTAGTCTTTGATACATAGTAACATTCACTTTTAAACTTTAAAGTACTATGTTACATACTTCTCTTCACTAAACGAAGGCGCCTTACAAGCGGTAGGCGTAGCAATGAGACAGATAGGCGGTCTTCCTGTCTGGCTCATTGCGGGAGCCATCCGCCAGCGCCGAAGTGGGTACAGTGATGATTACTTAACAAAATTCAGAAGCGGATAGAAGTGTCTAGAAATTACTGAGTCCCTTACTAACTTCAAAGAGCTATGCTACTTACTCCCCCTCACCAAACGAAGGCGCCTTACAAGCGGTAGGCGGAGCGATGAGACAGATAGGCGGTCTTCCTGTCTGGCTCATTGCGGGAGCCATCCGCCAGCGCCGCAGTGGGTACAATGATGAATTACTTCTCCACATACAGAAGTGTATTGAATTGTCTAGAAATTACTAACTCTCTCCCCAGATCCCCCTATTAAACAGGCCTACTTCACCAGCGTTGAAGTGAGTACAATGAAGAATACTTTTACAACTAGACTTGTGGAAAATCCAGAATAAGTCTCGTAATGAAGGAATAGGATGATATATTGTCGAATAATTCTAATAAGGGCAATTACGAGAAAACTGTAAATGGAAAGGGGCAAGACGGATGAAACTTACTAACTACATCGATGGAACATGGCAAAAAGAGGCGGCGAACTATGGAGCTGTGGTTAATCCAGCGAACGGAGAAGTGCTAGCGCAAGTACCGCTTTCTACAGAAGAAGACGTTAAGCAAGCGGTGGCAGCTGCGAAGAAGGCGCAGAAGCAATGGGCGCTTGTACCGGCACCGAAACGTGCGGACTACTTATATGAAATTGGCCGACTGATGAAAGAAAAAAAAGAACATCTCGCGCAAGTACTGACGAAAGAAATGGGTAAAGTAATAGAAGAAGCTCGTGGCGAAGTACAGGAAGGAATTGACATGGCCTTTTATATGGCGGGAGAAGGGCGTCGGCTATTTGGCGAAACGGTACCGTCTGAACTACAAGACAAATTCGCAATGAGCGTACGTGCTCCTATTGGCGTCGTTGGCTTGATCACACCTTGGAACTTCCCGATTGCGATTGCGACGTGGAAATCGTTCCCGGCCATTGTGGCGGGTAATACGTTCATTTGGAAACCGGCAACGGAAACTCCGTTAATGGCGTATGAAATGGCATTGATCTTTGAAGAGGCATGCTTGCCGCATGGTGTAGCGAATATCGTCTTTGGGTCGGGTGCTGATGTTGGAACAGCGTTGATTGAACATCCGGATGTACGGGTCATTTCATTTACCGGGTCAACGGAAACAGGTCGTCATGTGGCGGAGCTTGGTGGTCGCCATTTGAAGAAGGTTTCATTGGAAATGGGCGGTAAAAATGCGGTCATTGTCATGGATGATGCAGATCTTGAGTTAGCAGTTGAAGGTATTTTATGGAGTGCGTTCGGAACGGCTGGGCAGCGCTGTACGGCATGTAGCCGGGTAATTGTTCATGAAGCGGTCAAGGAGCGACTGCAAGCGCGACTAATTGAAAGTATGAAAGAATTGACGATGGGTGACGGGCTGGATGAATCGGTAAAAGTCGGTCCTGTTATTAACGCGAAAGCACTTGAGAAAATAGAGAGCTATATTGAAATAGGTAAGCAAGAAGGTGCGAAGCTAGTGGCAGGTGGAAGTGTTTTAAATGAAGGAGACTTTGCGAATGGTCATTATTTCGAGCCGACGTTATTCGTAGATGTGGCATGGGATAGTCGCCTCGCACAAGAAGAAATTTTTGGTCCAGTCGTTTCGCTCATTACAGTCGGCAGCCTTGATGAAGCGATCGAAGTGAATAATAGCGTAAAGTACGGCTTGTCGAGTTCGATTTTCTCGCAAGATGTTAATAAAGTGTTCCGTGCACAACGCGATTTGGATACAGGAATCGTCTATATTAACGCAGGAACGACAGGCGCAGAAATTCATTTACCGTTCGGTGGGACGAAAGGAACGGGTAATGGTCATCGGGATTCGGGTGTTGCAGCGCTTGATGTCTTTACGGAATGGAAGAGCATATATATTGATTACAGTGGTAAATTGCAACGTGCACAAATTGATACGGAATGAACTACAGGAAGAAGGGATGGGCAGATGAAAGTTGTCGTATTAGGTGCCGGATTAATGGGAAAAGAAGTAGTTCGAGATTTAGTGAAGCACGATGAAGTGAAAAAAGTTTATTTGGCGGACCGAGCCATTCGGCAGGCGGAAGATTTTGCGGAGCAACTAATGTCCGATAAACTCGATATTCTCTTACTAGATGCCAGAAACGACGTGCAGTTGAGCGACGTCATTGGACTTGGAGATATCGTCGTCAATGCACTATTTTATACGTTCAATGAAAAAGTTGCTCGCTGTGCAGTCGAACGCGGTGTACATGTTGTCGATTTAGGTGGACATATCGGTGGCGCAACGGATAAAGTCTTGGCATTGCATGAACAAGCGGTTGCTAAAGGTGTAACGCTCATTCCGGATCTAGGTGTGGCACCAGGTATGATCAATATTTTAGCGGGTTATGGGGCTTCGACACTTGATGAAACGAGCGAGATCAAGCTCTACGTCGGGGGCGTACCTGTAAAACCTGAGCCACCACTCAATTACAATGTCGTCTTTTCATTGGAAGGATTATTTGATCATTACACAGATACTTCTCGCGTCATTCGTCAAGGACATGTGGTCGAATTGCCTTCACTATCTGAAGTAGAGTCACTTGAGTTTACTGGTTATGGCACGATGGAAGCCTTCCATACATCAGGTGGAACTTCAACGTTGCTAGAATCATTCCCTATGATTGAGACGCTAGAATATAAGACGATTCGTTATCCTGGGCATGCAGAAAAGATGAAGTTATTAGTTGATCTCGGTTTGTTGTCGAGAGAATCAGTAATCCAAGTAGATGGCAAACCACTGCGCGTGCGTGATGTTATGCTAGAACATTTGACACCCCAATTACGTCTTGGCGACAAGTCGGACGCAGTATTATTACGTGTCATCGTTAGTGGAACGAAGGAGGGGCAGTCGAAAACGGTGACGTTCAATATGATTACTGAAAAAGACCAATCGACGAATGAAACCGCAATGGCACTTGCGACGGCTAATACGATTTCCGTTGTGGCACAGATGATTGGTAACGGCGTCATCACAAAAAGAGGCGCGTATCCACCCGAACAAATTGTGCCTGGAAATCTCTATATTGAAGAAATGAAAAAACGCGGTGTAATAATTGAAGAGCAGTCATCGTAAAGGGGGAAACGGAGATGGACTTTACATTTACAGCTGAACAAAACATGTTACGCAAAACAGCTAGACAATTTGTTGATGCGGAAATTATGCCGCATATAGCGAAATGGGATTCGCAAGGTAGCTTTGATCCTGCGCTTTGGAAAAAGCTTGCGGATCTTGGTTTCATGGGGGTTTGTGTACCTGAAAAGTATGGCGGCAGTGGCATGGATTATAATTCATTGGCTATTTTATGCGAAGAATTAGAGCGTGGAGATACTGCATTCCGTACAGCGGTTTCGGTGCATATTGGACTGAATTGTATGACGCTCATGCAGTGGGGGACGGAAGAACAAAAACAGAAATACTTAGTTCCGCAAGCGAAAGGCGAAAAAGTTGGTGCCTTCGGATTAACGGAACCCGGTGCTGGATCGGATGTGTCAGCGATTCAGACGACTGCTGTGCGTGATGGTGATGAGTATGTAATCAATGGGCAGAAAACGTGGATTTCGCTTTGTGATTCAGCAGATCATTTCCTTGTCTTCGCGTATACCGATAAATCAAAAAAACATCATGGCATTAGCGCATTCATTGTAGAACGAACGATGCCTGGCTTTTCATCGAAAGCGATTAAAGGCAAGTATGGCATTCGTTCAGGTAATACGGGTGAACTGTTTTTCGAAGACGTTCGTGTGCCAGCAGCTAACTTAGTTGGTGAAGAAGGTGAAGGTTTCAAGATTGCCATGGCGGCGCTCGATAACGGTCGATTTACAGTGGCGGCGGGTGCGGTTGGTCTGTTAAATGCTTGCCTTGAGGCGAGTATTGAGTACGCGAAAACACGCGAGACATTCGGTAAGAAAATTGGAGAACATCAATTGGTACAGCAGATGCTTGCGAAGATGGAAGCGGGCTATCAAATGAGTCAACTTCTCGTCTATCGTGCGGGTGAGTTGAAAAACAAAGGAATCCGCAACACGCGTGAAACGTCACTAGCGAAGTGGCAAGCTTGTGATTTTGCTAACCAAGCAGCAGACGACGCGATGCAAATTCACGGCGCATACGGCTACTCAGACGACTTTCCCGTCGCGCGCTATTTACGAAACTCCAAAGCACCTGTAATTTACGAGGGTACTAGAGAAATTCACACGATCATGCAGGCGGAATATGTGCTAGGCGAACGAAGCGATAAAAAGCTCAATCGCATGTTGCCTACTTGGCCTTTTGAGGAATGAATTGAAACAAGCATAGTTTTTTAGACTATGCTTGTTTTATCATAATTTACGAACCGACATAATCGCCCCCATTTACATGAATCGTTTGTCCGGTCATATAACTAGCATCTTGTGAAGCGAGGAATACATAAGCGGGCGCATTTTCTACAGGTTGCCCACGACGTTTCATCGGTGTATCAGATCCGTGTTCAGCAACTTTTTTTGCATCAAATGTTGCTGGAATGAGTGGTGTCCAAATCGGACCTGGTGCCACAGCGTTCACTCGAATCCCTTTATCGCTCAAGTTCAGAGCTAGTGACCGGGTGAAACTTGTGATAGCGCCTTTCGTTGCGGAGTAATCAAGCAAGTCCTTCGAGCCGTTATATGCTGTGATTGAAGAAGTATTGATAATGCAATCGCCTTTCTTCATATGTGAGACTGCAATTTTTGAGAGATAGAAGAGCCCAAAGAAATTGGTTTCAAACGTTTCTTTAAGCTGATTTGCTGTAATGTTCTCAATCGACTCTTGTGGAAACTGTTTGCCGGCATTATTGACAAGTATATTAAGTTCGCCAAAATCCACAATCACTTGATGAATCAGCTGTTCGCAGTTATCTTCTATGCTAATGTCCGTCTGATATTTCATCGCCTTACCGCCGTAGTGTTCAATCAATTCAAGCGTTTTATCGGCATCTTCATCTTCCTGGTCTGCTAAATAGGCGATCGCGACATTTGCTCCCTCTTTTGCGAATGCAACGGCGACAGCTCTGCCGATACCACTATCTCCACCCGTAATCAATGCAGTTTTACCTTTTAGTTTATCTGCACCTTTACGATTAGGATCATCATAAATCGGAGCTGGATGCATGTCTTCTTCCACGCCTGGTTGTTCAGCTTGCGTCTGACCGGGTACTTGATTATCAATCTTTTCAAATTTATCGTTAGTCACATGTATCCTCCTTTATAAAGTTGGTCATCAAAAGTATTCCCAGATTTTCATAAGACAAACATCCACAGATTATTGCTAAAGTTTTTTCCAAGATGCGATTTTGCGTGTTATACTAAGTAGATAAACTATTCTATAACAGCTAAGGAGTGCATCTTCATGAAATTTGAACCGTCCAAAAAAATGTCCATCTTCACACCCGCTATTTTCGGTGACCTAAAAGCAGCTGCATCGGAAAAGCGCGCAACTGGAGCTAACGTCATCGACTTAAGCTTAGGTAGCCCGGATCTGCCGCCAGACGAGCGTGTGCGTCAAGCGCTGTCTGAACAAAGCGCGCTGGCCTCTTCTTACGGCTACACACTCGGAGGGACGAATCGATTCCATGAAGCTGTCGCGAATTACTATAAACGACGCACAGGAGTTATCATCGATCCACAAACAGAAGTTTTACAGACGATGGGTTCGCAGGAAGGACTCGTCCATTTACCGCTAGCATTTTGTGATCCAGGGGACTATGTACTAACAACAAACCCGGCATACGTTGCATACGATGCTGGGATCAAATTAGCAGGCGCAGTTCCTTACTATATGCCGTTGCTTGCAGAAAACGGCTTCTTACCTAATTTGAATGAAGTACCAGAAGAAGTGGCGGAAAATACGAAGCTACTCATTTTGAACTTGCCGGGCAATCCAGTGCCTGCCATGCCAAATGAAGAATTCTTCAAAGAAGTCGTAGCGTTCGCAAAAAAATACGAAATCATCGTACTGCACGACGCGGCGTATTCCGAATACTACTTCACAGGTGATCGTCCCGCGAGTTTCCTAACTACACCAGGTGCAAAAGAAGTCGGGATGGAAATCAATTCCCTTTCAAAGAGTTTCAGTCTAGCAGGCGCACGTATCGCATACTTCGTCGGTAATGCAGAGATGATTAAAGTGCTGAAAGAATTGAAGTCGAACCTTGACTACGGCACATTCGGTCCGATTCAAGAAGCCGCAGCCGTAGCTCTTGATAACGGGGAAGAAATTACTGATCGCTTGCGTGCAGAATTCTCGAAACGTCATCATGCATTGATGGACGGACTTGCATCACTAGGATGGGAAACGACTCCGTCAGAAGGCGGGATGTTCGTCTGGGCGAAGTATCCATTTGACATGGACGATAAAGCATTTGTCTTCGAAGCGATTAAACAAGTTGGCGTCGTCATGGTGCCGGGAAGTATTTTCGGTACAGCAGGTGAAGGCTATGTGCGACTTGCGCTCGTTCAGAAAGTGGAATTGATTGAACAGGCGATTAAGCAACTTTCGAAAATAGTGTTAGTAGAAGCTTAAGTAATGGACGAAAAAAGGACCGCTAATTCACTTGTGAATTAGCGGTTTTTGATTTTACTATGGGTAGGTAGTGAAACATAAAAAAACAAGCGTATTCGAGAGTGACACCTCGAATACGCTTATTTTGAATGGTTGTTGGGGTTATCGCTTTTAAAGAACATGTCTGCTATCAGCAATAGTATACAACCTACTAAAATTGCGCTAGCGATGATTGTTCCTTGCGTATCTTGCCCCCACCTAGTGAAAATTGTATAGACTTGAAAGATACTCAAGAGAAAGATGCCGAATTTTAATGGTAACTTTTTTATTTTCATGTTCATCATCCTCACCTAGTCTAGTTGTTATAGACAGTTATTATAGACGTTTCCACGCACCTGATTTTGTATATTTCCAACTACGATACATTCTCCAACCCCCATTGTTACAATTATATCACTGTCCATAGTTTCTACATCTACTGTACCAGATGTCGCAAGCGAAGGAACGATCAAATTATCTCCATCAGCAATCACCTTTAAGTCCGTCTTTTTAGTCAGCCATTTTGCTACCTTTTCCGCAACGTGCTTTTCAATCCCTTTAGGCGACTGCTCCAAACCTTCCAAGAACTTGACTAAATCTCCAAACGGAGGCAATTGTTGAATATGTGAAAATAACTTATGTAAGTCGTTGTTGTGCTGATATTTTCCTGATTTGATTGCAATTTCGAATATTTGTTGCCCCATCACTGTATTGAACGTGAAACATATTGATTAGGATATGGTTTTTTTAAAACAAAAAAGTCACCATTTGGTATCTTCAAGTGTGTTAGTAGTGAAAGGAGTTGAGAAATGTTGCAACAAGCGTGGTCGGATGAACTAGACGCAAAGCGAATTGTTGATACATATGGCAATATGCTATTTAGTATTTGTCTTGTTATTCTATGTAATGAGAAAGATGCAGAGGATGCTGTACAAGATACTTTTATTACTTATCTAACGAAATCTCCAACATTTAACGATCCAGAACATGAGAAGGCTTGGTTGATAACGATTGCCACAAATCGCTGCAAAAATATGAGAAGGTACAATTTTATTCGTAAGCATATAGATATCAATGATTTACAGCTATATTCCAAGAATGATAAAAATCATGATTTACTCGATCACTTAATGAGATTGCCAACTAAACATAAAGTTGTATTGTTACTTTATTATGTGGAGGGCTATAAAGTCGATGAAATAGCGAAAATCCTTACCATTACTACGTCAGCCGTGAAAAAGCGGTTACAACGGGGAAGAGAGCTTCTTCGAGAAAGATATCGAAAGGAGAATGAATATGGATTTTGAGAAGATCAAAGATGCCGTTACTTCTATTGAAATGTCAAAAGCTATGGAAGATCGTATAAAAAAGAATATTGGCAAGAAAAAATCGATTCAAGTGAATTATATAAGATGGATTTCGGTAGCATGTGCATTTGGAATCCTTTTATCTATTATGATAGGCATGCCATATCTTAATAAGAATGGAGAGATCCAAGTTGCAAATTTTGCAATCACGGCTTATGCATTGAGTGATGATGGGAAACAGTTTAATACAGCTATTACGTCAGAAAAAGCTACTATTGAATTAGCAACTGAAGATAGAGTAGGTGCTCTACTGAGTATAAGTGGTAGTGGAGCTAATTTAATTTTTACAGATGTTAGACTAAAAATAACTGGAGAACAGATTGAATCAATCACTTATACGTTAAGCGAAGGCAAGTTTATTGAAGATGTTACATTTACTTCTAAAGAGTATGTAGACAAAGAATGGTTAAGATCGGAAAAGATAAATTTCATTACTACTGAGCCTGGTTCGGGTAAATATCAAGGAATAAAGGAAGTAGGGAGTACCTATACAGTTAACTATAATGAACAAGAAAAACATAAATATGCTCTTGCCATTCCTCATGACGGCAATGAAGTAATAGGTGATGACATGATCATTAAAGTAAATGTAAAATATACAGATGGAAATTCTGAACAACAAGACATCGTTGTAACTCAAGAATCAAATTCTATTTCATTGAGGCTTAATTAACAAAATCAAGATGATAAAGAAACACTTTCAGATATAAAACAGTCTTTTAATTTGAATCTAGGGTCTTACGCTGCCTACAAATACAATCAATTGCAATACCAAGCAGAAATAAATAATGAATTTAAATCCCTTGTTACTATTGCAGATGAAATAGTAACCAACATATTGCTTCCTGAGAGAAAGATCCCCTACAAAAATGTCATTGACCCTGTTACCTTTCTAAAAGATAACACGGGTTATATACTTTTCAAAAATCCGACGGTATAAATGTAAATTATAAAGTGCAAAAGAAAGACGGAGGTTGGATAAAAATAGTGAAAATTCAGTAAAATAGATTATAAATTACCATGGTATGTATGGGGAGAGAAAAAACCTACTGATTAATTCAGTAGGTTTTTTCATAAAAACTGTAACGAAATAAAAAGAATCCAGTCCAATCTGGTAAGGAGGGGATCCAATGAATATGAAAAATGACTATCCAAGTGGTCATTATATTGTGATAGAAACGTTAAACTTGCGACTCCGTAACATCCTCTGTTGGTTTCGCCCGATACACACTAAACGATAAAATAACCGCAACGATAGACATCGCAAATGCAATGAAATAAACAAGCTCTACTCCTGCAACTAATGCTAAATTAACCGTTGCAGATTCAGTAGGTGTCGTGGATTTTTCTAAGAAGTGCAATTGTCTCGCGTTCATAATACTAATGAAAATCGAAACGCCAATCGCACCAGCAACAGGTTGTAGGGTGGACATAACAGCCGTTCCGTGTGGGTACAATCGTTTAGGCAATTGGTTTAGTCCATTCGTTTCTGCTGGCATCATAATCGCGGAAATCGTCAACATGAGTAAAATATAACTAACAACAACCATCCAAATAGGCGTATCAATTGTTAATCGACTCATCATAAACATCGTTGCACTTAACACAATGCTTGAAGGAATCATCAGTACACGTGGCCCGAATTTATCGAATAAATGCCCCATAAACGGTGACATAATACCATTTAAAATACTGCCCGGTAACAAAATCAGTCCCGCTGTCGCAGCAGTGAGAGCGAGAGGACCTTGCATATAAATCGGCAAAATAATTTCCGAAGCAAACATCGCCATGATAATAATTAAAAACATAAGAACAGCGTGTGTAAACATCGGATACCGGAAAACGCGCAAATCCATGACGGGCTCTTTTAATTTAAATTGTCTAGTTGCAAAAAGGACAATACCGATCACGCCGGTGCCGATGAATAGCAATACCATAGGATTTGCAAACCCATTCGCGCTTTCACCAACCGAACTGAATCCGTAGACGAGCGAGCCGAAACCGATTGTTGAAAATACCAATGATACATAATCGATTTTAGGTTTCGTCACTTCAGATACATTGACTAAGTATTTATAACTAAATGCGATGGAAAATAACGAGAATGGAATAACGAGGATGAATAAATAGCGCCATCCTAAATAGTGAACAATGACTCCAGATAATGTAGGTCCGATCGCGGGCGCAAACATAATAACGAGTCCGATAAGACCCATGATTTTCCCGCGTCGTTCGGGTGGGTAAATGAGCAAGAAGACGTTGAAAATAATGGGCATAAGTAAGCCGGTTCCAACAGCTTGAAAGAGTCGGCCAGTTAATAATACAGCGAACGAAGGCGCGCTCGCTGCAATGATCGTTCCGATGGTGAATACGGTCATCGTTCCAATAAATAATTGTCGGGTCGTGAACCATTGGAGTAACAAGGCTGAAATTGGAATGACAACTGCCATGACGAGCATGAAGCCAGTCGCCATCCATTGCACGCTGGGTAATGTAATCGAAAACTCATCCATCAGTGTGATAAGCGCGATATTTAATAATGTTTCATTCAAAATAGCGAAAAAAGCGCCAATGATTAGAGTTAACATGATAGGGAGAACTTTGACATTCGGATTGTCCGCTAAGTATTCGTATTGCTTTTGTTCCATTTAAAAACCTCTTTCGTCCATTAAGTGAATTATAATTATAATTGCTTACCTACGTATTGCAAGTTTCAAGTGCGTTGTTGACACGGTAAACCACATTTTTTTCAAACATTGTAACTAAACTAAAAGAATTCAGTCTACTCCAATAACAGTAATTATGGAGAGGATGAATTGTATGAAGAAAAATAGAGGAATTCTAGTTTTCGGCATCGTCGCGGTGCTTGTACTAGCAAGCTTCTTACTCTGGCCGAAAGTAGGAGTCAAGTCTGCGAAATCCGTACTTGCGGGACAGCCATTGACAGTGTATTTTGCGACACCAGCTACAATCGATGCATCGAAATTTTATGTGACGGATCAGCAGAAACAAAGAGTGTCCACAAAAATGACGTATGGAAATGAAAAAAACACTTTGAAAGTAGGCGAGTTACCACCCGGAGAATATCAATTGCATTTGCCAATGAACAGCTTCGGCGGATGGCGGCGCGCGGCAGATTCGACGGTTTCATTTTCTGTAATTGAATCGGTTAAACCAGTCGCATCCGTGAAGGAAATTGAAAAGTATTTTGCACAAGTAAAGAAACGAAATACATTTATGAGTAGAGACGATGTCGTGATGGAGTCTGCATCCGAAGATAAAGCATCGGCGCAAGGGAATTCCAATTATTCCGAAACGAATCAGCAAGTAGCAGGCGTGGATGAAGCGGATGTCGTCAAAACAGATGGCGATTTCATTTATGATATGACGAATTACGAGGAGTTAGTGATCGTAGATATCCGCGATCAGAAGAATTTGCTGAACGCCAGTGTGACGGATTTTGGCGATAATTTTTATCCGAGAGAATTGTATGTAGATGAGGATATTCTGGTGGTCATTGGCAATCGACAATCATTGGATGCGATGACATCCAATCGAATCATGCCTACGCAAGAATTATCCGTTATTCGTGTCTATGATATTGCAGACCGAAAGCAGCCGAAACTACTGCGTGAAGCAGGGGCGGAAGGCTATGTAATCGGTACACGAAAAATTGACCAATACGTCTATATGATTACGAATAACCAGCCGATGTATTGGATAACAGATATGCCAGTTGAAAGGGAGCAATATTTGCCGAAAGTTTTTGATTCTACTATAAATCGGACGTCACAACCGATGGAGCTGGATAAAGTCTACATCCTGCCTGGTGCGATGGAACCTTCTTATTCGGTCGTTACAGCGATCGATATTCACTCGGCAGAAGAAGGTAGTGTCCAGACGAAAGCCTATCTCGGCAGCGGTGAACAATTGTATATGTCGAAGGACAACATCTACTTAACGTCCACGCAATATGATGAAGGGCGAGGCTATATGGCAGGAAATAGTGAAGTATTCAAATTCGCATTGAACGGTACGTCAATTAATTTCGAGCAAACCGCCCAACTAAAAGGAACGATTTTAAATCAATTTTCCATGGATGAACACGATGGCTATTTCCGCGTTGTGACAACAGAAGGCAATCTATGGGATGAGAAGAATGTTGCGAAAAACCATTTATTCATTCTAGATAGTCAAATGAAACAAGTCGGTTCAGTGGAAAATCTTGCGGTCAATGAACGAATCTACTCTGCGCGTTTCATTGGAGATAAAGCGTATATGGTGACGTTCCGCGAAACGGATCCACTGTTTGTAATGGATGTTGGAGATCCTAGAAACCCGAAAGTGTTAGGGGAGTTGAAGATTCCAGGCTTCAGTAACTATTTGCACCCGCTTGACGATGGACATTTAATAGGCTTCGGCTACGAGACTGTTACGAAGAAAAATCCACAGGGAGGCGAACCTATTATTCAGACGCGGGGGATGAAGATTTCCCTGTTTGATGTTACAGATTTCGCGAATCCAAAAGAAACGGCATCAGAAATCATTGGCGGCCAAGGAACATATTCACCCGTTCAACATAATCACCATGCGTTGTTTGTTCATCCAGCAAGAAATCTCTTCGGCTTTCCGATTACTGTTTACAAGGAAGGGAAGAACGGTAATTATCTGCATCTTGAAAAGGCGGGTGCGATGATTTATGAAATTACTGCAGAGAATGGCATTACGCTGAAGGCGAATTTGACTGATTCAATTACGCAGGATTATATGGATTGGGAGAGAGAGGTTCAGCGTTTGTTGTATAGTGGCGATGCCGTGTACACGATTGCCTCGGGTGAAGTGAAAAGTTACTCGTTGGATGGATTCAGTGTGTTGGATGTAGTGAAAAAGTAATCGAGTAATTTATGTCCACGCTCATAGAAAGTGGTTTCGCGCTCATAGAAAGCGTTCCCGCGCTCATAGAAAGCGATCCCGCGCTCATAGAAAGCGATCCCGCGCTCATAGAAAGCGCCCCCGCGCTCATAGAAAGCGATCCCGCGCTCATAGAAAGCGATCCCGCGCTCATAGAAAGCGATCCCGCGCTCATAGAAAGCGTTCTCGCGCTCATAGAAAGCGATCGCGCGCTCATAGAAAGCGATCCCGCGCTCATAGAAAGCGATCTCGCGCTCATAGAAAGCGGTCCCGCGCTCATAGAAAGCGATCGCGCGCTCATAGAAAGCGATCTCGCGCTCATAGAAAGCGGTCCCGCGCTCATAGAAAGCGATCTCGCGCTCATAGAAAGCGATCTCGCGCTCATAGAAAGCGATCTCGCGCTCATAGAAAGCGATCCCGCGCTCATAGAAAGCGGTCCTGCGCTCATAGAAAGCGTTCCTGCGCTCATAGAAAGCGATCTCGCGCTCATAGAAAGCGATCCCGCGCTCATAGAAAGTGATCTCGCGCTCATAGCCCAAGCAACCTCAATATAAAAACATTGTATTTTCATCCCCCATCCAGTAAGCTGTAAGGAAATAGACGGATAAAACCTAACTACCCATATGCGCGAAAAAATGGAGCCCTTTCTATAAGAAAGGTGCTCCATCAAATTTGTGTGGACTTATTTTAGTGTATGTCGATTTGATCGGCGGGTAGTGGTATACCGATATAGTGACCTTGTACCGCGTCGATTCCCATTTTCTTCAACAAATTAAACTGGTCTTCATTGACGACGCCTTCAGCGACTGTGTATAAGTTCAGCTTTTTGGAAAGCTGAATAATTCCTTCTACTAACTTTTGAGTCTTTGGATTACTAAGCAAAACTTCAGTAAAGATCCGGTCAATTTTGATAGTTGTGACAGGCAAGTGTTGCAAATAGCGTAACGATGCATAACCTGAACCAAAGTCGTCTAGCGTGAATTGTAACCCAAGATTTTGAAGCTCGGACATTTGTGAGAGTACAGATTGTTCTTCTTCCGCCTTGAGTGCGAATGTTTCTGTAAACTCTAAGTATACTTTGTTTGCCGGACAGCCCGTATCGTTTAAGATAGAGATTAGACGGTCTTTCCATTGCGGATTCAATGATTCGCGCACAGAAGTGTTAATGGAAATGCCCATATCCGTGCCGGCTCGGTGCCAATTCGTCGCAAACGTCATCGCTTCTTCCGCTACGTAGGCTCCGACTTCTTCTATCAATCCGTTTTCTTCCGCGATGGGAATTAATTCATCGGGACTAATGACGCCAAGCTCTTCATCTTCCCAGCGAACCAATGCTTCATAGCAAGTAATACTGTTGCTGGCAATATCGAATTGTGGTTGATAGGCAACGTGTAACGAATTTCGATCTAGTGCTGTCAGCATTTTACGATCGATTTCATGACGGCGATTTAAAGTTTTATGAGACTCGGCAGAGAGTGAAGCGATTCGGCCGCCACCTGAGCTGATGACCTCATCCGCAGCAGCAAGTGCCACTTGATATAACTGCACGTATGTTTGTTGATCTTCGGGGAAACGTACGATCCCGCCACTGATCGAAAGCGTTTGTGCGTTATGACTCAAGTAGATTGGTTGTTGTTTTAGGAAATCATAGAATCCTTGAATATACCAATCACCAAATGCAGTGAGTACGACGAAACTGTTCGTATCAATCCGTGCAATCGGGCTATCTTGGAAATAACGCTTTAGACGATTAGTGAATTCTTGGATCAGTTGCGTTTCAGAATCAGCAGATTGTAATTCTTTTATAGTGTAGTAATGATCGATCGTTAAATAGACAAATGAAAAATGAAGTCCTTTGTCAATCGACTCATTAACGACTTGTTCCAATTTGTGGCGGCTCATTAATCCGGTTTCCACGTCAATAAATGCGATTTCTCCTAGCTTTTCTTGCAAGCGGATATCTTCTGTAATATCCAGTTCTAAAAAAAGTGCGGATTGTAATTCGCCTTCATTAGAAGTTGTAGGTACTGCTAGCATATTTACAAAAAATGGCTTGCCGTCGCGAGACATTTTTTCTACTTTACCTGACCAGGACTTACCTAAAAGTAAACGATCCCAAATCGAATTGACGATATCTTGGTTTTCCGAGCAATCCGAAAACATTTGCCAAATAGATTTTCCAATGATGCGTTTAGGTGTCCATCCGCTCACGTTTAAGTAATTCTGATTTGCATAGGTTATTAGTCCTTCTCCATCCGTATGGGTGACTAAATGAAATTTATCGAGACTATTAACTAATGAGTTATATTCATTGGTTTCAGGGAGGTCGGTTGTATTCATTAGAGAAAGCTCCTTTCAAGTTCTACTATATAACTATTATAAGCAAAAATAGACTTGTGTCCATATTATAAGTAAGAACTTTATACTATACGTAAAGAAATCTACAATTTTTTGTTAGGGGTGATGGAGCATGTTACGAATGAAAGGAATTATGATGATTGTCATAGGTTCAATGTTATGGGGTGCTACAGGACCTATGATGGAGTGGATTTTGAATCATAGCGACATGTCAGTTTCCATGATGTTGATCTTGCGTCTGACGATAGCAGGAGCGGCTGTTCTTTTATTACTAAAGGCTAAAGGCGTACAAGTAGGGCGTCCAATGAGGCAGAAACTGTGGTTTCGAAAGATGATCGCGTTCGGTGTGATCGGTATGCTAGGTGTGCAGTTTGGTTTCGTCCAGACGATCGCGCATAGTGACGCAGTAGTCGCTACACTCTTCCAATTCGTCGCGCCTGTATATATCATTATCCTATTGTCCATTACCCAAAGATCCTTTCCGCCGGGCGGGCAAGTGATTGGTATGGTCGTCGCATTGTTCGGTCTACTCTTGTTATTGACTAATGGGTCGTTTTCCAGCATATCATTAAACACAACCGCCATTGTGTGGGGGGTAGTTGTCGGGATTGCCTTTACATTTTATACATTGTATCCAGTTGTTTTGATGGCAGAGTGGGGCGTATTACTCGTTGTTGGTTGGGGGATGTTCATTGGTGGATTGGCATTATTTATCATCAATTTACCGATGTTCTTCATGAATTTAGTTATCTTGCTAAATGGACCGGCGATGGGGATGTTGTTGCTCGTTATTATCATGGGGACGCTTGCCTTTATTTTGTTCCTACAAAGCATGACATACATTTCACCTGTAGAGACAAGTGTATTGTCTAGCTTTGAACCGCTAACTGCGATGGTAGTATCTGTCGTTTGGTTAGATCAACTGATGGGGGGCTGGCAAATTAGTGGTGCGATTACTATGCTACTTGGAGTTATTTGGTTATCTGTAGGCGGCAATCGAAAGAAGAAGACTGTTGCGCCACCAGATCCAATTCAACAATATGAACCATATGATTCGTAACCGACTAAGCTAGTACAACAAAAACTCGCTTATCCAATACGCTGGATAAGCGAGTGTTCTTCATTTCTTTTCATCAATATCTAACGTTGTATTATCTGAAAACGTAACATCTAGATCAAACTCATCGTAATCATCAAGACCATACCACTGAAGAATCTTATCGATTGCTTGCTCTTGCGTCGTATCACTATCTAGCAAGATCTCGATAAACATAGGATGCATACTATCAATCGCTTCATTACCTTTTTGATTTACTTCTTGAAACTCATTCAGATATTCCGCATCACCAGGCTTTACACCTTCATAATCCACTTCGATTTTCTTATTATCCTTCTTGATCGTCAAATCAAAATCTGTGAAGCCGTAACCGTCACCGGTGTTGATTGTACTGCCTTTGCCTTTCTCCTCGTCCTCAAAACCAATGGCTGTATTATTATCTGGTGGATCTTCCTTTTTAGAACAGCCCCCGACGACTAAAAGAGACGCAATTCCAATAATCGATAACATTTTATAAAAAGACATCCGCTACATCCTTTCTGAGTGCATGGTACTTATATTATCGCCAAAAAAGGCATGCGCTAAACCACGATTTCCTAATGTAGGGGGGAGTTATTTTTTATACATATTTTCGTTCAAGAATAGAACCTAGCATTTGGCGAATAGGTAAGATTTGACCATTAGGCAGGCGAATCTTTCCGTGGTAATATCCAACTGTTTGATAGACAGACATTTTGCGTAGGAAATACTGTTCAAGTGTCTGGTTTTGGAAAAACGGTTTGAATAGTAATGAAATATCGTCTGATTCCTTAGTGTTAATACGCCAAGGATTCATAAGATTGCCTTTATCTTGTTCAAATACTACATCTTCATGGAATTTATACATCGTACCTTCCACGAATACTGCATTTTCAGTGATACCTGTACCGTCTGTCCAACTTCCTCCCAAATTCAATCCGACCCTTTTGCCGCCAGTTCGCTGAGAAGCCGTAGCCCATTCCCAGTTCTCCATGGTAGTCCAAACACCACGGCTGTAATCGTATACAGCAAAGCTATAGTAAGGGTTAAAGTCATAGCGACGATCTCCAACTTTGACAAAACCACCAGTAGGCAAAATTGTATGTTTTGATGTGAAGTGGAAGGAATCCCGACTTCTTGGAACCACAACATTAAGTGAGTCATCTTTTTCAGGATGAATAATATGTAAATCTGCATGAAGTATTTCATTATCAAAATCCTGAATGGTTACAGATAAATGCGTTTCACCTTGCATATGAATGACCTGAACTGTAATTTCATCATGAATGAATTTAATACTATCCAATGGTTCGTGTGGCATGTGAACGCGTCGCCCAAAAGGTATAGATATATGTTTTTCATAAAATCGCTGTGTTTCGTAATTTAATATGTAAATAAGGCATAGTGCTTTATAATCTAGATGGACAATGGTTGCGGAAAATAATAAATCTTCTCCATAGATGGACCAATGATTCCATCTTTTCTTTTTCATGAACTGACCTTTTAGGTTGCTGACTACTAGCGGAGTATGTGAAAAACCGATGGATTCAGGATTAAGAAGACCTTTAGAATCGCATAGCGGTACCGTTTCTTTAATTTTCTTTTCTGCATACTGCATCTGTCATATCACCTTCCTTGCCTATTGTCTTTTCTTTGACTAGTTGATATACTCTATATTGTATCAGAAACGAGGGGCATTAGCTCAGCTGGGAGAGCGTTGCGCTGGCAGTGCAAAGGTCAGGGGTTCGAGCCCCCTATGCTCCATAAACAAATTTGTGGCAGTTCTTGAAGTGAGTCTTCGGGAGCTGCCACTTTTTTTGTACAAAGTAGTTAATACTATTTTATAACACTAAATGAATTAATATACACATTATCGCATATTAATAGATTCATGAATAGTCATCAAGAAGTTTTCATCTAAAGTATTAATTCGTAGCCTCTTTTTGTCATATAGTTTGGCAAGGAGGGGTTTTTTTGTATGATCGACAAGCGGCAGTACGTTATGCAGATAAATGGTGGGATGGTAGGAATCCAGCGTTTCCTATAGTGGATGATGATTGTACGAATTATATTTCCCAGTGTTTACTAGCAGGTGGTGCACCGATGCATGGTTATCCCAATCGTGAAAAGGGCTGGTGGTTGCGTAAAGGTACTTGGAGTTTCAGTTTTACTGTAGCCCATTCATTGCGCTGGTATTTAGCAACTTCCAAGAAAGGTTTAACAGCTACTCAAGTCGGCTCGGCCGAAGAACTTCAAATCGGTGACGTCATCGCGTATGATTTCCAAGGGGATGGACGTTTTGATCATTCAACCATTGTGACAGCAAAGGATGGGAATACACCACTAGTCAATGCACATACCTATAATGCGTATCACCGAACATGGGATTATAAAGATTCCTACGCCTATTCACCTAATGCAAAGTATATATTCTTTAAAATAAACGACTATTTCTCTTGAATCGAAACTAGGCGTTCGAAGTGTTTTTTGCTTCGCCTCTAGTAACTACTCGCCAAGTTAGGTATACTTAGAAACAGTTATAGTACACATGCAAAGGAGAAGGTTGAGTGTGAATGAACAAGCATTATCGGTAAGAGAGGCCATCGTTACGCGGCGCTCGATAAAAAACTTTAATGGTCAACCGATCGAACCTGAAATCATACCAGAAATTATAGAAGATGCCGTCTGGGCACCGAACCATGGAAACCGTAATCCTTGGCGTTTGATAGTAGCAGCAGATGCGCAGTATAAGCAGCTTCTAGATGTATTGAAGGAATTCGGCGTAGCGAACTGGAAGCAACTTTCCGACGAAGACTTAGACAAGCAAATGAAAAAGTTTTCGTCTGCGAGCGCGGCTGTTTTCATTATCGTACCTGAAGATGCACGCCAAAAAGAACGTTTGGAGGATTATGCTGCAGCAAGTATGCTAATCCAAAATATTCAATTGCTCGCGTGGGATCGGGGTATAGGAACGTGCTGGAAAACACCACCATTCCTAGATAATCCGAAATTCCGCGAACGTTTAGATGTGCAACAAGGTGAACGCATCATCAGCATGTTACAATTTGGCTATTTCGATACGTTACCAAAAGCAGCTCCACGTAAAACAAATGAAGAAATCATTACGTATTTCGGCGTGAGTGAAGAAGAATAAAACATAAAAACAGGCATCCATTTGGGGAGTGCCTGTTTTTACGTTTTTTATTGTCTCCGCGCTCATAGACCTTGTCTCCGCGCTCATGGACCTTGTCTCGGCGCTCATAGAACTTGTCTCTGCGCTCATAGACCCCGTCTCCGCGCTCATAGCCCCCGTCTCCGCGCTCATAGCCCCCGTCTCCGCGCTCATAGCCCCCGTCTCCGCGCTCATAGCCCCGTCTTCGCGCTCATAGCCCCCGTCTCCGCGCTCATAGCCCCCGTCTTCGCGCTCATAGCCCTCGTCCCCGCGCTCATAAAGCTTGTCTTCACGCTCATAGACCTTGTCTTTGCGCTCATAGCCCTAGTCCCAGCGCTCATAAAGCTTGTCTCCGCGCTCATAGCCCCCGTCACCACGCTCATAGACCAATCAACCTTACATCCCCAGCTTCTCAATCTCACCATAATAACTACCAATCACACGTAGCCCTTTATCAAAATTCTCCAAATGAAAATGCTCATTCGGTGCATGGAAATTTTCCGTATCCAAACCAAAGCCCATTAACACAACAGGTAAATTAAGAATCTCGTCAAATGCAGCGACAATCGGAATCGAACCGCCACCCCGCGTATAAACAGTCGGCACGCCATATACTTGTTCATACGCTCTGCCAGCTGCTTGAATCACCTCATGATCGTAAGGAGTCAAATAAGGCTTACCTTTATCGAACTCGGTCACTGTCACTTCACAGCCAACCGGTTCGTGCTTGGCGATATGTGCGCGCAACTTGGCGACGATTTCATCTGGATCTTGATCAGGCACTAGACGACACGTAATTTTCGCGCCAGCTTCTGAAGGCAACACAGTCTTGATACCTTCGCCAGAAAAGCCTCCGAAAACCCCATTTATCTCTAACGTCGGACGTGCCCATGTACGTTCTGTATACGAATAGCCAGGCTCGCCCGTTAGTTCTTTAACGCCAACTTCTTGTTTCACAGCTTCTTTATCAAAATCAAGAGAAGCCCATGCTGAACGCTCTTCTTCCGTTAAATTACGCACTTCATCATAAAAACCATCAATTGCAATCGTACCTTCTGCATCGCGGAATGAAGCTAAAATTTCAACTAATGCATGAATTGGGTTTTGAACTCCGCCACCATATAATCCAGAGTGAAGATCGCCTTTTGGACCTTTTACATCAATCTGCACACCCGCTAAACCACGCAAGCCATAGCAAATCGCGGGCTGTCCAGGGCCGTACATTCCTGTATCGGAAATAACAATTAAATCAGCAGCTAGTTTATCTTGGTTATTTAGAATATATTCTTCCAAATTAGGGCTACCGATTTCTTCTTCGCCTTCAATAATTAGTTTAACGTTGACCGGAAGTTTTCCGTCCAATTTCATTAGCGCTTCAATCGCTTTGACATGCATGAACACTTGCCCTTTATCATCGCTTGCTCCGCGCGCATATAATTTACTATCACGAATAGTTGCTTCAAACGGTGGGGTCTCCCATAAGTGAAGGGGATCAACAGGCTGTACATCATAGTGGCCATAAATTAAAATAGTTGGTTGATTTTCCGCATGTAACCAGTCTGCGTAGACGACAGGTTGACCGGCTGTTTCTTCAATAGATACGTTTTCGAGTCCGGTATTCTCGAACATTGTTGCTAGCCACTCAGCTGCTTTTTTCATATCTGGCTGATGTTCCGAAAGAGCACTAATACTTGGAATCGCCAAAAAGTCTTTTAGTTCATCCAAATGGCGCTCCCGGTTCTCTGTGAAGTATTGATCCAATGATTGTAATGTAGTCATCTGAAACCCTCTTTTCTTTAGACTTTTTCTTTCCCACAGTATAGCAGAATTTCTAGATTTTATAAGGTTTAGTCGCTTATGAAGAGGGGAGTCACTTTGTGAAACTTACTATAAACGTACATCTGAAATTAACGGATACACATATATTTGTGTTATACTAATTGAATTAGAAAACGTGGATTTTGAGAAAATTTTTATGATTCTTGATTAAAAATACACAAGAAACGCTGGGGGAGACGCAATTGTTTATTGCATTAGGACTTTGTTTATTTTTGTCCTTTTTTTTATCGGGAAGTGAAACAGCTTTAACTGCCGTGAATCGCATGAAGGTTCAGCTACGTGCAGATCAAGGGGACCTGAAGTCGATTAAGTTACGAAAATTACTATCGAAGCCGGATCGAATGATTACGGCCATATTAATTGGCAATAATATCGTAAATATTTTAATGCCGACCATCGTGACGATGATTGCGATTGATAAAGGGTTAAGCATTGGATTACTAACAGGAATATTGACGGTCATTTTAATTATATTTGGTGAAGTATTACCCAAAACGATAGCAGCTACTTTCGCAGATCGGATTGCTTATATCGTGGCACCACCAATTAATGTGCTTGTTAAATTACTCATTCCGTTAACCGCTATTTTGGCATTGTTTACAAACTTCTTTGTTCGATTGATTTCAAAAGGGGCTGTAACGGAAGCGACGCTTACTAAGGAAGATGTACGTTCTATGGTAGACATCGCATCAACTGAAGGTACGTTTGGCCAAGACGAGTCGATTCGTTTAAAGGGTGTTTTGGACTTTAGAGAAAAAGACGTAATGGATGTCATGGAAACACATCGTACGGATATTATTTCGTTGTCAATGGATTCCACATATGAGGAAGTGCGGGACGTGGTATTACAGTACTTTTACACACGTTATCCAGTGTATGAGGAAAGTATTGACAAGGTAGTCGGTATTTTTTATTCGAAAATGTTAATCGAGTGGTCAATGTATCCAAAGCGAAAGTTTTCGGAAGTGATTGATACGCAACCATTATTTGTTGTACAGACAGCGAGTGTAGAATTGGTATTTAAACGCATGCTAGCGCAGAAAAAGCATATGGCGATTGTGTTGGATGAATACGGTGGAACGCTCGGTATTGTTACGCAGGAAGATATTATTGAAGAAATGATTGGGCAAGATATAGAAGATGAAACGGATGTTGCAGAAGAGTCGATGGTTTTTGAAAAGGATGAAAATCTTTTAGTTTGTCAGGGACGTCTGGAAATTGAAGATGTCATTGAGTTATTAGATATTAATTTGCCAACTGACCACGACACGATTGGTGGATTCGTTTTCCAGGAAATAGGTCATATCCCCGAAGAAGGCGAATGGTTCGTGTATAATTCATTGTTGTTTGAAATTGAAGAGATGGATAGAACGCGAATTTTACGTCTGAAAATTACAAAACAGCAGGAGCAAGAAGAGGCGATTGAAGCATAGAACATGTCAAGTAACCTTACATAAATGTAAGGTTACTGAAAGAGAAACCGATAGTTTGTAATGAATGTGTCGTTCATAATAAGGGTAACAGTTACTAATGGAGGTTACCTATAATGAATACTGACTTAAACGCATTATATGAAGAGTATGGCCGTTACCTATATCATTTATGTCTTAAATTGACTCGAAATAAAGAAGAAGCAGAAGATCTTATGCAAGATGTCTGGGTGAAAGTAGTTCGCTACAGTGGCGAAATGAGCGGGGTCAATCGTATGAAAGCTTGGTTAACTACGATTTGTATGAACACTTTCCGCGATCGTTACCGTAAAAATGTTCGTAACAGCCAATACGTGATGAATCAACCTGATACATTAGACGTTCCGATTTTAGATCTGGTTCCCAGTAATGCAAAAACGCCTGTGGAATTGGTTGAACAAAACGATATCCAGTCGCTCGTTCAGGAGAAAATCGGTGAGCTAGACGGCATTTATCGTAAGACAATCGAGTATTTCTACGTGAATCAATATTCGTTAGTGGAGATTGCTAGTTTGATGAGTGTATCAATCGGTACAGTCAAGTCACGCCTTTTCCGCGCGAAGAAGTATTTGAAGGAGTTACTAGTACAAGACCAAGCGGCACAAGAATACGTCATGGCCTAAGCTCACCTCGCGTGGGCTTTTTTGCTATGGAAATAAAAGAAGTATGGATGTTGAAATTAGTAAGGAATTCAGTAATTTCTAGACACTTCGATCCGCTTCTGAATTTTGTTAAGTAATCATCACTGTACTCCCTTCGGCGCTGGCGGATGGCTCACGCAATAAGCCAGAAAGGAAGAGCGCCTCTCTGTCTTATCGCTCCGCCTACCGCTTGTAAGGCGCCTACGTTTTGTGAGTGGAAGTAAGTGATAGTACGTTGAAGTTAGTAAGGGTTTCAGTAAGTTCTAGCCACTTGAATCCGCTTCTGTATGTAAAGAAGTAATCATCACTGTACTCCCTTCGGCGCTGGCGGATGGCTCCCGCAATAAGCCAGATAGGAAGGGCGCCTCTCTGTCTTATCGCTCCGCCTACCGCTTGTAAGGCGCCTTCGTTTTGTGAGTGGAAGTAAGTGGCATAGTACTTTAAAGTCTAAAAGTGAGTTTACTATGTACCAAAGCCTACTAAAACCTACTAAAACTACCTTGTACTCAAAAAGCGTAGGCACAACTGCGGGGTCAGCCGAAACAAAGAGACAACTAGCGTGAACTTTCGCTAGATGGCTCTTTGTGGGAGGCAATCCCCCACGTGCCAAAGCGGTGATAGAAAGCTGACCTTTACTAACTTCAGTATTGAAAAAGTTAGTAAGGGATTCTGTAAGTTCTAGACACTTCAATACGCTTCTGAATTTTGTTAAGTAATCATCGCTGTACCCACTTCGGCGCTGGCGGATGGCTCCCGCAATAAGCCAGATAGGAAGGGCGCCTATCCGTCTTATTGCTCCGCCTACCGCTTGTAAGGCGCCTACGTTTTGTGAGTGGAAGTAAGTGATAGTACGTTGAAGTTAGTAAGGGTTTCAGTAAGTTCTAGCCACTTGAATCCGCTTCTGTATGTAAAGAAGTGATCATCACTGTACTCACTTCGGCGCTGGCGGATGGCTCACGCAATAAGCCAGAAAGGAAGAGCACCTCTCTGTCTTATTGCTTCGCCTACCGCTTGTAAGGCGCCTACGTTTAATGAGGGAAAGTAAGTAGCATAGTACTTTGAAGTCTAAAAGCGAATTTAACTAAGTACCAAAACCTGCTAAAACTACACTGTACTCAAAAGCGTAGGCACAACTGCGGGGTCAGCCGAAGCCAGGAGACAACTAGCGCGCCCTTCGCTTGTTGGCTCCTGGCGGGAGGCAATCCCCCACGTGCCGAAGCGGTGATAGAAAGCTGACCTGTACAAACTTCAGTACCATAAAAAAATCGAGCAACGCCCCAACACAAACTGGTTTTCCTATGTACAAAGCCTACAAGTGTCCAGCAACGAAAAAAATGACCTCCATCATAATCGATAAAGGTCGCTTCATTCATTATTCAGATACCGCCGCCAACTGCTTATTCAAATCAGCCAAACGTTCCTCCATACCAGCCAACCGACGCTCAGCATTTTCAATCATCTTATTATGACCCATAGACTCCAACTTCTCCATATCGCCCTGCAAACTAATATAATCCATCTTCAACTGTAAAATTTCTTGTTCCAATTGATCCTTATTCATTCAAGAAAACCCCTATCTGCGATTTTCCCTAAGTGTAACATATCCCGTCGGTTTACGTTTCGGAAATTCGAGCAAATAATGAATCACTTCCAAAACCTTTTCCTCGCTTGAACCGACCTGTAACTTCAGTTGCCGCTTAATCGCACGTTCCTTACGCGCCTCATGCAATAAAGGTTCCATAATTGCATTCAATAAATTCGACTGCGTCACTTTGCGTCCAAGACCGAGGTGGGTGAAGCCGTTTGATTCTGTCGGGAAACCTAAGTTTGATTCGAACTCATTTTGGGCAAGTACAATACAAGGAACACCAATTATGGCCACTTCATATGGTGTATAAGCAGCATCACATAAAATCATATCCGCTTGTGCGAAGAGTGCCAATCGATCGGTAGGTGCGCGAAGAACTTTCGTGTTCCTACGACTTAACGCCATCAGTTGAATCTCGCTTACATCATGCGCATAATTAGGGCCAATGACAACAGAAACGGCTAAAGGAATTTGTAGTTGCTTAATATGTCTCATCGCACGAAACGTTAAATTACCGGGATCTTCATCACCAAATGAAATGACCAAATGAGGTGAGTGTGAAAAAGGCTTATCCTTTAAACCTGCTTGACGGAACGATTGTAAGGAGCTGTCGACCACAAACGTCTCAAAGCCAGCAATGTAATGGTTAGGAAGTGGTTCGTGGGTGTCTGCATATAGTGTTTGGATGACCCAATCCGCTTGCTGGCCACCTTCACCGAAATCATCAAAATGCAAAATACTCGGTACCAGCTCTTGTAGCTTGGCCATTTCGTCTTTATAGCTAGAACCGCTATCGCGTATTAATAAGTCAGGCTGAAGACGCGTAACTAATTGGATGAGAGAAGATGGCCCTTCAATCTCATAACATGTAAAATCCGTAGTAGGGGCAAGTGTTTCTGGATCATGTAAGAAAATGATCTCCGCTTCTGTTTTCAATTTATTTGCTAATAGCGTTGCACGTCGTAGAGGATAACTTCCTTTTCCGTCAGTTATTGAGAGATACATCACAATTGTTTTTTTGGCTTGTTGTTCGATTGGAACCACCCTTTCTGAACCTGCTTCGTTCCTCTTACCCTATGAAAAAGGGGAATAGTTTATTACAATGAAAGGCGAGTATAGAAGAATTGAGCGTATACGATGGAAGGAGGGGAATCACATGTTTAATTCGTTAGTGATGGATTTAATGTTGGTCGTATTAATTGGGGTAGGATCGCAGTGGGTGGCATGGCGTACAAGAATGCCCGCGATTGTCGTGATGGCGATTGCCGGTTTACTCGTCGGTCCGATTTTTGGATTGATTAATCCGCAACAATCAATGGGGGATTTATTTGGGCCGATTATTACATTTGCAGTTGCTATTATATTATTTGAAGGAAGTTTGAATCTCGATTTTAAAGAAATTAAAGGGTTTGGGCGACCGGTTGCACGTATTGTAACGATTGGTGCGTTTATCGCTTGGATTGCAGGTTCTCTCGCAGCGCATTATATTGCGGGATTGTCATGGGAAGTAGCATTCATTATTGGGGGCTTGTTTATCGTCACGGGTCCAACGGTTATTTTACCGTTACTGCGGCAAGCTCGATTGAAACCGCGCCCTGCAGCAATTTTAAAATGGGAAGGAATTGTCGTTGATCCGTTCGGCGCGTTGCTTGCGGTATTTGCTTTTGAAGTTATAAAATTTATCAATGACGAAGTAACGGTGAAGACGATGACGTTATTCGTTGGTGCTTCGTTGTTCTCGGTCTTGCTAGGATGGGGAGCGAGCCGCATTTTGGGGAATGCATTTGAAAAAGGAAAAATCCCTGAATATCTGAAAGCGCCGATATTATTTGGAGTAGTGTTATTCGTTTTCGTTTTGTCAGATGAAATTATGCACGAAACAGGGTTGCTAGCAGTTACCGCGATGGGGATGACGATGGCTAATATGCGACTGACGACATTACAGGATATCCGTCATTTCAAGGAGAATATTTCTGTGTTGTTAATTTCGGGGATATTCGTTATGTTAACCGCATCTCTTGATCGGCATATATTAATTGAAATTTTAAATCCTAAAATTATTATGTATGTTCTGGCGATGCTGTTTATCGTCCGACCATTGTCCATTTGGATATCAACTATTGGAACGGATTTGACGGTGAAAGAAAAGACGTTAATCGGTTGGATTGCTCCACGCGGAATCGTCGCGCTGACGGTATCTGGATACTTTGCGACGATCTTACTAGAAACGGGCTATAAAGATGCTGAACTGTTAACTGCGCTAACGTTTGCGCTTGTATTTTCTACCGTTGTTGTGCATGGCTTTTCAATCGGTTGGCTGGCGAAGAAACTAAATTTGACGACTCCGGAAGAATCAGGTGTCGTACTGATTGGTAGCTCACGTTTTGTGGCGGAATTCGCGAAGTCTATTACTGAAGCGGGGCATAAAGTGCTGATTATCGATGATTCATGGGGCGGACTATCGAACGCACGGAAGCTCGGAATCCCTTCATATATGGGTGATATTTTATCTGAGCATACGGGCTATCACCTAGACTTGACGCCTTACCGCTATATCGTAGCAATGACCAAAATGGATACGTATAACTCGCATGTATGTGCAGATTTTACACCGGATCTAGGACGGGATTTACTGTTCCAGACGTCTCCGCATAAGCGAGGGAAAGATCATCAAATTAATTTGACGACTGGGCAGATTTTATTCACACCGAACTTGTCGATTAATGAATTGGAGGAACGCATCAATTCTGGATACGTCTTCCGTAAAACATTGCTAACGAAGCAGTACAGTTATACGCAATATTTACGGGAACGGGATGATCAATCTGTGCTACTCTATATCCTGCGTGAAAACGGTGATATGGAATTCTACACAGCAGAGAAAGAGCTCCAAGCACAAACGGGTGATACGATTGTTGCGCTATCCACGCTAAATAAAACGATTGAACGGACGATAGATCGCTTAGAGGAAATAGGCGGTAAGATGGCAATTAAAAAAGAAGTAATTGAAACTAAATTTTTAGAAGATCCGCCCAATGAAAAGCCGGAAATTCCTGGTGAAACGCCACCTAAAATTAAAGAGTAGTACAGAAAGCACGTCAGACAGCACGTATCGTCTGGCGTGCTTTTTCATCTAGACAATGTTTGCGAATTGATAGAAACGGGTATTAATGGTACACACAATATGAAGCGAATTTGAATAAAGCGGAAGTTGTATAGGTAAAAGGATATAAAGGAGAATCTACAAAACGATTCGCGAATATATGTCATCCCGCACAGCTATTACACCAGTTGATTCCTCAAAAGCGCGTGCAACGAATCGTATGCAAACATATTACAGCAATGCATTTTCCGCTTATGCCATTCAGAGTCAGGCGAAAAATAACCAATACCAAATCGAATGGCCTCAAATGAACGTCAGCGTCTAATTAGAGACTATAGTTCATCCATGAGCTTCGCCATATAAAGTCCGTTTCCTCCAGTGAAATGGGCTTTTTACTGTATAATAAGAACAACTAAATTTAGAAGGGAAGGGGAATAGAAGAGTGGTAAAAAAACAGAAATCCATTAAAACCAATGCGATTCGAATCCTTGAAAATGAGAAGATTGCCTATCAAATGCGTAGTTACGAGATAGAAGATGGCCAAAATGACGGTGTTTCGGTAGCGAAAAAAACGAATGAACCACCAGAAAACGTTTATAAAACACTAGTCGCTATGGCAAGTAAAACAGCATTGCTCGTCTTCATCATCCCGGTAACGGAAGAACTCGATCTAAAAAAGGCCGCAAAAGCTGCCGGTCATAAGAATGTAGACATGTTGCCTATGAAAGAACTTATGAAAGAAACTGGTTACGTACGTGGCGGTTGTTCACCCGTTGGCATGAAAAAGGAATTGCCGACATTTATTGACCAACAAGCGGAAGCCCTCGACTATTTCTTCGTTAGCGCTGGAAAAGTAGGTTTGCAGATGAAGCTCGCGCCAAGTGATTTAGCTACTGTAACGAAAGCGCAATTCGTGGACATTGTCAAAAAATGACGGAACAAGCGCACATTTATCTGTTACAATGAATCAATGACAATATGACAACTAGAAGAAAGAAGAATGTTTATGCGTAATTTATTAGCTTGGCGATGGATTTTTTTCATTGGCGGAATGATGATCATGTCGCTCGGTGTATCACTTACAATTAAAGGACAGAGGCTCGGCATCGGTCCTTGGGATGTACTACACGTCGGTTTGTTCCAAAATATTGGGTTGACGATCGGTTCTTGGAGTATTATAACAGGATTTTTAATCGTTATCGTTACATCGCTTATTCTGAAGGAGTGGCCTAGAGGGGGCACTTGGCTAAATATGATGATTATCGGTCTATTCATCGACTTTTTCAACTGGCTATTGCCTGATTTGACTTCACTACCCGCACATATTGCTAGTTTCGTACTAGGTGTCTTAATATTAGGTTATGGCGTGGGCATTTATGTAGCGCCTAATCTTGGTGCCGGTCCGCGTGATAGCTTAATGTTATTATTTGTTGAGAAGTTCGGCTGGAGTTTACGCGCGGTACGTACTGGAATCGAAGCAACCGTCACGGTAGTAGGGTTTTTCCTCGGTGGACCTGTGGGGATTGGTACACTTATTGTCGTGTTATTCACAGGACAAATCATTCAAATCTCCTTACCGCAATGTCGTAAAATGTTATTAAAAATTACGAATCAAGACGATGAAAAAGGATTATTACACTATAAAGAAGCATAAGCGGAGACGCTGTGCTTTTTTTATTTGCTCATACATAGAATGAAAGGAAGAAAGAAAGGATGGTCAGCATATACGGGCATATGACAGAATATATGGGAATGGCTTATACAGGAAAAGGTATCATGCATAAGTACGATGAATTACTGGAGGAATCGCGAAAGACGATATTTTTGAAGTGTCTGCCAACGCACGCCTTATCCCAAGTATTAAACGATTTAGCGGTGCACTTTGTTGATAAAGGACATAGAGTAGATCGTTTCATGAATCCAGGCAATGTAGATAAAACGGATGCGATTTTTGTCAAAGAATTAAGTCTATTCATCTTGCAAGCTTCTCATCCGATTTCATTTGAACCGACGGATATAGGGGGGCGCCATAAAGTATTTTGCTTTTATGACGTCTATCATCAAGAGCAGCTGTTTGATAAACAGGAAGAAGTTGATCAGTTGCAGAAAGTAGGGAAAGTTTGTTTTGAAAAGGCGATGGCATCTCTGAAAGAAGCGAAAATCATTCATGATGAATGGGAAGTAGTCAATATTCAACGCATGGATTGGAAGCGTCATGAAGAAATGATAGAAGAACTGAAGGCGGAAATATTCGGAACGATTTCATTGGCGAAACCCAGTCACACAGCGCATCGCATTATTGGTTCATTGTCCGCTGGCAGTGCACATGATTTCATTCCTTCTATTACGAAACGACTGAAGCGTCGATTGCTGATCAAAGGATTACCGGGTACGGGGAAATCCACGATGATGCGCGCACTTGGCGAGGAAGCGCAGCGCAGAGGAATTGATGTGCTCTACGGTTGGTGCGGTCTAGATCCATCAAGTATTGACTTAGTACTATTTCCAGAGTTATCGATTGGACTATTTGACGCGACCCAACCTCATGCCTATGATGCTGAAAGTCCGCGAGATGAACTAGTCGATATCGTTCCGCTGTGCGCTGAGGACGAAAAGCTGGAGATGCAAATTGACGGTATTCGACAGAGGTATCAAAAAACCATTACAGCGGCAGGAAATCATATGCAAGTGGCGATGAAATCACAAAACAACGTCAGAGTTCAACTAGATCATGCCTTGAATGTAGAGATTTTTGAAAAGAAATTGCAAAGTTTGTATGCTTTAATTAAAACAATCGATTGACCTGGCTGACGCTCATAGATTTGGCTTATGCGCTCATAGCTCCCGGTAATGCGCTCATAGCCCCGGTCAATGCGCTCATAGCCCAGGTTAATGCGCTCATAGCCCAGGTTAATGCGCTCATAGCTCCCGGTAATGCGCTCATAGCCCCGGTTAATGCGCTCATAGATCCCGGTTATGCGCTCATAGCCCCGGCTTCACACGAAGTATTACGAATAAAAAACAAGTGCTGAGAACTTATTCGTTCTCAGCACTTGTTGCTAGTTCACAATCCGTTTCATTCAAATGTATGAATATAGAATGCTTCGGTGTGAAGCCACTCCAATGCTTCTTGATCATTCGCAGCCCAGCGCTTTTCCATATCAGGAAGCATCCAAATTGTCTGGGAAGCGTGTGCGCGTAACGCAGCAATTTTTTTATCAGCAGCGCCTGCTACATGATGCACCACATGCGGTTTACCAATTAATTTCACGGTATCATTATCGAAAGCTTTAACATAGACGACCGGTCTTTCATCTGACGGCATCCGTTGAACAGCCTCTAACACGGCAACACCCGTCGCGTTATGATCGGGATGGACAGCTAATGTTGGGTGGAATGTGATGACGAGTGAAGGAGTCAATTCATCGATTAAATCTGCCATCATCTTAACCAATTTCTCAGGATCTTCGAATTCAATTGTTTTATCACGTAAGCCCATCATACGTAAATCGGTTAAGCCCATCGCGTCACAAGCGTCAAGTAATTCCTGCTTACGGATTTGTGGTAACGTTTCGCGGTTGGCGAATGGAGGATTTCCTAGGTTCCGTCCCATCTCACCGAGTGTCAAACAAGCATAAGTAATCGGTACGCCCATCTCAACATACGTAGCGATCGTACCCGCACTGCCGAATGATTCGTCATCGGGGTGAGGGTAAATAACTAATACATGTCGTTCTTTTTGTAACATGTGAAAAACTCCCTTCTTAGTAAGCGAATGGTGTTTCGCTAATTTCAAGCGCTACGGCAAGTTTGCCATCTGGACCCAGTCCCGCCATCAATAAACGATTATGTTCGTCTAGTGTATAATGCGTGATACCTTGAGCATAAATCCATCCACTCGGCATTTTTAGACCGACGCGGTGAGGGGAGTCACCTGTAACCTTCCCAAGTTCATAGCGAATGACAATATTTCGGATAAACGCACCCGCATTAAAAAAACCTTCTTGAAAATGGGAAGCATACGATCCATTCGTTGTCTCTAAATGTATGTATACATCTTTGGTAGCAAAAGAGTCCAATAACTCCTGTAAATGATTCACTTCAACGGTTTGCATATTTATCCTCCTCGTATAGTACCAGTATATAGAAAGTCCTGTTTGAATGCGATTAGACGGCTCGCGTAAAAAGCCAGAAAAAGTTTCCTGGCTTTTGCACGTTATGGGTTATTATACTTCTGTTAATGTCACTTCTGGCGCATCGTACTGACTTTTCGCACCGTGCATAACAGGGCCTACATATTCATTGAGCTTCCAGCCGTGTGTAATTGCTGAGGTTACGAATTGCTTTGCTTCCACTACAGCATCTTTAATCGTCATGCCATTTGCCAAGTTCGCAGTGATGGCTGCCGCAAATGTACAGCCTGCACCGTGATTATAGTACGTGTCTGCTCTTTCAGCTTCTAATAAAGTGAATGTCTGACCGTCAAAGAACAAATCGACTGCCGCAGGATGATCTAATTGCTTACCACCTTTGATTACGACATTACGAGAACCGAGTTCGTGGATTTTCAGAGCTGCTTGTTTCATTTCGTCAATCGTTTTTGGTGTTTTCATGCCAGCTAATTGGCCCGCTTCGAATAAATTCGGTGTGACGATTTCTGCTTTCGGAACTAAATAGCGAATCATTGCATCCGTATTACCTGGATTCAAAACTTCATCTTCGCCTTTACAAACCATAACAGGGTCAATAACGACATGGTCTAAACCGGATTCGTCAATGGCCTCACCAGCCGTCCGAATGATCTCTTCTGTACTTAGCATGCCGGTCTTAATCGCATCAATTCCAGTAGACAATGCTGTTTTCACTTGAGCTTTCACCACATCGATTGGCAATGAATAGACATTATGCGCCCAGTTAGCATCTGGATCCATCGTTACGATAACCGTTACAGCAGTCATACCATACGTACCATGCTCCTGAAACGTCTTCAAATCCGCTTGAATCCCCGCCCCGCCTGACGTATCAGAACCCGCAATCGTCAAAGTCTTCTTCAATTCCATTACAAAACGTCCCCTTCACGTACCAAATTTTCTTGTTCCTTATTTTATATCACAAATTGTCAAAATACAAACCAATTACGCTTGAATTTATTTCAATGATAGTCGATGAAACCTATTAACCTGTCGAACGTACAGATAGAAAGAGTATTTTCACTAGTGTGTTGATTCCTACATTTTTAATATAGAAGGGATGTGAATTATGAGTAAACGTAAAACAGGTTTTCTTAACCTCACACTGGCTTTATGGTCTTCTTGGAGAAAAACCTATATAGTTCTTATTTTATTATTAGTTGCTGCTCTTATTATTCTCCCGATTATAGGTTTTAATCTAATGAAAATAGGTTCTACTTTTGCTGAACAAAAAGGGGCTTTCGTTGAGCGCGTAAAAGAGCTACAAGAACTGACTACAGCGGAAACTTACACGAAAGTGCTAGTGGAACGAACGGACAATGAATTATTCGGTCATAGCATCGGTGTCAACTTTCCAGGTACGAAACGAAATATATTGGTCGTCATTCCTGGCTCCATAAAAGCGGGAATTGATCTAGGGGATTTGACGGAAAAGGATGTAGAAATAGATGAGGCCGGTAAGCATATTCGTTTAACATTGTCGCCAGCTGAATTTTTCGGCGGAGCTGAATTATATTTTGACCAAGTGGAAGTCTATTCAGTAGAAGGATTATTTCGTGGCAAAGCGGATATAAAAGAAGGATATGAACTAGCGAATGAAGCAAAGTCATTAATAATAGAAGAAGCGTCAGAACAGGGCGTACTTCAATCAGCTGAAGTTAATGCAGAGAAGACATTAAAAGACATGTTTTCATTTGCGGGCTATACGCTGGAAATTGAATTTAAGGAGTGAAACAGATGAACCCACAATTCCATAATGATTGGGACACCGAACTTACTAATGAGTTTGCTAAACCATATTACCAAACATTACGAAAGTTTTTACAGTCTGAATACGCTACGCATGTGATTTATCCGCAAATGATGGATATGTGGACAGCATTCAATTTAACACCATACCGAGATGTCAAAGTAGTCATTTTAGGGCAGGATCCATACCACGGTCCAAATCAAGGTCACGGTTTAAGTTTTTCAGTGAAGTCGGGCGTTAAGATACCACCAAGTTTACGTAATATATTTAAAGAACTATCAGCGGATCTTGATATACCGATTCCTGAAAGTGGAAGCTTGACAGGATGGGCGAAACAAGGTGTACTATTATTGAATACGGTATTGACGGTACGTGAAGGTGCGGCAGCTTCACACCGAGGGAAAGGCTGGGAGGAGTTTACGGATGTAGTCATCCGTAAACTCTCTATGCGTAGGGAACCAATCGTTTTTATTCTTTGGGGCCGCCACGCACAGGAGAAGACAGCTTTAATTAATCCTAGGAGACATGTGATTATTGAATCACCACATCCAAGCCCGCTTAGCGCATCGCGGGGATTTTTTGGTAGCCGGCCATTCTCGAAAACAAATGCGTATTTGCGTGAATGGGGCGTGCAACCCGTTGATTGGTCGAAAACATCTTCAGAGTGAGTCTATAGATAGAAGGGAAGTGTAGTAATGGCGGTCAATTGTTTTGGGTGCATGTACTTCTTTACGACATGGGAACCACAAAATCCAAGAGGGTGTAAGGCATATGGCTTTAAGACTAAAATGGTACCGTCCGTCGTTGTGAAGCAATCGTCAGGTATGGAATGCATGAAGTTTGAACCGAAAAAAGGAGTGAGGTTGCGATGATTTCATCAGAACAATTGCTTGCGGAAATCGAGCAACAAGTTCATGTGGCGAAGCAAGCGAGTAATGAACAAATGAGAAGGGAAGCGATTTCAGCTGTGCGTTCCCTATGTAATGTTGTACTGAACGATCACACACCAAGTCAACCGGTGCCTGTAGTGCTTAGCTCTGTGCAAACACCAACGCCCGTTACGTTTGGTGAACAACCTTTACAGGAAGCGGATGCCAACGGAGAATCATTATTTGATTTTTAACGTTGCCACAAAGCGTTCGAAAACCGTTCATTTTGTTCAGTATTGATATGGTAAACTAGAAGTAATATGTACGTTAGTAGCCGGAAGAAAGAAGGAATTATCATGCCGTTTTTTATTATTGCAGGAGCAATTAACGCAGCGATTGCTGTTGGTTTAGGTGCGTTTGGTGCGCATGCACTGAAAGAGCGTCTGTCAGCACACTATTTAGCTATTTGGGAAACAGCGGTACAATACCAAATGTTTCATGCAATCGGTCTATTAGCAGTAGGGATTTTAATGAGTAGCGCGTTACTTGGACCTTCCACACAATTATCGTGGGCAGGTTATTTATTGCTAGCAGGTATCATCATCTTTTCGGGCAGTTTATATGCACTTAGTCTATCCGGTATCGGTATATTAGGAGCGATTACTCCTATTGGCGGTGTCGCGTTTATTGCTGGATGGATTCTATTGATTATCGCTGCTATTAAATTTGGCCACTAAGCCTTATAACGAAAAACCGTTCACAGACGAGTGAACGGTTTTTTGTGCACTTATGGTGTTTGATCGAAGTAATTTAATTCTTCACCGAACTCGGCATAATCAAAGTAAATCATCGGGAAGAGGAAGCGACGCCCTGTTTTCGCTTCGCTGAGAATGACGTGATCCCGTCCTGCCGCCTCGACGACACCAGCGACAGATTTTGTATTCTTGCCAGCTTCTACCGCATGTTCGAATGAAAAATGGAAAATGCCTGGTTTTCCTCTGTTTAATCGTAAAATATTCTCGATGTATGATTGCTCTCGAAACGGAGGCGTAGTCGGTGTTGCGCCTGTGAAAGTTCCTTGTGGTGGAGCCATTTGCTGTTGGCCGTAGCCGGGATAATAATATTGAACCATTTCAACATCCTTTCCAGATTTGTGAGATATTTGGGTAGTCTTGTTCGGTAGGAGAGTAGAGCCGATGTAAAACCCCCTTGCGTCTATACTATGTGCGAGGGGGGAAGGGTATGAACAAAAGATTTAAAAGGATGTAGAAGTGGATACTTTATAAATTGTCCGGGATTTCCGCTACAGAAAGGGACGCTTTCCGGAGGGCGTGGCTTGAGCCAAGCGAACAGGGAAGGGTTCGCTTTGCCGTATTTCTGCGGTCTATGCAGAAATTAAGGCAGCTCTGTGCTCCTAACGCTTCGCTTTTACTCGCAAAAGCCGTACTACGCAACGGCTTTCGCTCAGTCCAGGGTCATAAGGCGCACGCTGATCCTCCCGGAGGATCGCCGCGGGCACTCCCGAACGCGGCCGACTGGAACGCAGCGTAACGGTATCCTTCCCATTTCCTCATTCTAAGGCCAACAAAAAAGACCACGAACGAATTCGTGGTCTTTCGCTTATTACACTTCAAAGAACGAAGCGCGCTTGTCTTCTTCTAAAATCGTACCGATGAAGAACGAACCGAACACGCCATAACGTGCACTTACTTCATCAAAACGCATCTCATATACGAGCTTCTTAAACTGCAACACGTCATCCGAGAACAACGTCACACCCCACTCGTAATCATCAAAACCGACAGAGCCGGAGATGATTTGCTTTACCTTTCCAGCGTAGCCTCGACCGATCATGCCGTGGCTGCGCATCAAGCTCTTGCGGTTATCCATATCTAGCATATACCAGTTATCTTCGCCTTCACGCTTCTTGTCCATTGGATAGAAACATACATATTGGCTGCGTGGCAGTTCAGGATACAGACGGCCGCGGATATATGGATTCTGGTATGGATCCTCATCCGATTCGCCCGCTAAGTAATTCGATAACTCCACTACAGACACATAAGAATACGCTGGAATTGTGTAATCAGCGATCGTTAGCTTATTAAATTCTGCTTCTAGTTGCTGTAGTTCGTCCATTGTTGGGCGTAATGTCATCAGCATGAAATCGGCCTTTTGACCAACCACAGTATAAAATGCATGACTGCCTGTTTTTGCTTCATCCGCTTCGTTCAGGCGCTCTAGAAATGCTAGGAATTCATTGACCGCTGCTTGGCGTTCTTCTTTTGAAATCAATTTCCAAGAAGCCCAGTCCATTGTTCGAAAATCGTGAAGTACGTACCAACCGTCTAATGTAATAGCTGCTTCATTCACTTGAATTCAGTCTCCTTTTAAATCAAAATTTATTCATCTTTAAGTGTATCATAAACAGACTTTAGACGTTAGGGATTAAGGTAGAACCGACTCAAGGTATGACGAAATTGTGGAAATGAGGGAGCGGTGTTTGTAGGTTTAGAAATTCCTAGTGAATATTGTAAGGGTTTCAGGTATGATGAATAGGAAAAAAGTACAAAGGGTGGGAATTGCACATGGCAGATCTTTTTGATGGTATCCGAGCGGCACTAGAAGGAAAAGGGAAGACGATTGTATTACCTGAAGGGGAGGACGCAAGAATTCTTGAAGCGGCTGTACAACTAAAGCAAGAAGGTATTGTGACTCCGGTTTTATTAGGGAATGAAGCGGCTGTTAGAAAAGCAGCGGATGAAGGCGGGTTCGATATTTCCGAGATTCAGTTAATTGATCCTGCAAACGCTTCCTACAGTGAAGAACTAGCTGAAAAGTTTGTTGAGCGTCGTGCGGGGAAGGCAACAATCGAGCAAGCGCGCGAGCAAGTAAAAGATGTAAACTATTTCGGCACGATGTTACTCTATACAGGGCGTGTGGATGGCCTAGTAAGTGGTGCTGCGCATTCAACAGCAGATACTGTTCGTCCGGCTTTGCAAATCATTAAGACGAAGCCTGGCGTTTCAAGAACGAGCGGAGCTTTCATTATGATGAAGGGCGAAGAGCGTATGGTTTTTGCGGATTGTGCAATCACAGTTAATCCTACAGCGCAAGAATTAGCTGAAATTGCGGTGGAAAGTACAAAAACAGCAAAAGCATTCGGTATCGATCCACGTGTTGCAATGCTATCATTCTCAACAAAAGGTTCTGCGGTGACGGAAGAAACGGAAAAAGTAGTGGAGGCAGCGAAGATCGCACAAGAATTAGCGCCTGAACTTTCAATTGATGGAGAATTCCAGTTTGACGCAGCGTACGTTCCAAGTGTTGCGGCTAAAAAAGCACCGGAATCCGTTATTAAAGGGGATGCAAATGTTTTCGTTTTCCCGACATTAGATGCAGGAAACATCGGTTATAAATTAACGGAGCGCTTGGGTGGCTACGAAGCAATTGGACCGATCTTGCAAGGGTTGAATGGACCTGTAAACGACTTGTCACGCGGCTGTTCTGCGGAAGACGTCTACAAACTTTCCCTTATTACAGCAGCACAAAGCCTATAACGTAATTCATGTAAAGCTGATATACTAGATTGTGAAGCGTCTACATCATGAACAACGATGGGAGAACTAGACATGTCACAAGATAAAATATTATTAAATCAACCAGCTTGGCGTTTCATTGATGAATCGATTACGGCACGAAGTCGTTCTGCGCTGGAATCGTTTGCGATGGATGATGCGCTTTGTCAACTAGTCGGCCAACAGCAAAGCGTTCCTGTCGTTAGGACATGGGTACATAACCGAACGGTCGTCCTTGGAATTCAAGATCATCGCATGCCTTTTATTCAGCAGGCGATTGACGAACTTGAAGACAAAGGTTATCAAGCAATTGTACGTAATTCTGGCGGTCTCGCGGTTGTACTCGATGAAGGGGTACTGAATATTTCACTACTCTTTTCTGAGCAAAAGTCGTCGATTGATATTCCGGTAGGTTATGAAGCGATGCTAGCTTTCGTGAAGCGACTGTTTCCCGAGCTAGGTGAACAGATTGAAGCCTATGAAATTGTCGGTTCCTATTGTCCAGGTTCCTATGATTTGAGTGTGGCGGGTAAGAAATTTGCAGGTATTTCCCAGCGGCGTTTGCGCCAAGGGGTAGCTGTGCAAGTGTATCTGTGCATTGAAGGTAGTGGATCTGAGCGTGCTGAACTGATTCGTGATGTGTATGAGACAGGCTTGCAAGGACAGGCGACGAAGTTCAGCTATCCTGTAATTCAGCCTGATGTCATGGCTTCGTTATCCGAAATCTTTGATACACCGCTGACGGTTAATGAAGTGGTCATTCGTTTACAATTACTGCTTCGTTCATTAACGGAAGATGTCCAACAAGGTGGATTAAGCGACGAAGAACTCAATCTTTATGGCTTTTATTTGCAACGCGTCGTGGATCGTAATCAAAAAATGTTATCGTAAAAAAGAGCTGCCAATCAGTGACTGATTGGCGGCTCTTTTGATGATACTAGATTACCGTTTGGCTCCATTTTGAATAAGGGAGCTACATGCTCACTTTCTTCATTGAGCGCGATTAATCTGCGTGCACGGTTCATGATTTGAACGAATTGTTCATAGTCATCTTTCAATGTACGATTCTCTTTTTTCAACTCTTCCAATTTCGCTTCTGCCGCTTTTAATTGCTCTGTCGCAGTTTTTGCCGTCTGTCTCCAACGAAGTGCGTCTGTGTCTGCACCTCCGTTATGATGCATGCGAATCAAATACGCAATGACTGTATCAAGGGATAAAGCTGAAAGAGGGACTTGAATTTTTTCTTGCCCATCTCCACTAGCATCCGGACTATAAAGTGCCTGATTGCGTCTTTTAAAATCTGTACCTAGCACGCGCAATGTTTGCTTTCTCTCTTTCTTTGCTTCCGATAGCTCACCCTCGTATTCTCGTCGCACGACTGCATTCCATCTAAAACCACAAGCAGCAGCTGTTCGATTCAATGCGTCACCCACTTCTTCAAACGCACTTAACTGCGTACTACCTTCCCTCACATGTCGTAACACCGTCTCTGCCAACAACTCATCATCAGACTCTAACCAAGCGTCTTGTCTAACTTTCACCATCTCCATGCCTCCTGTCTTGAACTCTCTTTCTACTGCCATTATGACCATTCACCGAAACTTTTATTCAGAGACTCACAAAATTCTATTAAACAAATGATGTAAACGTGTTCAAAGGTGGGGTATAGCAAGGGGCGAAGCGATTATGTATGGCGGATTCATATAGGGAATCTGAAAATCCTTCATAGAGTCTATGTCACCTTGCGTCGTTTTTTGCTATACTGGAAAGAATGAAGGTTGAGGTGAAGACATGGCGTACCAAAACGAAAAATTGCCCGAAGAAAAGGTATTTAAAGATCCAGTGCATCGTTATATACACGTCCGGGACCGCGTGATCTGGGACGTCATTAACACGCGTGAATTCCAAAGATTACGGAGAATCCGCCAACTCGGCACTACCTATCTCGTCTTTCACGGAGCCGAACACAGCCGATTCCAACACTCTTTAGGCGTGTACGAGATCATGCGTCGGATTATCGACACGGGCTTTAGTGGGCGTGAAGAATGGGATGAAGATCAAAGACTTGTCGCGCTATGTGCAGCGTTATTGCACGATTTAGGACACGGTCCGTTTTCCCATGCGTTTGAAAAAGTATTCAATTTGGATCATGAACAATTCACTCAGCAAATTTTATTGGAACAAACAGAGGTCCATGAAGTGTTGAGTCGAGTAGCGCTTGATTTTCCACAAAAAGTGGCAGATGTTATCGCGAAAACGTATCCCGATAAACTAGTCGTCAGTTTGATTTCCAGTCAAATCGACGCGGATCGGATGGACTATTTGCAGCGCGATGCCTACTATACAGGTGTTTCCTATGGTCATTTCGATATGGAACGTATTTTGCGTGTCATGCGACCAACGGAAGATCAAGTTGTCATCAAAGACAGCGGAATGCATGCGGTAGAGGATTACATCATGAGTCGCTATCAAATGTACTGGCAAGTGTATTTTCATCCGGTGTCGCGCAGTGCAGAAGTGATTTTGATCAAAATTTTGCATCGAGCGAGACATTTATATGAAACGGGCTATTCATTTGCACAAGAACCGTTCCACTTCATATCATTTTTTGAAAAAGAATTTAAGTTAAAACAATATATAGCACTTGATGAAAGTGTGTTATTGATGTATTTCCAGTTGTGGATGGATGAATCGGATCCGATCTTAGCAGACTTATGCGATCGTTTCGTCAATCGTCGACTCTTCCAGTATGCAGAGTTCGATCCAGCGTCCCAATATATGAAATTCGGTGAGCTAGTGGGACTATTCCATGAAGCAGGTCTCGATCCGGAGTATTATTTAGTAACGGATTCTTCCTCTGACTTGCCTTATGATTTCTATCGTCCAGGCGAGGAAAACGAGCGTGTTCCGATTTATCTGCAAATGAAAAATGGAGATTTACGTGAACTGTCACGGATGTCTGATGTCGTGGATGCGATATCTGGAAAGCGTAGGACAGACCATAAAATTTATTATCCAGAGGACCGACTCGTGAACGGCAATCCGTTACACGATAAAATTTTGGAGTTGTTAAAAGGTTAAGAGAGGGGTTGCACGTGTTGCTGCAAGAGCATGCAAAAATCGTTCAGTTTGTGTCGTTGGCGTGTGAAGTGAATGGTCGTAAGAAAATGCAAAAGATGGTTTATATATTAAAAAAGATGAACTTCCCATTTGTGGAGAAATACGAGCTTCATATGTACGGACCGTATTCAGAGGAATTGACGTTGCGCGTAGAAGAACTATGTGAGATGGGTTTTCTGGCGGAGCGTTTTGAAGATAAAGGATCGTATAAGCAATATTGCTATCAAGTGACGGATGAGGGATCGATGTTTTTGAATACTGCAGAAGAACCACGGACGCAATTGTCAGATTGTATTGAGCGATTAAACAGCAAGTCGTCCCGCTTCCTTGAATTGGTTTCGACGCTGTTGTTTTTCGATCAGTTAGACAAAGAACAGCAAATTGCCAAGGTACGTATCGTGAAGAATAAATTGAACTTCACTGAGCAAGAAATGGATCAAGCGTTTGAATTTATTGAAGAGCTGCAACTGGTTTCTGCTGGATGAAATCCTGAACCGCACACTTTGACTTTTAACAAACAAAAGGATTCTCATGACGAGAATCCTTTTGTTTGATTACTTATCGCTTTCTCTTACACCGCTAGTAGAAAAATTGTCTTTTGACATTTCTTCAATGTACACACTAATTCTTTCAACAGGCGCGCCAGATGTCTCAGAAACCGCTTGTGTGACTTTTTCACAAAGCGCTCGTTTCTGTTCATCCGTGCGTCCTTCTAACATTTTTACAGTAATGAATGGCATTTTACTTCCTCCTTTGCAGAAAATTCAGGTATAGTACATATAATAACAGAGATAGAGGTGGATTTACATGGCGAGTGAGAATAACTCGAAACCGAAGTTAGGTTTTACGATTATTAAAAATGACCCGACAGATGGTCATAAAGGGTTTGGCATTGGATCTTTGTCACTGGAAAACATTTCACCTGTCATCATCGACGTGGAAGAAGGTACCGCACAAGTAGAAATGGGTGCGATGCATGCCCGCAGTGATACGGAACGTGGCATTAAATTCACGACCAATCGTGAAGACTCAGAAGGCGGGAAACCGTATTGGCTTGTATGGGTAACGATTGATTATCGCGAAGAAGGCCCTTACTACGCAGGCGTTACAGCTTGTGAAATGGTCGTCAATCGTGAAAAACGTCGAGGCTATAAACTGTTGGCTGATCACGTCAACCGAATGGATAAATCGATGAAACGTAATATTATCGTGGATGATATGGATGATCGTTCGAAAAAGATTTTAGCGGACTTTTTACAAAACCATAATGCGGAACTTTGGGAGCGCAGTACACCTGAATTACATGAAGGTTTACGCTCGGAGTAAGGATTTATTCCAGCAGAGTTCCAATTAAATAAGTCAAATGTGTGACAATTTGTTTTGTAGTCTCTTTGAGGTTGAATGTCTGCATGAAACGAAGTAAACTGAACATACAGCTTTGCTGCTGTAACCTAGGACAACTGCTATACATACTAATTGTTTGATGAAGCCACAAAACCCAAGCAGGTGAATTCATTCAGTGGTTGTACTGCAGTCAAAAAGACCTCACTCTCCGCGGATTCGGAGAGTGAGGTCTTTTTCTCTTGTGTAGGATGACTCGTTGTGCTCATAGACCTAGGCTTCGCGCTCATAGAACTAGGTCACGCGCTCATAGACCTTGTGCTCGCGCTCATAGAACTAGGCCCCGCGCTCATAGAACTAGGCCCCGCGCTCATAGACCTTGTGCTCGCGCTCATAGACCTAGGCCGCGCGCTCATAGACCTGGTCTTCGCGCTCATAGACCTTGTGCTCGCGCTCATAGACCTAGGCCGCGCGCTCATAGAACTAGGCTTCGCGCTCATAGAACCAGGTCACGCGCTCATAGACCTGGGCTTCGTGCTCATAGACCTAGGCCGCGCGCTCATAGACCTGGTCTTCGCGCTCATAGACCTAGGCTTCGCGCTCATAGACCCAGGCTTCGCGCTCATAGACCTAGGCTTCGCGCTCATAGAACCGAGCCCCAAGCTACCCAAAGTCTTCATTCAAAAAACGAAAACGGAAATAACTCCAACTTCGAATTCTCTTCATCTCCGGCATGTTGCTCCCTCAACGAGCGATCCGTACATAACTTCTTCGGAACATCTTTATCCTTTAGATAAACCAATCGCTGTTTTGGGCATTCATTGACCGCGACACCGCCCGTTTCGATATCGACAATGACGCCTTGAACACCTTTAGGTGGTAGAAAAGGCTCCGGTGCTGTTCCTGCATGCGCAGCTTCCATGAAGTCAATCCAAATCTTTTTTGAAGCGGCTTTGTCTTCTAGATTCTCTAATTGCTTCCCGCGATCGAACCCTGTCCAGATTCCTGCTGTCAATGTGGGGGAGAAGCCGATTAAATATTGATCGGATATCGTAGTTCCTGACTTAGCTGCATAGGGACGTGTTTGTTTCGGACGCATCGACAAGCCCGTTGAGGATAAATAGTCGCTAAATACTGGATCAAACATGCCCGTCATCAAATGAGTAAGCACAAATGCATCTTGCGGAGACATGATCCGTTTCGGCTTCTTCTTCGTATGCTCATAAATGACTTTCCCTGATGAATCCGTTATCGACAAGATCATTTGTGGCTCTACCTGTAAGCCTTTTGATGCGATGCGATTATAAGCAGTCGTCATTTCTAACAATGACACTTCAGACGTTCCAAGAGCTACTGCCGGGGCTTCCGGAAATGCAACATCGATTCCAAGACGTTGCGCCATCTTCGTATATTGCTTATAGCCCACGTTTTCTAATGTCTTCACTGCGTAAATATTATCCGAAATCGCCACTGCTTGTGCTAATGAAATCGGCTTCGCTGCGAATTCACCATTGATATTGCTTGGTTCATACGTCGAACGTCCATCGTCATACGTAAAGACCGTCTTTTCCGCTGTCATGAAGGTTAACGGATTAAATCCATTCTCAAGGGCGGCCGCATATAAAATAGGCTTCATCGCAGAACCGGGCTGCCGTTTCGCCTGTGTCACTCGGTTAAATGAACTATCCGCAAAGTTTACCCCGCCGACCATCGATGTAATAAAGCCCGTATCCGCTGCCATAGATACAAATCCAAGCTGCAAATCATTATGGGGCATCCATCGCTGAATCACTTCTTCGGCAGTTTTCTGATGTTGCTGATTGAGTGATGTACGAATCGTCCAACCACCTTCAGCAGGCGACCGTCCTTTAGTTAGCAAGATTTCTTCCGCTTGCTGCCAAGCCGAATCAAGAAAGTACGGGGCTACTTGTTTCGTATCTTCCCAGCTTTCCGTTTTCAGCACGATTTTCTCTGCACTCGCACGTTCCTTCTGCGCTTCCGTAATTAAACCGCCACGTTCCATTAGACTCAACACTAAAAGCTGTCGATTCCGCGACTTTTCGGGATTAGCAAGGGGTGAATAAATTGAAGGGCCTTTCGCGATTGCCGCAATTGTAGCCGCTTCTTCAAGTGTTAGTTCTTTGGCTGCTTTCGAAAAGTAAAAACGACTTGCCGCTTCCACACCATACATACCATGACCGAAATAGACCGTATTTAAATAGCCTTCCAATATCGTATCCTTGTCGTAAAAGACTTCCAGACGATAGGCAAATAGCGCTTCATGAATTTTTCGCGTCCATGACTTTTCATGTGTCAAATACAAATTCCGTGCATATTGCTGGGTGATCGTACTGGCACCTTGCGCTTTACTCATCGTTTTGACATCTTTCAAAACTGCAGCCGCAATCCGTTTATAATCAAAACCATGATGCGAAAAAAATTTCTGGTCTTCTGTTGCGATAAACGCATCAGCTAAAAAAGGGGACATATCCGATAACTTCATCCAATAGCGGCGCTGCTGTGAGAAGTGATCGCCAATCTGATGTCCACTATGATCTAAAAATAGCGACGCTTTCGGAACGCTCAGTGAAGGAGCACCGAGTATTTGCGCGTAAAGCCGAAGAGCAATCATCACAGTGACAGCCGCAGTAATGAACATAATAGACAGCGAAAGAAATAGTTTCTTAAATCTTTTTTTGTTTGTCGATTTTATATAGTCGGTACGTTTCATTAAGCATCACATCCCGTTCCATTCAGTATCTTTTGACAGTATGGGATGGAATAGGATGGATTAAACGGTGACCGTTAAAAAGTTTAGTCGCGGTAACGTTGAAAGTGGCAGTGGATGAAGTGTATAATGAGTAAATCTATCTAACATAAGGCGGTGAAAGAATGGAAGCGCCAAAAGTGGACGTTCAGCTCCGTTCTGTTATTCAACATCCAAGTCAGCCGGCGGAAACACATCATCTGCAGGCGAGTGGAGAAATCATTGAGAAAAAAGGACAACACTACTTACTGTTTGATGAAAAACTAGAAGGTATGCCGACCGTCCGTACAACAGTAAAATTACATGCGGAAGACGCGTTTATTATGCGTAAAGGTGGCGTACAAATGCGATTGCCATTCCGTCCCAATGATTCAAGAATCGGCACATACGGCAATGGACCAGCCATTATGGATATACTAGTCGTTACAAAAAGTCTTCACTCTATGCCTGGACAGTTCGCGGTGGCATATGAATTGCATGCAAATGGTACGATTTTAGGAAACTATGAACTGACAATAACCTACTCGGAGGTAACACAATGAATGCAGTAGAACAGATTCAACACGAAATTAAAGAAGCGCTGAAACAGGCGATAGAAAAGGCAGAACTCGTAGAATCATCGGATATTCCAGAGATCAAATTAGAGTCGCCAAAGAATAAAGAAAACGGTGATTATGCGGCTAACATCGCAATGCAATTAACGAAGCTTGCGAAAAAGCCTCCACGTGCAATAGCAGAAGCTATATTAGAAAAACTTGACACGACAGACACGGCAATCCAGACAATTGAAATCGCAGGACCAGGCTTCCTTAATATTAAAGTGAAGTCGGATAGTCTAGCGGATGTCGTTAAATCCGTTCTAGAGCAAGGAGAGGACTACGGCCGTTCAGAAAGTGGCCAGCAACAAAAAGTTCAAGTGGAATTCGTTTCGGCTAACCCAACTGGCGACTTGCATTTAGGTCACGCGCGCGGTGCATCGCTAGGGGATTCATTATGTAATATTCTCGATAAAGCAGGCTATGATGTAGCACGTGAATATTATATAAATGATGCAGGAAACCAGATCAATAACTTGGCACTATCCATTGAAGTTCGTTATTTCGAGGCGTTGGGTCTTGAAAAGGAAATGCCGGAAGATGGTTATCGTGGAGCAGATATTATCGCAATTGGTAAGGACTTGGCAGAGCAATATGGCGACAAGTATGTACATGTCACAGAAGAAGAGCGTCTAGCATCTTTCCGTGAACACGGCTTACAAATCGAACTCGATAAGTTGAAAAAAGACTTAACGGATTTCCGTGTTCATTTCGACAACTGGTTCTCTGAAACGTCTTTATATAAAAACGGTAAAATTGAAGTGGCGTTAAATAAATTACGTGAAAATGGTCATGTCTTTGAAGAAGGCGGAGCAACTTGGTTCCGTTCGACAACATTTGGCGATGACAAAGATCGTGTGCTGATCAAGCAAGACGGTTCATTTACGTACTTAACACCGGATATCGCGTATCACGAGGACAAACTTCATCGTGGTTACGACAAGCTTATCAACATTTGGGGAGCCGACCACCACGGCTATATTCCACGTATGAAAGCGGCAATCCAAGCACTAGGTTACGATCGTGAAACATTGGAAGTAGAAGTTGCACAAATGGTTCAGCTCTATAAAGACGGCGAGAAATTCAAGATGAGTAAGCGGACAGGAAAAGCCGTCACTTTGCGCGAACTAGTCGAGGAAGTCGGACTCGACGCAGTACGTTATTTCTTCGCGATGCGTTCAGGCGACGCGCAAATGGACTTCGACCTAGACCTTGCCGTTTCTAAGTCTAACGAAAACCCAGTCTATTACGCACAGTACGCACACGCTCGTATTTGTTCAATTCTGCGCCAAGCAAAAGAGCAGAACATCCAGGCGTCAACAGAAAACGTTACACAACTTCAAGACGAAAAAGAACTAGAGCTATTGAAGAAACTCGGCGATTTCCCGAAACTAGTCAGCGACGCAGCACGCCTTCGCGCACCGCACCGTGTGACGACATACATCCAAGAACTAGCCGCAGCATTCCATAGCTTCTACAATGCAAACAAAGTTCTTGATCCAGAAAACAAAGAACTATCCGAAGCACGCCTAGCCCTAATCACCGCAACTAGCACAACCATCGCAAACGCGTTGAAACTAGTCGGAGTAGAAGCGCCGGAGCGTATGTAATAAAGAAAACTAAGCAGCTGGTCCGTAGTAAATCGGGCCAGCTGCTTTTGGTAAGCCGTAAAATACATCTAGAGTAAAACAATTTGCCACTAGCTTAATACGATTGGCGCGGTTGTACAGGGGAATAGCGCGGTTGGGTAAAGTGATGGCGCGATTATGTGTCGAAATGGCGCTGTTAGACGAAAGTTTGGCTCGTTAGAACTGACGATTGGCGCGGTCTATGTCGTTAATTGCGCGTTCTTGTACATGACGGAAAGCGTATCCCACTCACTTCACCCTGTACAACAGACCAATGTATAGTATAATAAACACAATTACGAATCACATTTATTCCGAAAGGTTCTCTCATTCAAAGAGAGATTAAAAGGGAAATCGGTCCAAGCCGATGCGGTCCCGCCACTGTAAGTGCATAACGCACGAGCCAGATACCTACCCTCATCGGAAAAAAGATTCTGCAGCAACCTACGAGGATAGGTAAAGCGGAGGGAATCTACTATAGATTTCGTCCTGCCTAATCCTTCGAAACAATCGAAGGGTTTTTTCGTATGTGCAGCAGTGACGTAATGGAATACAAACACACTAGGAGGATATGACATGAAGAAGTTTTGGCAACTGTTGCTAACAGCTATGCTCGCAGTATTACTACTAGCAGCTTGTGGCAACGATAAGAAGAAAGAAGAAGCTCCGGACAGTTCAGATCAGACATCTGAAGAAACAACTACAGATGAGGTAAAAGACACTACGTATCCGTATACGCTAAATGACGCGTCTGGAGAAGATATAACGTTTGAAAAAGCACCAGAATCCGTTATTTCATTACTTCCAAGCAACACAGAAACTTTATTTGCAATTGATGCAGGGGACAAAGTAATCGCAGTTACAGAAAACGATGATTTCCCAGCTGAAGTTGCAGAACTAGAAACAGTTGGAAACTTTACTGTTAACGTTGAAAAAGTAATTTCATTGCAACCAGAAGTGGTCTTTGCCCATGAAATGATGCTCGACTCAAGCGAAGAGGGAATTAACCAAATTCGTGAAGCAGGTATTCCTGTCGTTGTCGTACCGAATGCAGGAAATTTTGAAGAAACATATGAAGCGATTCAGATGATCGGCGAAGTAATGGACAAGAATGAAGAAGCGGCTCAAGTCATAGAAGGTATGCAAGCAAAAGTTGCTGAAATTAAAGAAAAAGCAGCGACGATTACAGACAAGAGACGTGTATTCGTTGAAAACTCTGATGTACCGGAAATCTATACACCAGGTAAAAACACATTTCCACAGCAATACCTCGATATGATTAACGCAGAAAACATCGTAACAGAAGATGGCTGGGTCATGATTAGCCCTGAAACAATCGTTAATGAAAACCCTGACGTGATCGTAGTCATGTATAGTTACGTACCAGATATTATTGAAAAGATTAAAAAGCGTGACGGTTTCGATACAGTTACTGCAGTGAAAGAGGATCGAGTCGTACAAGTTGAAGAAAATATCACAAGCCGGACAGGTCCACGTTTAGCAGACGGACTAGAAGTTTTTGCAAAAGCAATTTATCCAGAGGTTTTTGGTGAATAAAACCTTGATCGCCTATGCTGTGTCAATTGCCACGTTACTCGTGGCAATCTGGCTCGGTGTATCGATTGGTGCTGTGAAGATACCGATAGAGACGCTATGGAGTAACAGTGACGCGACAGCAAGTAATATTTTGTGGAAGATTCGCATGCCACGTGTGTTGCTGGCAGGAATTGTTGGCGCATCACTCGCGATTTCAGGTGCCGCATTCCAAGGGTTACTGAAAAACCCATTAGCTGACCCATATACCCTCGGAGTGTCATCCGGTGCCTCTGTAGGCGCTGTGGTTACACTCTTTTTTGGTATCTCCTTACCAGTCTTAGGGGCGTACACATTACCTGTATTTAGTATGGTCGGTGCTGCGGCTACGATGTTCTTAGTCATCGGCTTTGCTCGGCTAGTCGATCGTTCGATGAAAATGGAGACGATTATTTTAACAGGTATTATTTTCGGTTCATTTCTAGGCTCTGTTTTATCGCTGATGATTGCATTGACACAAGAAGAGTTACGTCAAATCGTCGGTTGGTTACTCGGAAGCGTGTCGATGCGCGGTTGGAATTATATTACGATGGTGTTGCCATTTTTCATTATCGGTTCATTCATTCTGTGGCTCAATCGTAGGGAGTTGAATGCGATGCTGTTTGGTGAAGAACGCGCGCATCATTTAGGAGTCAATGTAAAGCGTCGTAAGTTACAAATTTTAATTGGCGGCTCTGTCCTGACGGGTTCTGCGGTGGCGGTTTCGGGGACAATTGGCTTTGTTGGCTTAGTCGTTCCGCATATGACACGCATGATGTGGGGGTCCGACCATCGACATGTGCTGCCGTTGTCTTTATGTAACGGAGCTGCATTACTAATCATTTGCGATTTAGTCGCTCGGACGATTATTTCGCCGGCCGAATTACCGGTTGGTGTCATTACGGCATTCATCGGTGCTCCAGTCTTTGCCTATATCTTTTACAAGCAACGTAGGAAGGGGGCCATGTAGATATGCTACAGGTGAATCAAGTATCAGGTGGGTATGATAAGAAGCTAATCGTGCGAAATGTGTCGTTCCACGTGGAAAAAGGTGAAGTTCTTGGAATATTAGGGCCAAATGGTAGCGGAAAGTCCACGTTATTGAAAATTATTTCAGGTATTTTGCCGAAACAAAGCGGTACCGTGACGATAGATGGAAAACCGGCTTCATCCTATACGCAAAAGCAATTTGCACGGAAAGTAGCGGTTCTGCCTCAGCTTCACGCGCATGCATTTTCTCATACCGTCAAGGATACGGTGGGGCTTGGCAGGTATCCGCATCAGACAGGACTGTTTTCAAGTTGGTCAGAACAAGACGAGAAAGCAGTGCAAGATGCGATGAATTATACAGGAATTACACGTTATGCCGATACGCCCATTGAATTATTATCTGGCGGTGAGCAACAGCGGGTTTTCGTAGCACAAGCTCTTGCCCAGGAAGCACCGATATTATTATTAGATGAACCGACGAATCACTTGGATATTGCGCATCAGCAACAATTATTAGATACGATTCGCAATCAAGCACATCAAAAAGGGATCACGGTCATCTCGGTGTTCCATGATATTAATTTGGCTGCACTTTATTGTGATCGACTACTTTTATTAAGGCAGGGCGAAGTGGCAATCAGCGGCCGACCACAAGATGTCGTGTTGGAACAAGAAATACGAACGGTCTACAACGCGCGTGTGAAAACACAGCCCCATCCCGAACTGCCGAAACCACAAATGACGTTGCTGCCTAATTTGCAAGAAGAGACACAGTTGTTCCGCGTGAAAAAAGAAGATGTCGTGGTGCAAGGAGATCATGTATTAGTGCAAGCAAAGCAACCACTGAAGACGATCTCATCAGCTGTACATAATGCAGGAATGGGTTGGTATCGCACGTTTATCAATCGAGGCGTTCACTTTACTTATAATATTGATGATGTACAAAAAGAGAACACGGAGTATTTGCGGTCGCATGGCTATCATCTGACAGATACAGTTGCGATGATGACAGCAGTAAGCCCAGAGCATGTAGTAGTGGAAGAGTACCAAGGGGATTTCGGCTCAATCGTTATCGCGGTAACAGCGGGTATCGGCAATGCGGTGGATGTCTCGAAATCTTGGCAACGTGAAGATAGTTGGTATGTAGGTACGATCAATACGTGGGTATTTATTAATGGAGCGCTGGCGGAGGAAGCATTCGTTCAGGCAATGATTACCGCGACGGAAGCGAAAACGAAAGCGTTGCAAGATGAAAAAGTGCTCGATCCAGAGTCTGGCACGATTGCGACAGGTACGTCAACGGACAGTTTGTTAATCGCATCTACACAACAAGGCAATTACATTCCATATGCAGGTCCAATTACGCAACTAGGTAAATTAATTGGTCGAGGCGTTTATGAATGTACGGTGCAAGCGATTCATTCGTATCGTCAGGCGAAGGAGGAGTTTCAGTGATACCGGCACATTTTATCGCCATCGCAATCGGTATGGTGCTGGATCGACTGATTGGTGATCCTCCGAATTGGCCGCATCCTGTTAAATGGATTGGCACATCGATAGGGAATTTGACGAAGTTGTTGAATAAGGGTCAGATGCGCACGGTTAAAGGGGCGTTTTTATGGCTTATTGTTTGTGGAACGACTTTTGTGCTTGTGATCTGGCTCGTTAGTTTGTCTTATCGGCTTCATTTATTTGCTGGAATTGCAATTGAAGCAGTACTCATTGCGGCAGGGCTTGCGCAGAAAAGTTTAAAAGACGCGGCCATGCTTGTTTATGAACCGTTGCAGTCTGGAGAGTTGAAAGAAGCACGTGAAAAACTGAGCTGGATTGTTGGTAGAGATACAGATACACTGGATGCTTCGGGCATTTCACGAGCAGCGATTGAAACGGTTTCGGAAAACACGTCGGACGGTATAACTGCACCATTATTTTGGGCATTTCTTTTTGGGGCACCTGGCTTATGGCTATATAAAGCGGCTAATACACTGGATTCAATGGTTGGTTATAAAGATGAACGCTATCGTGAGTTCGGTAAAGTGTCTGCACGAATGGACGACTTGTTGAATATCATTCCTTCAAGGATTACAGGTTTGTTACTCGTCTTATTCACTCCAAATGAAGGGGGATTACCTTTAGGGCAACGATTTGGTGGGTGGTTGCGTGATGCAAAACGTCATATGAGTCCGAACAGTGGTTATTTAGAAGCAGCTACGGCTTGGCAGTTGAATATCCAATTGGGTGGAAAAAACACCTATCGTGGCGTGACGTCCGAACGGGCGACGCTAGGTCCTGCGGTTATCGCAACTGCATCTCATATTCATTCTTCTTGCAGACAAATGCAAGTGGTGTCCTGGATTTTCTGGTTCGTATTTACGGTGATAGGAGTGTGGATGTATGCAATTGCCTGAACATGGCGCGAACAGTGCGCGGTTATATGAGTCGATGAATATACCTGTCCCTGATAGGATTCTGGATTTCAGTGAGAATTGTAATCCAGCAGGCCCGCCAGTAGCGGTCAAAGAAGCATGGGCGGGTTTATTGTCTACTATTACAAGTTATCCAGATCCGGATGGTCAGCCGTTTAGAGCTGTAGCTTCGAAATTTCATCAAGTGGAAGAGCAGTGTGTGCTAGTTGGAAATGGTGCGGCAGAATTATTATCGTTGCTAGCTGGACGTTATCGCGGGCAACGAGTGCTATTGATTGATCCGACGTTTTCTGAATATCGTGCGACGCTTGAAGCGAGTGGAGCGGAAGTTGTTTCGATTCAAGCGAAGGAAGAGGATGATTTCCGATTGCCAATCGCGCACATTTTGGAGGCGTTACCTAAAGTAGCAGCCCTCTATTTATGTACACCGAATAATCCAACGGGTATTTTACCTTCATCGGATGAATTATTGACCGTCGTGCGAGCGGCAGGAGAAAGTGGAACGGAAGTAGTCATGGATGAAGCATTCATTGATTTCGTAGATGAAAAGCAGTCATTCATTCATCAGCTAGAACGGTATCCACACGTTATTGTCGTTCGTTCAATGACGAAAATGTATGCGATTCCTAGTATTCGATTAGGTTACATCGTTGCGCATCCTGAAATAACCTCAGCAGTGAAACGCCAAGCCTCTCATTGGCATGTTAATGGGGTGGCGGCTGAAATTGGTGCTTTATGTTTAAAGGAACAACAGTATTGTCAGTCCGCTATTCATCATGCGCAAACGGAGCGTGCCAAGATGGTCGCGTTTTTACGTGCGTATGATTGCCGAGTCATTGATTCAGTAGCGAATTATTTAATCTTTGCACCGAAGCAAGATGCTAAAGTATTGTATCGCTATTTACTAGCACAAGGAATCGTCTTGCGTCACTCGGAAAACTTCCGTGGCATGGATGGTAGGTGGTTGCGAGTGGGTATGAAATCAGCTGAGCAGATGAATACATTGCGGGAGGCGATGGCGAATTGGTTCAAGGAACAGTAACGTTCATTAGTGGCGGTGCGCGCAGTGGGAAAAGTACGTATGCGGAACAACTACTCGTTACGCAACCAGGTCGCCTCGTGTATATCGCGTCCGGTGTAGCGTATGATCAGGAAATGAAAGAACGCATCGCGAAGCATCAGTTCGATCGTAGAATGGACCACTGGGAAACTATCGAACAGCCGCTGAATATTCACGAAGTATTACCTTTCTTACAGGCAGGGGACTTGGTGCTATGGGATTGTATGACGACATGGCTGGCGAATGAATTGTATGAAGGCTATGAAGCTGGCAATCCTTGTTGGCAACGTCCTGGTTGTTTAGAGGGGAAAACGGAGCAATTACTGCGTACAATTAAGCAAATTAGTGAACGCGTCACTTCATTAGTTATCGTTTCAAATGAAGTGTTAGACGACTGGCCGGAGCATGGGCAGGAAACGCAATTGTATCGCAAAACGCTCGGTATACTGCATCAAAAACTTGTTCAACAGTGTGACGTAGCAATTGAAATGGATCACGGCTTGCCGATCGTTTGGAAAGGAGATCCACTATGAATGGATTAATCGTTGTTGGAACGGCTTCCGATGTAGGCAAGACGATGATTTGCAATGCGTTATGCCGAATTCTTTCCAATGAAGGAGTCAAAGTGGCACCTTTCAAATCACAAAATATGTCTGGCTTTTCAGTGACTCTCCCAAATGGCCGTGAAATCAGTCGCTCACAGTTTCAACAAGCACAAGCTGCACGGACAAAGCCGATTGCGGAAATGAATCCCATTTTATTGAAATCGAAAGAGGGATTACAGTCGGAAGTTTTATTTTTAGGAGAGCCTTTCATAACAGTCGGTGGCCAGGAAATCCGTGAGCAATTATACGAAAAAGGACTCGACACGATTACGCAATCTTTACATACGCTTTCAGAGCAATACGAAACGGTCATTATGGAAGGGGCCGGCAGTACCGCGGAAGTAAATTTGATGGATCGGGAACTAACGAATATGCGCGTGGCAGAACTTGCGGACGTTCCTGCATTGTTAGTTGCAGATATTTCTAAAGGTGGGGCGTTTGCATCCATCGTTGGCACATTGCAATTATTGTCTCCGGAAAGGCGACGGCGCGTGAAAGCCATTATTATTAATAAATTTTATGGCGATATAGCATTTTTTCAAGATGGAGTAGAATTTATCGAACGCTATACAGGCATTCCAGTGGCAGGTGTCATACCGGTTCTCGAACAGCATGGCATTCCGGAAGAAGATGTGGAACGCAAGACGGAACCCGCGGCTGACGGAGTGGATGTTTATGAACAATGGGCAAATCACGTAAAGAAACATCTAAATTGGCCATTGATTGAGTCTATTTTGGCGTAAAGGAGCGAGAAGATGAATAGCATTTTATTGGCGCTCCAATTTTTCACTTCATTACCTGTTCGTAAAGAATTACCGCTTGGCAAAAAAGAAGTGTCCGGCATGTATATCGCGCTCCCTATTATTGGCGGAGGGATTGGCTTGTTGCTGGCGGGAACAGCGTATGTAACTGTAGAGTTTAACAGTTTCCTTGCAGCGATGCTGATTGTACTTGTCGGGTTGATTGCGACGGGTGGCTTGCATGTGGATGGATTTGCGGATCTTGGCGATGCTTTTTTCTCTTATCAAGAACGTGAAAAGCGTATGGCGATTATGGATGATCCGAGACTTGGAGCATTCGGAACATTGTCGTTGCTTATTTTGTTAGGGTTGAAAATTGGTTTGTTTATCGAAATTTTAACACTGCCGCATAGTTGGGTGTTACTTGTCGCGATACCTATACTGTCCCGTGCTGCAGTAGTCTATTATTTCACACTAACAAACACGGCGAAACAAAGCGGTATCGCATATTTTTTTAAGCAACACTTTTTACGTGCGCGGATGCTTGGGGCAGTTAGTGTCATCAGTCTGCTTACCATCATCGCGCTAGGCATTTTGTATAAGTCCGTTCTGCTAATCGCTATCATGGTATGTGTGATGGTTTTCGCAATCTGGCTCTATCGTCGCTTTTCGGTCAAACACTTCGGTGGTGTAACAGGTGATTTATGCGGTGCATTCATTGAAGGAATGGAGGTGCTATTATGGCTCGTCCTTATCGTCTATTTTTCATTCGTCATCTAAAGACCGTGGCCAATGAAAAACGGCAATATTGCGGTTGGACAAATAGTGAATTGGCTCAAATGGCAGGGGAAGCAATTGAATTTCCGGTCGTTGTAGAAAAAGTCTATGGTAGCGATTTGATTAGAACGCGTCAGACGGCAAAGATCTATTTTCCAGATGCAAGTTATATTGAAGATTCGCGTTTGCGAGAGTGTCATTTTGGGGATTTCGAAGAGCAAACGTATGAAGAGTTAAAGGATGATCCCGACTACCGCAACTGGCTGGATGATCCATGGCAAGTAGCACCGCGTAATGGTGAAACGTTGCAACAAGTGAAGTTACGAGTACTTGATGTGTTGGAAGCTTTACCAAATGATGCAGTCGTCGTAACGCATGGTGGAGTTATTCGTTTACTACTAGATACATTTGCTACGGATTCACGCCCGTTTTGGGAATGGAAAATAGACAATGGGTCGGTTTGGCAATTCGAGTGGGCAGACGAACAACAACGGAAGGAGCGGGCGCAATGCATGTCATTATCGGAGGTGCCTATAACGGCAAAACGGAGTATGTAAGGCGCTTAGTTGGCGATCAGCCGGTACAATTTTGTACAATGGAAACAGCAGCGGCATCTGACGAGCGATTAGTCATAGTTGGCTTGCTTGACTGGCTTAGGCAAACAAAGATGGATGAAGCGCAAAGTTTACAAGCTGTGCGCGATGTAATGACACCCGACACAATCTTCGTCTTGACGGAAGTCGGTCGCGGAATCGTACCGTTTGAAGCGGAGCAACGCGAACTGCGCGATCGATGTGGACGGCTCTATCAGTTTTTATTTGAACAAGCGACAGAGATTACGAGAGTTTGGTATGGAATTCCCCAAAAAATCAAAGGAGTGAAGTGAGATGAAAATTTATACAAAGACAGGCGATAAGGGTCAGACGAGCTTGATTGGTGGACGCGTTGCGAAAGATGATTTGCGCGTAGAAGCTTATGGTACGATTGATGAACTAAATTCATTTATTGGAAAAGCGATGACAGAATTAGAAGCAGATAAGTTTGCGGATATTTTGACAGATCTAGAAGCTATCCAGAATGAATTATTTGATGGCGGTGGCGATTTGGCAAATGTTATGAAAGAACGTCACTATAAGTTGGATGATGCTCCCATAACAGTACTTGAAGAGCGAATCGACAAGTTGATGGAAGAAGCACCTGCGCTTGAACGCTTTATCTTACCAGGCGGTTCACCTGCAGCTGCGACATTGCACATCGCACGCACGATTACACGCCGCGCAGAGCGAGTGACTGTAACGTTGATGAATGCAGCAGACGATGTTTCACCAGTCGTTCAGCGCTATTTAAACCGACTGTCGGATTATTTATTCGTTGCAGCTCGTATTGTCAATGCACGTCTAGGTATTGCGGATAATGAATATGTTCGTAGTGCAAAGGTATTCCGTACAGATAATAAGAAATGAATGCCAAAAAAAGGCTTAGGGAAGTTATCCTAAGCCTTTTTTTATTGGAATCCGTTACAGTGAACGTTTTATACATGTTCTATGAGCGTCCACCCGTGTTCTATGATCGCATCAGCACTTTCATACAATCCATTGATAAACCTCCGTTACTAGAATTTTATATGACAGTGAAAGTTTGGGGGAATTAGGATACAATGAAGAATATGCAAGATAGGAATTTACTTAGGTAACATGTAAGGGGTAAGCAATTGGGTTCCATTAATTCTGAAATGATAAGAAAATCACTATACTATATGATCAAAGAGCAAATTAAACAACATGAATTGAAAGAACAGTTAGTGAGGTATGTTGATTATCAATCTAATAGGGGGTTCCCTTTTGGAGAGTTGCTTATTTTGCATTACAACATGTTCAATGGAACAAAAACTGAAGAAATTTACTCGGTTGCAGCCGCAGTAGAAATGTTAATACTATCCTTCGATATTTTAGATGATTTTGAAGATGACGATTGTAAAGACAAACCATGGTCAATGGAACCTAATGTAGCGTTAAATGCAACAACGGCATTACTTTTTTTGTGTATAAGTGTTATTAGAAATACTCGTTTCAAGAATAAAGAACAAGGTATCTCTATTTTGTCGGAATGAAGCGGATTACATACAGATGACAATCGAGAAGTCTGGTTCGTTGGTTGCCCTCTCTTGTATAGTGGGTTCAGTATTGGCAACTGAAGACTATCCAGTTGAAATAGAAACCTATTCTAATTACATCGGTCTTATAGGACAAATTACGAATGATTTAGCAGATATAAAAACGTGGAATGAAAAGAATGACCTACTTAATAAAAAGTTCAGTCTTCCTATCCTATATTTGTTGAATTACAAGGATAAAGATCTTAGTTTTATTCATAAATATTACTCAGACCAGGTAGAAGGGGGAGCAAAAGATGCAAGATATTATTCAGTTTTTAATCAATAATGCTGATGTGTTAGGCAAAGTAAAAGACGGAACGGCAAGCTTAGTTGGAGTTAGCCCAGAAGAATTAAAGGCTATTATGGAAGTATTCTTCGAAGGACAAATTACACAAACGGCTTATTACTGGAGATGAAAGTTTGAACCGGAATAGTAATCCTTGCGTTTTTAAGGAGTTAACATGATAAAGTCATTTAAATTTACCACATATTGCTTGCTGTCAATAATATTCGCTATAATGATAACCGTTTATTTAACTACGATTATCTTAAAATTCCCACTAGTCGGCATGGAAGTGAAGTCAACTACTGACCAGTGGATAGTAGAAAGAATAGTTAAAAATGGATGGGCATCGAGTCAATCGATAGAAGAAGGAGATATTGTAGAACTTGTTGATGGTAAAAAGCCAGAGCATCATACTACTGTAGCTAAGTTTAACAGGGTAGAAATGGCAAGGTCCATAACGATTAAAGATCAGGACTTGGGTGAAAGTACATATTCCATCGCTTACGCTGACACAAACGGACAATATGTACTCTACTTGTTTCTGCCGCTTGTATTTACTCTTACGACAATACTATTAAGTATTTTTCTATATAGTAGAATGAAATCTGACAAATCAGCGGTGATCCTCATCTATTTTTTATTAACAATAGGTGTTAGCTACTTAAGCGCATCTGTTTCTGCTAGAGGAGACACTATAGGAAGAATTGTAAACATTATAACATTACAGGGTACCTTACTATTATATGCCCACTTTCTAAAAAGCTATTTAATAAGATTCGATTTAGTGTTTATAAGAAATAGATCATTAAATATATTGTATATTATCTATTTTATTGTTATTTCATTAGTCATTAGCAGTACTATTTTTCCCGAAATAAATTTCACCACGATAGCTATTGAGTTACTATTCTTCTTGTTATTACTAGTATATTTACTGTATCTTATTATTCGATTTTATATAAAACACAAAAGTTCTGAAGCGAGTAATGTTTTGAAAATTCTTGGGACCACAATATTTTCATCATTACTTCCATTTGTTAGTTTATATGTAATTCCCACTATTTTTTTTAGTAAGGCACTTGTATCTGCTGAAATAACAGCAATCTTCTTACTCATCATCCCGATTGCTTTTGTTTATTTACAACTGGCAGAAAAGTTATTTGATATTGAGTTTTTGTTGAATAGGTTACGTTATTATTCTTTTCTTTCTTTTCCATTCGCAAGTAGTCTGGCACTATTGTTAACCTTTATTCTGAAGGTTAACTTTCTTTCGAGCGCAACTCTTATTCTATTTTCCGTTTTGTTTACATGTACCATTCTGTTTTTGTACATAAAAGAATACGTAGATTATTATTTCAGCCATCGCTTATTCTCGAAAAAAGGACACTATGAGGCTAACTTATACATGTTTGTCCAAAAGGCGATGCATGAAACAAAGGTAAGTAGTTTGATTACTAGTCTTCAAAATGAAATTAAAAATGTGCTAAAGGTAAGGGATGTATTCTATATAGAGATGGTGAAAGTGAAGGACGGGGAAAAATGGACACTAGCAACTGATGAAAATAAATGTGGGAACTCCTTTATTGGGGAGCTAGAAAAAGTAAAGTGGGATAATCTCGGTACTGGTTCTTTGATTGAAGTATGGGGTGGATTCGGAATCGTTATTGGGGAAGGCAGCGATCATATACATATCATATTTTTCGGTATGAAGAGATCAAAAGCCAACTTGAATATCCAGGAAAGAATTTGGCTTGAATCATTAGCGTACTTTTCCAGCATTCTTCTTGAAAACTTTCAATTAATCGAAGGTCTTTTTGAAAAAATTGAGGACTATAAAGCGGAAACCCAACTAACAAACCCAAATTATCCTTATTGGCTATCAAGATTATTATTTTCCTTATCCGAAAAGGAAAGAGCGAATTTATCAATTGACTTACATGATTCAGTACTTCAGGAACAATTACAACTTTTAAGAGATGTTGAAAAGATAAAAGGGGATGTTGAAGATCCGGCGATTAAAAATGAATTGACGGAGCTTACAGAAAAGGTACTGGACAGTATTCACTTAATTAGAGAAACGTGTAATGAACTTCGGCCACCGTTTTTAAATGAATTAGGAATTATTCAATCCATTCAAAATTTAATCGATCAGACAAAACTTCGCTGTGATTTTATTTTAAAAACGGAATTGGATCAATCAATTATTCAACTGGATAAAGAATATGAATTAATCTTGTATCGAGTGGTACAAGAACTTTTAAACAATGCATCAAAACATTCCCTAGCCACTGAAGTCGAACTATCACTGCAACAGACTAATCAACTAGTAACCTTGGTATACAGTGATAATGGGAAGGGATTCGATATGACGCGGTTACAGGACTCTTTTAAAACAATGGGTATTTTCGGGATGAAAGAGCGGATTAAGAGTATAGATGGCATGATTGATATTACCTCTGCTCCAGGAAAAGGAACGCAAGTATTCATCGAGATAAAAATAGGAGGGACCGCGAATGATTAATGTATTAATTGTCGATGATCATCCTGCTGTCGGACAAGGAACTGCGGCTCTTATAGAACAAGAAGAAGATATGAAAGCTACTGTCATTACTGATGTTGATAAAGTTTTAGATGCGATTAATGAAAATCGTTATGAGATTTATCTAATAGACTTATACATGCCGAAAATAAATGGTATAGAGCTTACAAAAATGATTTTACACGTTGATCCAGATGCCACTATTCTTATTTATACTGGTTTTGATCTAGTTTCGCATTATAATTTATTAATTGAAGCCGGGGTTAAGGGGTTTATCAGTAAGACCGCCACACAAGAACAGTTGATCACCGCAATCAGATGTGGAATAAGGGAAGAAGCGGTGATTTCCTTTCAGTTATTAAAACAACTGAGAAGAGTGGATTCTGAACCTTCAACTACTAATTTAGGTAACATGACGTTATCAAGCAAAGAACAAGAAGTATTAGCAGGGGTTTCTAAAGGTCTGACAAACAAGGTAATTGCAATTGATTTGTCAGTAAGTCAAAGGACTATTGAATACCATCTAACCAAGATCTTTTCGAAACTTGGGGTTAGCTCAAGGACAGAGGCATTATTAAAGGCGAAAGAGTTTGGTTTGTTGTCACGACAGACAGTTAAATCATGAATAAAGTAAAAGAAGCTGGCATATCATTGTCAGCTTCTTTTACTTTATTCTGCCTTCAAAAATCCCATGTCCCTAGGAACACTTCGGAAAACCGCAAGTTGATTTACGGTGAAATTTGATAAGGTCTATGTGAAAATAATAGTATAAGAGAGATGGTGTGTACAAATACCAAGCGCCAGTATAATGGAAAGTAGTATTGTATTTGATTTATTCTGGCCTTCCGTTAGTAGGGGTATCAATAGTATTACATAATTGAAACGAATATGAAACTTTTTTCTATATAAGGAAATAATAAATGAAATTTCTTGGATGTTTAGTGAAGGGGGTCATGGTATGGTGATGAAAGCGCTGGATATCAATAAATATCTTGAAAGTTCTCTAAATAAACTAATCATCAGTAAGGATGGCGAAATACTTGGAATGACAAACGCTTTAAAAAATATGGTGAATGAAAAAGGGCAGCCAACCCATATTTCCGAAATATTTGATGACTTACTATATAAAAAAATACAAATCGTTCTTGAAAGTAATCAACATCTTCAAACGATCGTCCGGGAATCTTTAATTGGAAATTTAATAATATCAGATGGGCGTAATGCACCTTGTTGTGTGATATGCAAGTCGGACAGTAAAAAGGTGATTATTACTGTAAATTTATATGAACAACAAGAGTCATGGAGTCAAATATTTGAAAATGCTTTCTTTACATGCAACACTCCGTCGGCAATTATGAATGAATGGGGCTTTTTTGTATCGGTGAACGATGCATTCCAGAACAAATACCATTTTCCGTCTAACAGTAATAGTATTCATTTGAAAACATTTTTAGAAGGTTTCCAGTTAGATGGGAATTTCTGTATTGCTGATTATTTTCTTCGCGCTAAGAATGAAGCATTTTCACAAACGAAAGTTGTACATCGATTGTTGGGGGAAACTACGTATTACAATTTAATAATGCAGCTTGATCCCGAAACTGAAATGTTCATCTTGAGAGTAGTAGACATAACCGAACAAGAGCAACTTCTGGATTTATTAGCCCGCTCCGATCAATTGTCGACGACTGGAGAGATTGCGGCAAGCATTGCGCACGAAGTTCGAAATCCTATGACAACACTACAGGGCTTTCTTCAACTACTTGAGCATGAAGTGATAGGAAATGCTCAAAAATATGTAAAGGTGATTCAGGAAGAAGTTAAACATATGAACAGTATTCTAGACGAAATGCTTTCACTTTCAAAACCAGTGGTGGATGAAGTAACGATATTTTCACTTTCTGTGTTAGTAGAAGAAGTTTTGCTTTTACTAAGACCAAAAGCGTTGTTAGATCAAATTAATTTAGTAAACCAAATGCTTGTGACTGAGCCGGTTCTAATCAAAGCCAATCCCAAACGTATTAAGCAAGTACTTGTGAATTTGCTGAAAAATGCGATGGAAGCATTGGAGCCTGAAGGTACGTTAGGTGTTCAAGTTTGTGAATCAACTGATAATATAGTGAATATCTGTATTTCAGATACAGGTATTGGCATGAGTGAAGATATGCTAGAAAAGATTTTCTTGCCATTTACTTCTGGAAAAGAGGGAGGTACAGGTCTTGGCCTTCCATTTGTTAAAAAAATGATAACTGAATACGGGGGAACGATTTCCGTTATGAGTGAAGAAGGAAAGGGCTCTGTATTCCAGCTGAGCTTTCCGCGAATCGATAGTAGTTTATTAGAAATAAAATCATAAGTATACGAAAGATAAAAGGCTGGGACAAAACCTTGAAAATGCATGAAGGATAAATTCGCCTCCATGCATTTTCTTTTTGACTACGTATTTAAAAACGTATCTTTTTTAATATACAGGAGCGGCAGCGACGGGGAGGCTCAAGCGTGCCTATTGAAGCGCAGGGGAACGGACTATTTTCTAGTAATGTCCCAGCCTCCAAATTTTTTAATTGAACATGTAATATGCTGTTTATTCCAAAAGAGAAAATCAACAATTAGGCAATGTGCATTTTTTTGAACAAAAAGAAAGTTGATAATTATGAGATAAACAGTAAATAACAGTTGACTGAACAACCACTCATTATTACACTATACTTAGATTACATATGTAAACGCTTAAAAAAGGGGAGCCTTACGAAAGGTTTAAAAGGGGGAGAAAGGGATGAATTTGCTACTTATCGCGAACTGGATATTATTCCTAGCAGTTGTTGTATACGGTGTTGGACTATTCTTATACCTATTAAAAACTCGTTATGAATTTATTCGATTAGGAAGAAAAGAAGACTTTGATCATAATGTTAAAGAACGACTGACGAAAATTTGGGTCTATGTATTTGGACAAAAGAAATTATTGAAAGATAAAAAGAGTGGGGCAATCCACGTCCTATTTTTCTATGGATTTTTACTTGTTCAATTTGGAGCAATCGATTTAATCTGGAAAGGTCTAAAACCTGGAACACATTTGCCTCTTGGCCCATTGTATCCGGCATTTACGTTTTTCCAGGAGATTGTCGTATTTTTAATTTTAGTTGCGGTCGTTTGGGCGTTCTATCGTCGCTATGTTGAGAAACTAGTGCGTTTAAAGCGCGGTTGGAAATCAGGTTTAGTACTTATTTTCATTGGTGCACTAATGATATCTACACTTGTCGCAAATGGAGCGAGCATGATTTGGCATAATGAAGGTACGACTTGGACGGAACCGATGGCATCTATAATCGCAGCTGTATTTGCAGGTGTTCCGCAAGGCGTTGCTATCACAATTTTCTTCGTTAGCTGGTGGGTACACTTACTGACATTGCTGACGTTCTTAGTGTATGTACCGCAATCCAAGCACGCGCACTTAATCGCTGGTCCAGCAAACGTTTATTTCCACCGTCTCGATCATGCAGGCCGCTTGAAGCCTATTGATTTTGAAGCGTTGGAAGAAATTGAAGATGAAGAAAACATGCCGCCGCTTGGCGTAGGGAAAATTACGGACTTCACACAAGCACAAATGATCGACTTCTACGCATGTGTCGAATGTGGACGTTGTACAAATATGTGTCCTGCAGCCGGAACAGGAAAAATGCTGTCACCGATGGACTTAATTACGAAATTACGTGATCACTTGACGAATACTGGCGCTGTCATGACGAAGCAGAAACCGTGGGTACCACAATTGATGTTCAATCAAACACAAGGTAATCAATTGGCGCTTGCTGCAACCGCAGAAGGCATGACAATGGATGAATTATACAATCCTTCATTGATTGGCGATGTTATTACAGAAGAAGAAATTTGGGCTTGTACGACATGCCGTAACTGTGAGGATCAATGTCCCGTAATGAATGAGCACGTTGATAAGATTATTGACCTTCGTCGCTACTTAGTAATGACGGAAGGGAAAATGGATGCGGATGCACAGCGCGCGATGACGAACATCGAGCGTCAAGGAAATCCGTGGGGTCTTAACCGAAAAGAGAAAGAGAACTGGAGAGATACGCGTCCTGAATTACACATCCCAACAGTGAAAGAAGCGAAAAAAGCAGGGGAAGACTTCGAATACTTACTATGGGTCGGTTCAATGGGTGCTTTTGACAACCGTTCTCAGAAAATTGCATTGTCCTTCGCTCATCTATTGAACGAAGCAGGAGTAAGCTTTGCGATTCTAGGTAATAAAGAGAAAAACTCAGGAGATACACCACGTCGTTTAGGAAATGAATTCTTATTCCAAGAACTAGCGACTGCTAATATCGCAGAGTTTGAAAAAGCGAACGTCTCGAAGATCGTGACAATCGATCCGCACGCATACAATATTTTTAAAAACGAGTATCCTGATTTCGGATTGCAAGCAATAGTCAAACACCATACTGAGCTACTCTATGAACTTGTCATGTCCGGTAAACTAGAACCGAAATATGCAATCGACGAAGTAATCACATTCCATGACTCTTGTTACTTAGGCCGCTATAATGACGTCTACGATCAGCCGAGAGAAATCCTTAAAGCGATCCCAGGCGTACAGTTGGTAGAAATGGAACGTAACCGACAAGACGGCATGTGCTGTGGAGCAGGTGGCGGTATGATGTGGATGGAAGAAGATACCGGTCAACGTGTCAACGTCGCACGTACGGAGCAAGCGCTAGAAGTTAGCCCTGGTATCATTTCATCAGGTTGTCCGTATTGTTTAACGATGTTATCTGACGGAACGAAAGCTGTGGAAGTGGAGGATCAAGTCGGCACGTACGATATTGCTGAATTACTTGAACGCTCTATTTTCGGAGAACAGCAACTTGAACCAAAAGCTATTGAAGAACTAGAAGAAAGAGAAGCGGAAGTAGAAATGGCTGCGACTGCTGAAATAGCGGATGAAACACCGAAAACGAACGACGAAACACATAATTAAAATTATTGCGAATACCAAGGTAATAACGTACAATTAGAGTATCTAAAACGCTAACAAAATAATAAATCGGAGGGACTTTGTCCCTCCGATTTATTAACTCTAAGCTGAGCGAGCGTTCAGTCAATGAAGAATAGGAGGTATATATTTATGAGGACAGTTATAGTACAAGGTGCAAGAACGCCATTTGGTAAATTAGGTGGCGTATTACAATCACAAACGGCTAGTGACTTAGGTGGTATCGCCATAAAAGAAGCACTTAAGCGTTCAGGCATTCAAGGGGATCAAGTTGGAGAAGTAATTATGGGAACTGTACTACAAGCAGGACAGGGTCAAATTCCTTCTAGACAAGCAGCGACAAAAGGTGGAATTCCTTTCAGTGTCAAAACAGAAACAATTAACAAAGTATGTGCTTCAGGCATGCGCAGTATCACACTAGGTGATCAATTGATTCGATTAGGTGACGAAAAAGTAATTGTAGCTGGCGGCATGGAGTCTATGTCTAACGCACCTTACTATGTGCCAGGTGCACGTTCAGGTCTACGAATGGGCGATAGCAAGCTAGTTGACGGCATGATCTTCGACGGACTTTCTTGTTCATTCTCACCAGACTGTGTCCATATGGGAACATACGGAAACAGCACAGCGTCTGGCTTTTCATTGAGTCGTGAAACGCAGGATCAATGGTCATTACGCAGTCATGAACTTGCTTTAGCAGCGATAGATAACGGGGTATTCGCTGAAGAAATCGTGGGCGTCAGCATTCCGCAACGTAAAGGAGAGCCAGTCGTCGTAACAGAAGACGAAGGTCCGCGTAGAGGGAGCTCTCTAGAAGCGCTTGCTAAACTGCGTCCGGCGTTCGGTAAAGATGGAACGGTAACAGCGGGTAACGCACCTGGTGTGAATGACGGAGCGTGTGCAGTCGTGTTGATGAGTGAAGAAGAAGCAAAGAAGCAAGGTAAAGAACCACTTGCTGTCATTTTAGGGCATGCTGAAATAGCTATCGAACCTGAACGATTCCCTGAGACTCCAGGACATGTCATCAATGCATTACTGAAAAAAACAGGAAAAACGATTGAAGACATTGATTTATTTGAGATCAATGAAGCGTTCGCAGTAGTAGCTCTTGTTAGCTCACAAATTGCTGGACTGGATGAAGAAAAAGTCAACGTTAACGGTGGTGCTGTTGCACTAGGTCATCCAATTGGTGCAAGTGGGGCACGTGTTGTACTGACACTAGCGAATGAACTAAAACGCCGTGGCGGTGGAATTGGTATTGCGGCAATCTGTTCAGGTGGCGGCCAAGGCGATGGAATTATGATTGAAGTACCAAAAACGAACTAATCGGAGGTGTTCTACATGACAATTGAGCACGTATTTGTAATTGGTGCAGGCCAAATGGGCGGAGGGATCGCCCAAGTTTGTGCACAAGCAGGCTATCAAGTAACGCTCCATGACATCAATGAAGAAGCATACGACCGCGGTTTCCAAGTAATTAAGAAAAACTTGAACCGCAATGTGGAAAAAGGGAGAATGACAGAGGATGAAATGCAAGAAGTCCTCGGTCGTTTTACGAAGTCAACTGATCTACAACATGCAAAAACGGCAGATATCGTTATTGAAGCGGCTGTTGAAAATATGTCGGTAAAGACAAAAATCTTCGCAGAGCTAGATGAAATCACACCCGCTCATACGATTTTGGCAACGAATACTTCTTCTTTGCCTATCACGGAAATTGGCGCAGCTACCAAGCGTCCTGGAAAAGTGATTGGTATGCACTTTATGAACCCTGTACCTGCCATGAAACTCGTGGAAATTATTCGTGGTCTCGCAACAGACGATGAAGTGTATGAAGCAGTCGAAGAAATGACGAAGAAATTAAGTAAAACACCAGTCGAAGTAAATGACTATCCAGGCTTTGTCGCGAATCGCATCTTGATGCCGATGATCAATGAAGCAATCTTTACATTGTATGAAGGGGTAGCGACAAAAGAAGCAATTGACGACGTCATGAAGATGGGTATGAATCACCCGATGGGACCGCTGCAATTGGCAGACTTCATTGGTTTGGATACATGCCTCTACATCATGGAAACACTTTACGAAGGATTTGGAGATTCTAAATATCGTCCATGTCCGTTATTACGTAAATACGTCAAAGCGGGTTGGTATGGTAAAAAGACGGGTAAAGGTTTTTACACGTACGAGTGAATGGATTAATCCGAAAGTTAGAGGTGAGGAAGATGGATTATACATTTTCAGAAGAACAACAAATGATGCGTCAAATGGTTCGTGATTTTGCGAAAAAGGAAATCGAGCCATGGATTCCGCGAATGGAAGAGGGAGAATTTCCTCGCGAACTGGTAGAAAAAATGGGTGAGCTTGGATTGATGGGAATTACAGCGCCTGAACAATATGGTGGTTCTGAAATGGACTTTGTATCATACATCATTGCCATCCATGAGTTATCTAAAGTAAGCGCCGTCGTAGGTGTCATATTATCTGTCCACACTTCTGTTGGAATGAATCCAATCCTCTACTTCGGCAATGAAGAACAAAAGAATCGCTACTTACCTAAAATGGCATCAGGTGAGTATTTAGGTGCGTTCTGTCTAACAGAAGCTTCCTCTGGATCAGACGCTGGCTCCTTAAAGACAAAAGCAAAACGTGTGGATGATGAGTATATCATTAACGGATCCAAAATGTTTATCACGAACGGTGGAGAAGCGGATGTCTATATTGTTTTTGCCAACACTGCACCGGAAAAAGGAACATACGGCATTACCGCTTTCATTGTCGAGAAAAACACGCCAGGACTCGTGATTGGTAAAGACGAAAAGAAAATGGGCTTGCACGGTTCGCGTACAGTTGAGTTAACTTTTGATAATATGAAAATACCGGTTGGAAATAGACTTGGTGAAGAAGGCCAAGGCTTTAAAATTGCGATGGCTAACTTAGATGTCGGAAGAATCGGTATCGCTGCCCAAGCGCTTGGCATTGCAGAGGCTTCACTAGATGCTGCTGTAAATTATGCAAAAGAGCGTGAACAATTCGGTAAACCAATTGCTAGTAATCAAGGCGTCGGTTTTAAACTGGCGGATATGGCTACTGCAACAGAAGCTGCGAGACTACTAGTGTATAGAGCTTCGTGGCTTCGCTCGGAAAACAAACCATGTGCTAAAGAAGCTTCCATGGCTAAACTTTTTGCCGCACAAGCAGCAGTAGATAACTCTATTGAAGCTGTCCAAGTGTTCGGCGGCTATGGTTACACGAAAGACTATCCGGTAGAACGTTACTTCCGTGATGCCAAGGTCTGCCAAATTTATGAAGGCACCAGCGAAATTCAACGAGTCGTCATAGCGAAACACGTGACTAACTGATGCTTAATCAAAGCAATTGGGATAAAACTTAATTAAACAAATATAAGGGGTGGGAAAATAATGGACTTTAAACTATCAGAAGAACATGAAATGATCCGTAAAATGGTAAGGGACTTTGCGCAGAAAGAAGTAGCACCAACCGCAGCGCAACGAGACGAAGATGAAACATTCGATATGGATATTTTCCGAAAAATGGCTGAACTTGGACTTACGGGTATTCCTTGGCCAGAAGAATACGGGGGGATTGGCAGCGACTATCTTGCTTACGTCATCGCAGTAGAAGAGCTATCGAGAGTTTGTGCATCTACCGGCGTCGTCCTGTCTGCACATACGTCACTTGCTGGCTGGCCGTTATTTAAATATGGCAACGAAGAGCAAAAACAAAAATACTTACGCCCGCTTGCTGAAGGCTCAAAAATGGGGGCATACTGCCTAACCGAAGGAGGTTCTGGCTCAGATGCGGGTGGCATGAAAACTACAGCAAAACTTGATGGTGACGACTACGTGCTAAACGGCTCGAAAATTTTCATCACGAACGGTGGAATTGCTGACACATATATTGTCTTCGCTGTTACGGATCCTGAATCCAAACATAAAGGGACGAGTGCATTTATCGTTGAAAGCACGTTTGAAGGGTTCTCTGTAGGTAAAAAAGAGAAGAAATTGGGGATTCGCTCTTCACCTACAACAGAAGTCGTGCTTGATAATTGCCGCGTGCCGAAAGAAAATCTTCTCGGTGAAGAGGGTGATGGTTTCATCATCGCTATGAAGACACTGGATGGCGGGCGAAACGGGATTGCTGCTCAAGCGGTCGGTATTGCACAAGGTGCGCTCGACGCATCCGTGGAGTATTCGAAAGAACGTGTACAATTTGGCAAACCAATCGTTGCTAATCAAGGCGTTAGCTTTAAGTTGGCAGATATGGCTACGTCCATTGAAGCGTCACGTTTACTAACGTATCAGGCAGCGTGGCTAGAATCTAATGACCTACCATACGGCAAAGCGTCAGCAATGGCGAAATTGATGGCTGGCGATACAGCGATGAAAGTAACGACAGAAGCTGTTCAAATATTTGGGGGCTATGGCTATACAAAAGATTATCCAGTAGAACGATATATGCGTGACGCGAAAATTACGCAAATTTACGAAGGAACACAAGAAATTCAGCGTCTCGTCATTTCTCGTATGCTGACGAAATAACAGGAGGTGTACGACATGCCAAAGCATGAAGTGAAGTCCACGGTCAAAGATGAAGAATTGATTCGGAAAAGACGCGAGCAAATTAGTCGTGGTGCCGTGAAATTATTCATCGACAAAGGCTTCCACCGCACGACTACACGTGAAATTGCTAAGGAAGCGGGCTTCAGTATTGGCACGCTGTACGAGTATATCCGTACGAAAGAAGATGTGCTGTATCTCGTATGCGACAATATTTATGATGAAGTGAATGTGCGACTAGCTAAATTAGATACAAATGACAATACGGTAGAAGGCTTGCGCATGGCAATTGCCAACTATTTTGAAGTCATTGATGATATGTCCGATGAATTCCTTGTCATGTATCAAGAGTCGAAATCATTGCCAAGCGAAGCATTGAGCTATGTGTTAACTAAAGAACTTGAGATGGTGCAACAATTCGAAACAATCATTCAACGTTGCATGGAAGCAGGCAACTTACGTGTTAGACCGGAAGAGGTCTCTTTAACAGCGCATCATATTCTCGTACAAGGCCAAATGTGGTCATTCCGCAGATGGGCACTGCGCAGAGAATATACATTGGAGCGTTACATCCAAGTGCAAACAGACCAAATCATTAATGGACTAGCAAAATAAACAATAGACTCCGCCACGCGAGATTTCCGTGGCGGTAGTCTGTATGTAGGGGAAGGCGGAAAGCTAATGGCTACTGAAGAAATTTATAAACCGAAACATCATATTCGTTTTGTTACGGCATCCAGTCTATTTGATGGGCATGATGCATCAATCAATATTATGCGGAGAATTTTACAGTCAACCGGAGCAGAAGTCATTCATCTCGGCCATAACCGATCTGTTGAGGAAGTTGTAAATGCTGCTATTCAGGAAGATGTACAGGGCATTGCTATTTCATCCTACCAAGGTGGGCATGTGGAGTATTTTAAATATATGTATGATTTGTTAAAAGAAAGAGGCGCTTCTCATATTAGAATCTTCGGTGGTGGCGGAGGAGTCATCATCCCGAAGGAAATCAAAGAATTGCATGAATACGGCATTCAATGGATCTTTTCGCCAGAAGATGGGCGGAAAATGGGTCTGCAAGGTATGATCAACCGAATTATGGAACTATCGGATTTCTCCACGACACCCGAAAATGAAGAAGCGAATCTAGAAAAACTGACTACCGAAACACCTGGTGTCTTAGCGAATCTCATTACCTATGTTGAAGATAAGCACTTGAAGAATGATGAGGCAGCTAAAAAGTTAGTAGAAAACGCACGTAACCTTTCGAAGAATACACCGGTACTTGGAATTACAGGTACAGGCGGAGCGGGGAAAAGTTCCCTTACGGATGAATTAATCAGACGTTTTTTACGGGAATTCCCAGACAAGCGTATAGCTATTCTCTCCGTCGATCCAACGAAGCAAAAGACGGGCGGCGCATTGCTTGGTGATAGAATTCGTATGAATGCTATTTTTAATGACCGCGTCTATATGCGCAGTTTGGCGACGAGAGGTTCGCGTTCGGAATTGACGACTGCTATTCATGATGTGCTAGATGTCACGAAAGCTGCAGGCTATGATTTAATCATCGTCGAAACGAGTGGAATTGGGCAAGGAGATGCACAAATAACGGATATTTCAGACGTTTCCATGTATGTTATGACGAGTGAATTTGGAGCGCCAACACAGCTTGAAAAAATTGATATGATTGACTTTGCGGACTTAATTGTTATTAATAAGTTCGAACGAAAAGGTTCGGAGGATGCATTAAGTCAAGTACGTAAACAATATCAGCGAAGCCATACATTGTTTGATAAAGAATTAGACACAATGCCAGTATTCGGTACAATTGCAAGCCAGTTTAATGACAAAGGAACGAATATCTTGTTCGCGGCACTCGTTGATCAACTGAATAAAACGTGCGACTTAGATTGGGCAACGAGTTATTCGGAATCCATTACAGAGCAAAAACAAACGGTCATCATTCCGCCTGACCGCAGCCATTATTTACGAGAAATTGCATCAACGGTACGTAATTATCACGCGAAATCTAAACAACAAGAAGAGTTAGCACGTCGCTTATTTCAGCTTGAAGGGGCAATAGAAGCGGTAAAAGAAGCAGATTCCAATGAAGCGTTAATCAATTCACTAACTAGTTTAAAAGAAGGCATAGAAGAGCAACTAACTAGCGAATCTAAACGTGCGTTAGCGAACTGGGAAGCGTTGCGGAAATCTTATGAGCAAGACGAGTATGTTGTGAAGATTCGTGATAAAGAAATTCGGACAGCACTTCATACGACTAGTTTATCGGACTTAAAAATTCCGAAAGTCATTTTGCCTAAATATAAGGATTATGGAGAAATCTTACGCTTTGTCTACAGGGAAAACGTCCCCGGTTCATTCCCTTATACAGGAGGCGTGTTCCCGTTCAAACGTGAAGGGGAAGATCCGAAACGTCAATTCGCTGGAGAAGGGACACCAGAGCGAACAAACCGCAGATTCCACTATGTCTCAAAGGACGACGATGCCAAACGTTTATCGACAGCATTTGACTCGGTTACGTTATACGGTGAAGATCCTGATGAAAGACCAGATATTTACGGTAAAGTTGGTGAATCAGGAGTTAGCATTTGTACGCTTGAAGATATGAAGAAACTCTATGCTGGATTTGATCTGTGTGCACCATCAACATCTGTTTCAATGACGATTAACGGACCTGCGCCAATTATTTTAGCGATGTTCATGAATGCGGCTGTTGATCAACAAGTACGTAAAAAAGAACAAGAACTTGGCCGCACATTAACAGTTGAAGAATTCACAGATGTACGTGCAATGACGTTCCAGACCGTTCGCGGTACCGTGCAAGCCGATATTCTAAAAGAGGATCAAGGGCAAAACACATGTATCTTCTCTACCGAATTCGCTTTACGTCTAATGGGCGACATCCAACAATATTTCATTGATAAAAACGTGCGTAATTACTATTCTGTATCTATTTCTGGCTATCATATTGCAGAAGCTGGAGCAAACCCTATTTCGCAATTAGCCTTCACATTGGCAAATGGTTTCACCTATGTCGAATATTACTTAAGCCGCGGGATGCATATTGATGACTTCGCACCGAACTTGTCGTTTTTCTTCTCGAACGGACTCGATCCAGAGTATACCGTTATCGGACGCGTTGCACGCCGCATCTGGGCAATTACGATGCGCGATAAATACGGTGCCAATGAACGAAGCCAGAAGCTGAAATACCATATTCAAACATCAGGTCGTAGCTTGCACGCACAAGAAATCGACTTCAATGATATCCGTACGACATTGCAAGCGTTAATGGCACTACAAGATAACTGTAACTCGCTTCACACAAATGCTTACGACGAAGCGATTACAACACCAACGGAAGAATCTGTGCGCCGCGCCATGGCAATCCAGATGATTATCACAAAAGAACACGGCTTATCAAAAAACGAAAATCCACTACAAGGTGCATACATCATTGACGAACTAACGACCCTAGTGGAAGACGCTGTGCTTCAAGAATTCGATCGTCTAAATGATCGTGGCGGCGTGCTCGGCTCTATGGAAACACAGTACCAGCGAGGTAAAATCCAAGAAGAGTCCATGCACTACGAGATGAAAAAACACTCGGGCGAACTACCAATCATTGGTGTCAATACGTACTTGAACCCGAACCCGCCATCTGAAGAGGATATTGATAATATGGAACTTGCACGTGCAACGCAAGAGGAAAAGCAAGCGCAAATCCGCAACTTGCGCGCATTCCAATCCGCACATGCAGACGAGGCAGGGCAGGCATTACATGACCTTCAACAAACGGCCATTTCAGGGGGCAACGTCTTCGCCGAATTGATGAAAACAGTCCAAGTCGCCAGTCTAGGCCAAATCACCAATGCATTGTATGAAGTAGGCGGCCAGTACCGACGGAATATGTAACAAGCCAAAAGCTGCGTAACCCACGCAGCTTTTTTTACTGCAATTTCACTGTCGCGCTCATAGAAAGAGGTCTCGCGCTCATAGCCAACGTGACCGCGCTCATAGAAAGTGCCCCCGCGCTCATAGCTAACGTCCGAGCGCTCATAGAAAGTGCCCCCGCGCTCATAGCTAACGTCCGAGCGCTCATAGAAAGTGCCCCCGCGCTCATAGCTAACGTCCGAGCGCTCATAGAAAGAGGTCCCGCGCTCATAGAAATTACCCAAATATAAAAACCTTCCACACAATAGTGGATAAATTTTCAATTCCAACAGTATAATAGAATCAACGAAGAGAAAGGGTGTGCTAAATGTGAGGTGGTATCACCATGCAATCATAATTACACTACTATTGATTCTCACATTTTTCCTTTATAATAGCGGCTTAGGAGCAATCCCCTTCACCTTAACGGCCATATACTTAGGATGTTTGACGGTAAAAGAGTATATAAACGTAAAGAGAAGCAAAAGAATGTAGCATATTGGAAGACAAACTGTATATAATGTAAACTATGCTTATGTGATTGAAGAAAGGACGTGCCATACATTGAATATCCACGAAATGACAAGAGAAGAACTATTGGAAGAGTCGTTCATCAATATTACACACCATATCTTAACCGAACGACGTGAATCCCTAACATTACAACAACTGATGGACGAAATACGGAAAATGACAGGTCTTTCTGAAAAAGAAATGAAAGAAAGAATCCTTCAATTCTATACAGATTTAAACGTGGATGGAAGATTCCTTGCGATTCAAGACAATCGCTGGGGATTACGCGAATGGTATCCAGTAGACCAAATCGAAGAAGAAACAGCACCAGTTGTAAAAGTACGTAAGAAGAAAAAGAAGAAAAAAGACTACGATGATGAAGATGAAGAAATCGAAGACGATGACGAAGATGAAGATATCTTCGATGAAGAATATGTAGAACTCGGCGAAGAAGACGATGATGAAGAAGAGGAAGACGAAGAAGTAATCGAGATTGAAGAAGAATTGATCGATCCGGACGATGACTTAGAAGTGATTCCTGAAGAAGAACTCGACATCGATGAAGAAGATGAAGAGGAAGAGGAAGAGGAAGACGAGTTCGAAGAAGGTGTATAAACAGACTTGACATTTGGAGCCTGAAAATATAAGATTTGTATGGGCTCCTGAAAAGGACACATGAATTCATGTATACGCGCTCCTTATTGTAGTTAAGCTACAACTGGGGCGCTTTTTATATTTTTCACTTCAGCCTTCGAGTATATAAATAGAATAAATGGAGGAAGTACACATGACAAAATATATTTTTATAACAGGCGGCGTCGTTTCGTCTTTAGGTAAAGGAATCAACGCAGCATCTCTAGGCAGATTGTTGAAAATGCGCGGATTGAAAGTCACGAACCAAAAATTCGATCCATACATCAATATCGACCCACGCATGATGAGCCCATACCAACACGGTGAAGTATTCGTTACAGAAGATGGCGCGGAAACGGATCTTGATATCGGACACTACGAGCGTTTCATCGACATTAAATGTAACCGATACTCAAACGTTACAATGGGTAAAGTGTATGACCTAGTGTTACGTAAAGAGCGTAGCGGGGAATATAAAGGAGCTACTGTACAAGTAATTCCACATATTACAAATGAAATCAAAGAACTAATCAAACGTGCAGGTCAAACACTAAATGCAGATGTTGTTATTACTGAAATTGGCGGTAGTGTAGGTGATATCGAATCATTGCCTTACCTAGAAGCCATTCGTCAATTGAAGACAGATTTGGCAAAAGATGATGTCATGTACATTCATACCACACTTATTCCATACCTACATGCTGCAGGTGAAATGAAGACGAAGCCAACACAGCACAGCGTGAAAGAATTGAGAAGTCTAGGAATTCAACCGAACATGATCGTTGTACGTAGTGAATATCCAGTACCACAAGAAATGAAAGACAAGATTGCGTTATTCTGTGATATTAAGCCAGAAGAAGTAATCGAAGCATTAGACGCAGAAACATTGTATGAAGTGCCACTACGTCTAAACGAACAGAATATGGATCAGTTAGTAGTTGACTACTTAGGCCTTGAAACACCACAGCCCGTATTGACAGAAGTTGAAGAACTCGTCACACTCGTCAAATCACTGAATGAAAAAGTGAAGATTGGTTTGGTTGGTAAGTATGTAGAACTTCAAGATGCTTACATTTCTGCAGTAGAAGCTATGCGTCATGCAGGGTACGCATTCGGTGCAGACATTGAAATCAAATGGATTGATTCGGAAGTGGTTACGAAAGAAAACGCGGAAGAATATCTTGGCGATGTCGATGGAATTCTCGTACCAGGTGGTTTCGGCGATCGTGGAATAGACGGGAAAATCGAAGCAATCACGTATGCGCGTGAACATAACGTACCATTCTTCGGTATCAGTCTCGGACTACAATTGGCAGCTACTGAAATCGCGCGCAATGTACTTGGTTTAGAAGATGCGCATTCATTAGAGTTCGATACAGAAACGAAAAACAAAATCACAGTATTCCACCCAGATTGCTTAACTGCGAGCGAAACAGACAGCACATTACGTCTAGGTGCGTATCCATGTAAAGTTACAGAAAACACAAAAGCTTATAATGCATACGGTGAAGAGTTAGTGTATGAACGTCACCGCCACCGTTATGAGATTAATGTTGCGTATCGCGGACAGTTGGAAGAAGCAGGACTCATCGTTTCGGGTATTAGCCCAGATGGTCGCTTGATCGAAATTATGGAATTGAAAGATCATCCATTCTTCATTGGTTGCCAATTCCACCCGGAGTTCGAATCACGCCCGACACGTCCACAACCGCTATTCCGCGAATTTATCCGCGCTTCATTGGAAAATCGCTAATCAGATATAAAAAATGCCGCCAGAAGGGTTATCCTTCTGGCGGCATTTTTGTATGTAGGCAAAGTAGATTATACCGTTTCGCTTCTAACATTAGCGAGTAGAATATCCAACTTATTACCTAGTATCTTAATTTGAACTTAATAAAGTAAAGAACAGATACCGAGTCATTTAAAAACAACAATGAAATCCCGAACCGCACATCAAGTATTCACCTTTACTTATTATGATTTCTGTTAAAACTCTTCATCATCCTCGAGCATTTCATCAAGTGATAACTTCACAGCTTCGTAAATGAAGAGAGCGGCCAGTGCGTGAGGTTGTACGATACGTTCGCCTGTTGGACCCGGAAGCAAACCTTTTTTCAAGCCGGTAGAAATATAAGTGAAAGCTAAATCTGCAAGTTCATTTGAATCATCTGCCGGACCCGAAGTCAGTGCTGCGAATGGAATGAACTGATCTGCCAGTTTTCGAGCAAGTGCTAAGGCGTCTGGATGATTTGCATTTCTTGCGAGTAGCCAAACACGATCTGCTTTCGTCGGTACCATTTCGTCGGTATAACGTACAGCTCCTTGTAAAGGCTCCGCACCATATAAAGCGGTAGCTGTTACGGCTTCCATTTCGTCAAATGTTGCAATAAGGATTCGACCTTCACCGACCAATGCCTGTGCCAATAATCGTGCCGTTTCATCTATATTCTCTTCCTGTCCGTCAGCAAGACGCTCTAAAAGACCTCTAATTTGTGTCGTCAATATTTTCATATATATCCCTCCGAACGTTCAGTATAGGGGAGAAAACAAAGAAGTGCAAAATAGATTGTAAAAAAAAAGAGGTGAAATTGAAATAATCGCGAATAATATACATGTATAGGGTTAGGTATCTAAAAAATGCGATAGAAATGAATCGATACGTTCATATCTAGCAATGTAAATCGTTATGCAAGCGCTTGCATTGCATGCGTACTAATCTAGAATACAAATTAGGTTAGTGTTCTAAATAAAATTACTGCTAAAGAAAAAGAGAAGCAGAGTAACCGGGGGGAATGGGGATGAAAAAACTATTGATTGTTGATGATCAAGCGGGGATTCGATTATTACTAGAAGAGATCTTCAAACAAGCTAATGTTGAAACATTGCTCGCTGCAAGTGGTAAGGAAGCTTTGGAAATACTAGAAGAAGTAAAACCTGATTGTATTTTATTAGATATGAAAATGCCGGGCATGAACGGTGTTGAAGTACTTCGTGAAATTAGAAAATCAAAGCCGGATGCGGTAGTTATGATGATGACTGCTTATAGTGAGATAGAATTAACAGAAGAAGCGGGAAGACTGGGGATCGATCATCATTTCACTAAACCGTTCGATATATTTGAAGTGCGGGACACTGTCTTAAAAAGGTTGGAATTACAAGGCATCTGACAGTAGTAATAATGTTCTGGATTTGGTATGCTATAGAGTAGAAAGTGTAATGAAAATGCACAAAACTCGTAGGAAAACCAAGGAGGAATTTTGAATGCCGCTCGTCTCGATGAAGGAAATGATGATTAAAGGGAAACAACAAGGATATGCAATCGGTCAATTTAACCTTAATAATTTAGAATATACACAAGCTATATTACAGGCTGCTGAAGAAGAGAAATCACCTGTTATTTTAGGGGTTTCAGAAGGTGCAGCACGTTATATGGGCGGCTTTAAAACAGTTGTTATGATGGTCAAAGGATTGATGGAGGATTTTGGTACAACTGTGCCTGTAGCGATTCATTTAGACCATGGCTCTAGCTTTGAGAAATGTAAAGAAGCAATTGAAGCGGGTTTCACGTCCGTGATGATCGATGCATCTTCCAAGCCACTTGAAGAAAACATTGAAATCACGAAAAAGGTAGTAGAATACGCAAAGCAGCATAATGTATCCGTAGAAGCAGAGCTTGGGGTTGTTGGTGGACAAGAAGACGACATCATTGCTGAAGGCGTAATCTACGCAGATCCTGCAGAGTGTAAAGAACTAGTAGAAAAGACAGGTATTGATTGCCTAGCTCCTGCACTTGGTTCAGTACACGGTCCTTATAAAGGTGAACCGAACTTAGGATTCGAGGAAATGGAGGAAATCTCTAAGCAAGGTGATATTCCACTCGTATTGCATGGTGGTACTGGAATCCCATTGAAAGATATCCAACGTGCGATTTCTTTAGGCACTTCTAAGATCAACGTTAATACAGAAAACCAAATTCAAGGTACACGGGCTGTTCGCGATATACTAACGGCAGATTCTGAAGTGTACGATCCACGCAAATATCTTGCGCCAATGCGCGAAGCTATCAAAGCAACAGTGATCGGCAAAATGCGCGAATTCGGTAGCTCGCAGCAAGCATAACCAAAGAATTTTGATTGAACGAAGGAGAAGTGCAATACGTCTCCTTCTTTTACATGGGTAATGAAAAAACAATACTTCTGGAGGGTCATACAATTGAAATTTTTTATTGATACTGCAAACTTTGATGAAATAAAAGAAGCACATAGCTGGGGGATTATTTCTGGCGTTACAACGAATCCTTCACTTGTTGCAAAGGAAAACATCTCGTTCCACGATCGTTTGAAAGAAATCACGGCACTTGTACCAGGTTCTGTAAGCGCGGAAGTCATCGCACTCGATGCAGAAGGTATGATTGAAGAAGGACGTAAACTGGCAAGCCTCGCGAAAAATATTACCGTGAAATTGCCAATGACACCTGAAGGTCTAAAAGCTTGTTCTGTATTTGCGGCAGAAGGAATTCAAACGAATGTCACGCTCATCTTCAGTGCGAACCAAGCGCTTTTAGCAGCACGTGCTGGTGCAACATATGTTTCACCATTCATCGGACGCTTAGATGATATTGGACAAAACGGTGTCGAGTTAATTGAAACGATTTCAGATATTTTTACAATCCACGATTTGGATACGCAAATTATTGCGGCTTCTATTAGACACCCTCAGCACATTACCGCTGCCGCATTAGCAGGAGCTCATATCGCGACGACACCATTTAATGTGTTGCAAAGCTTATTCGCACATCCGTTAACAGCTAAAGGAATCGATCAATTTCTGAAAGACTGGGAAACTAGAACGAATAAGTGATGGAACAAAAGGAGATCGAAATGGACGTTTACAAAATTAAAGGCGGCAAACGGCTACAAGGAACGATTAGAGTGAGTGGAGCTAAAAACAGCGCAGTTGCTCTCATTCCTGCTGCAATTCTAGCCGACTCCCCCGTAACGATTGCAGGCCTACCGGAGATTTCAGATGTTTTTACTTTACAAGCACTAGTTGAAGAAATTGGTGGAAAAGTGGAAATGGAAGACTGTAAGATGACGATTGATCCATCCGAAATCATTTCAATGCCGCTGCCAAATGGCAATGTCAAGAAGCTCCGTGCGTCGTATTATATGATGGGGGCGATGCTAGGTAAGTTCGGGCGTGCTGTCATCGGTTTACCAGGCGGCTGTCATCTGGGACCTAGACCAATCGATCAACATATCAAGGGATTTGAAGCGCTAGGCGCGACAGTAGAAAACGAACATGGTGCCATATATTTGCGTGCAGATGAATTACGCGGCGCGAAGATTTATTTAGATGTCGTTAGCGTCGGCGCGACAATTAACATTATGCTGGCGGCAGTTAAAGCCAAAGGTAAGACAATTATCGAAAATGCCGCAAAAGAGCCTGAAATCATTGATGTTGCGACACTTTTATCCAATATGGGTGCGAACATCAAAGGTGCAGGTACAAATGTTATTCGTATCGAAGGCGTGGAAAAACTGCATGGTACAAAACATACTATTATCCCGGATCGTATCGAGACGGGCACCTACATGATTATGGCAGCGGCTATTGGCGACGGCATTACAGTTGATAATGTGATCCCGCTTCATGTGGAGGCCGTTACAGCGAAACTCCGTGAGATGGGTGTCAAAGTAGAAGTCGGTGTGGAGCAGATTTACATTCCAAAAACTGAAAAGTTAGCAGCTGTTGATGTTAAAACATTAGTCTATCCAGGATTTCCAACAGACCTTCAGCAACCGTTCGGTGTACTTTCCACGCAAGCAGAAGGGTCTTCAATTTTGACAGATACGATTTATCCGGCGCGTTTCAAACAAATAGATGAACTACGTCGTATGAACGCAGACGGGCGAGTAGAAGGACGATCCGCCATCATTACAGGACCGACACCTTTGCATGCTGCGACTGTAGAAGCGACAGATTTACGTGCAGGTGCTGCATTGTTGATTGCCGGATTGATCGCAAGTGGAGAAACGGAAATTCGAGAAATTGAACATATTGAACGCGGATACGGTAAGATTATACAAAAGCTACAGAAGCTTGGCGCTGACATTAGCAAAGTGGAAGGTATCAAAACAGCTTCTATTTCTGAGTGACGATAATTGCCAATTCGTGTATAATAGATCCTAACGACACATTCGGGGTGCATACTAGCCATGGATGCGAACGTAGGTAAATGAAAGGTGAAACGTCACAAGCGTCTTACCACAAACAGGAGGAACAACACATTATGGAACGTAGTTTATCAATGGAATTAGTACGTGTAACAGAGGCAGCGGCTGTTGCGGCAGCTCGCTGGATGGGACGAGGAATGAAGAACGAAGCGGATGATGCTGCTACAGAAGCGATGCGTCAAGTATTCGATACAATCCCAATGGAAGGTATTGTTGTTATTGGGGAAGGCGAAATGGACGAAGCGCCAATGCTTTATATCGGTGAAGAACTAGGAACAGGTCACGGTCCAGCAGTAGACATCGCGGTCGATCCAGTAGAAGGAACGAACATCGTTGCAGCTGGTGGATGGAACGCGCTTGCTGTTCTAGCAGTTGCAGATAAAGGCAACCTATTGAATGCGCCAGATATGTATATGGACAAAATTGCAGTAGGTCCTGAAGCAGTAGGTAAAATTGATATTGACGCGACAGTTACTGAAAACTTGCACGCGGTAGCGAAAGCGAAAAATAAAGACATTACGGATATAGTCGCATCTGTCTTAAATCGTGAGCGCCATAAGGATATCATTGATGAAATCCGTTCAGCGGGCGCACGTATTAAGTTGATCAATGACGGAGACGTTGCGGCAGCGATCAATACAGCTTTCGACGATACGGGTGTCGATATTTTATTCGGAAGAGGCGGAGCACCTGAAGGCGTTATCGCTGCAGTTGGCCTAAAGTGTTTAGGTGGAGAATTCCAAGGGCGTCTTGTACCCTCCAATGATGAAGAACGCGAACGCTGCATTAAGATGGGCCTCGACGTAGATAAAGTATTGATGATGGACGACTTAGTTAAGGGTGATGACTGTATTTTCGCGGCAACTGGTATAACAGATGGTGAATTGATGGGCGGAGTGCAGTTTAAAGGCACATACTGCAGTACTCACTCACTAGTTATGCGCTCTAAATCAGGAACAATCCGTTTCGTAGAAGGTCGCCACAGCATGAAGAAAAAACCTCTTCTCGTTATGCAAGACTAACTCCCTCACATCCCGGTGTCGCAGCCGGGTCTCTATTTCCAAAACTATGAACGATCCATAATGCACATTATAGTGATAAAAGGAAAGGAAGTACGTTATGTATCTTCCTTTCTATTTATTTTGCGTCGAAATTTCCATATTATAAATGAAGAGTGGTGCACACAGATGACTATGATTACACTGGCGGACCTTGAGAATATGACGTTGAAAGACCTCTACGCTCTAGCGAAGCAGTTTAAAATTACGAATTACAGCAAATTGACAAAGAAAGAATTGATCTTTGCCATTTTGAAATCCCGTGCTGAACAAGAAGGTTACTTTTTCATGGAAGGTGTTCTAGAAATCATCCAATCTGAAGGGTACGGCTTCTTACGTCCGATAAACTATTCGTCAAGTTCAGAAGATATTTACATATCTGCTTCTCAAATCCGTCGTTTCGATTTGCGTAACGGTGATAAAGTAACGGGTAAAGTTCGTCCGCCAAAAGAAAACGAACGTTATTACGGCTTGTTGCAAGTAGAGGCAGTCAATGGACAAAACCCCGAAGTAGCACGTGAACGCGTACATTTCCCAGCGTTGACACCACTATATCCGGATCGTCAAATTAAGTTGGAGACAACGAAGAATAATATTTCTACACGTATCATGGATCTAGTTTCCCCAGTTGGATTCGGTCAGCGAGGCTTAATCGTCGCTCCTCCAAAAGCAGGGAAGACGATGTTGTTGAAGGAAATTGCCAATTCAATTACGGTCAATCATCCAGAAGCAGAATTAATTGTTCTTCTAATTGACGAGCGTCCTGAGGAAGTAACGGATATTGAACGTTCCGTTAACGCGGATGTAGTCAGTTCTACTTTTGACGAAGTGCCGCAAAATCATGTCAAAGTAGCGGAACTTGTACTTGAGCGCGCGATGCGTTTAGTCGAACATAAACGTGATGTCATCATCTTGATGGACTCCATTACTCGCTTGGCACGCGCATTTAACTTGGTGATTCCTCCAAGTGGACGTACTTTGTCAGGTGGGATTGATCCAGCGGCATTCCACCGACCAAAAAGATTTTTCGGTGCAGCGCGTAATGTAGAAGAAGGCGGAAGTTTAACGATTTTAGCGACGGCTTTAATCGAAACGGGCTCTCGTATGGATGAAGTCATCTATGAAGAATTTAAAGGAACCGGCAATATGGAACTACATTTAGATCGTAGTCTTGCTGAGCGTCGAATCTTCCCGGCACTTGATATTCGTCGTTCGGGTACAAGGAAAGAAGATCTTCTCGTTCCGTCTGAAAAACTAGAAAAACTATGGGCTATTCGAAAAACGTTCTCAGATGCCCCAGACTTCGCAGAACGCTTCCTGCGAAAACTCCGCCAATCTGAAAATAACGACGAATTCTTCGATAAACTGAATGAAGAAATGAAAGCTCACCGTAAAGGTAAAGGGTTACTTTAATATAGAAGCAACCAATAAAAATCCAAATCAAACAGTTGCGTATGACGTGCAATTTTGCTATACTATTCAAGTACAGTTTTCTGTACACTGCATATGCGGCTGACATAAACGGGCCGTGTAAGGCATCGATCCGTTTTATTGACAATTGGTCAATAAAGCACCCGAAATTTATACTCTGTTCCAGATGGTTCAGGGCGAGAGGAGAGAGACCGATGAAAGCAGGAATTCATCCTAATTACAAACTTGCAAACGTAACTTGCTCATGTGGCAATACATTCGAAACAGGTTCTGTAAAAGAGGATATTCGAGTAGAAGTATGCTCAGAATGTCACCCATTCTACACTGGACGCCAGAAGTTTGCTGCAGCGGACGGCCGTGTCGACCGTTTCAACAAGAAATACGGCATCAAGTCAGAAGGACAAGAGTAATCAAATGCCAGATACCCGTCAGGTGCAGTCGTGCCAGGCGGGTATTTTTATCATTTAGCACATTAAATTAGCTTAAATAATTCCGCGTGTGCTCATAGAATGCGTCCCCGCGCTCATAGAACGTGGTCCCGCGCTCATAGAACGTGGTCCCGCGCTCATAGAACTCGGTCCCGCGCTCATAGAACGTGGTCCCGCGCTCATAGAATGCGTCTTCACGCTCATAGAACGTGGTCCCGCGCTCATAGAACGAGTCCCCGCGCTCATAGAATGCGGTCTCGCGCTCATAGAACGCGTCCCCGCGCTCATAGAACTCGATCCCGCGCTCATAGAATGCGTTCCCGCGCTCATAGAACGTGGTCTAGCGCTCATAGAACCCGGCCAAAAGCGCATAATAACACTAAACCAAAATCAGCAAAAACCATACATAACACGACATTGAAGGGAGATTGAACATGTACGTTTCCATGCAAGGTGGCTGGATGGAAGTCATCTGCGGCAGTATGTTTTCAGGTAAATCGGAGGAGCTTATTCGTCGAATTCGTCGAGCGGAATTTGCTAAACAGAAGATTGCGGTATTCAAACCAGCAATTGATGACCGTTATAGTGAAGAGGCAGTAGTCAGTCACGATGGCTCATCAACGATTGCTAATCCAATCGTCAAAGCCTGTGAAATACCAGATCTTGTATCAGATGATTTCGATGTGGTCGCCATTGATGAAGCTCAATTTTTCGACGCTGACATACTTGAAGTTGCAATTGGCCTAGCGGATCGTGGATTCCGAGTAATTATCGCTGGACTCGATCAAGATTTCAGAGGAGAACCGTTTGGACCTATGCCACAACTAATGGCGGTTGCAGAACTTGTTACAAAGTTGCAAGCGGTATGTACGGTTTGTGGATCTCCTTCGAGTCGTACACAACGATTAATTGATGGACAACCTGCAAGGTATGATGATCCGATCATTCTAGTCGGTGCATCAGAAGCTTACGAACCACGTTGCCGACTACATCATGAAGTGCCTGTTAGCGCACATGTAAAATAAAACTCTAGACCGTCTATCCGCAAGCAAAAAAGGATAGGCGGTTCTGCTATACCATAAATCATCGCAAAAATCCCAATACTATAGAAGAGGTGAATTCATTATGTTCGATAGACTACAAGCAGTAGAGGATCGTTATGATCGACTCAATGAACTACTTAGTGACCCTGAAATCGTCAATAACTTAGACAAATTACGCACGTACTCGAAAGAACAATCTGACCTACAAGAAACAGTAGAAGTATATCGGGAATATAAAGAAGTTCAACAACAATATAAAAATGCCAAGGACATGCAGGAAGAACACTTGGATGACGAAATGAAAGAACTTGTCAAAATGGAAATTGATGACTTGGAAGATCGTATCGAACCATTAGAAGAACAATTGAAAGTCTTACTTATCCCCAAAGATCCAAATGATAATAAAAGTGTTATCATGGAAATTCGTGGAGCGGCTGGTGGAGATGAAGCCGCTTTATTCGCAGGTAGCTTGTATCGAATGTATACACGTTATGCAGAATCGAATCACTGGAAAGTCGAAGTACTAGACTCCTCACCAACAGAACTTGGTGGTTTTAAAGAGATCATCTTTATGATCGACGGTACGGGCGCGTATTCAAAGTTGAAGTATGAAAATGGTGCGCACCGTGTACAACGTGTACCAGAAACGGAATCAGGTGGGCGCACGCATACGTCTACTGCGACGGTCGCTTGCTTACCGGAGACGGAAGAAGTAGAAATCGAAATTCATGAAAAAGATATCCGTACCGATACATTTGCTTCGTCTGGCCCAGGCGGACAATCCGTCAACACGACGATGTCTGCTGTCAGATTAACGCATTTGCCGACTGGAATCACGGTATCTATTCAAGATGAAAAATCGCAAATCAAAAATAAAGAAAAAGCAATGAAAGTATTACGTGCCCGTGTCAATGATAAATTCATGCAAGAAGCCCAAGCAGAATACGATGAAAAACGAAAAACGGCTGTCGGATCTGGTGATCGTTCTGAACGAATCCGCACATATAACTTCCCGCAAAACCGCGTGACTGACCATCGAATTGGTCTAACTATCCAAAAGCTCGATCAGGTGATTGAAGGGAAGTTGGATGAAGTCATTAACGCATTGATTATCGAAGAACAAGCACATCGCTTAGAAAGTTTAGATAAAAATGACTGAGACAATCTTTGAAGCCGTTCAACGCGCGAAGCAAATACTTGATGCGCGTGGACTGGAGCCTAGGGCAGCGGAAATGGCGATGCTTGCGGTAACAGGGAAAAGTCAGGCTAATTATCTTGCTAGTCTAAACGAGAAACTATCTACAGAACATTACACAGTATTTTGGACTTATATGAATGAATTAGTGACGGGAAAACCGATTCAATACATTCTTGGGGAAGAATCATTTTATGGCCTACCATTCGAAGTGAATGAGCATGTCTTAATTCCACGTCCTGAAACAGAAGAATTAGTGCACTATGCATTGGAGCGCGCGAATAAATTGTTTGGTGATGAAACGATTCGTGTAGCTGATATAGGAACGGGTAGCGGAGCAATTGCGGTAGCATTCAAAAAAGAACGTCCAAGTGCACAAGTGACCGCCACAGACTTTAGTAAAGAAGCACTTGAAGTAGCAATGCGAAATGCTAAGCGCAATGAAGTAGAAATCACATTTTTACAAGGCGATATGGAAGAACCGCTTGAGCAGCAAACGTGGGATATCATTTTATCTAACCCACCTTATATCGCAGCGCACGAAAAAACAGCAATGTCACCTACAGTCTATGACTTCGAACCCGCGTCTGCATTATTTGCGGAAGAAGACGGACTATACTTTTATCGCAGACTGGCAGAACGGCTAGTATCTATGATGAACCGTCCAGCGCTCATCGGTTTTGAAATTGGCTATCAACAAGGAAAAGCGGTGCAACAATTCCTTGAAAAAGCCTTTCCTGAAGCGAAAGTGGATATCGTACAAGATATCAACAAAAAAGATCGAATGATATTTTGTGAGATTCGATGAATAAAACACCCTCTTGCGGGTCATGATAGATTGCAGGAGGGGATGACATGTTACAAGATTATCCGATTACACAACAACCAACCAAAACTTCAAAACTAATTGCTTTTATAGAATTTACACTCGTGCTACTGGCGATTCAAGGGGTGCTAGTATTATTTAGTCAAGAAGTACCTACAAATGAAGCTACGCAGTTTCGCATTCTAGCAAACTCAAATACGGTAGCAGATCAGCAAGTAAAACAACAAGTCCAAACAATAATTGCACCTTTACTGGAACAAGCGATTAGCCACTCAGCAACGACGCAACAAATGAAAGAACAGCTACACGTATTGGAGCCAAAAATTATCGAACTCGCCACACAACAAACGAATGGATTGCCTGTAACGATTGAATACGGAGCTGCATTAATTCCGCCGAAAAGGATCGGATTTGCGATTCAGCAACAAGGTGTGTATGATGCGTACGTCTTGAAAATAGGTAAAGGTAAGGGGGATAATTGGTGGTGTGCATTGTTCCCGAATGTTTGTTATCCGGAAGAAGCAACAGTTGCTGAAACGGAAGAAGAGCCTGTTACATTTTTCATTTGGGAGTGGATAAAGTCGTTGTTCTCATAAAACTATTCACACTTTTTGTGGATAAAATCAATGAAATGTGTATAAAAAGGGGTTGAGTACATGGATACGGTTAGCAAAACGGTGGATAACCCCGTGGATAAGGATGGAATATATGAACAAGCTGTGGATATCCTTCGCAACGGAGGAGTTGTGGCATTCCCGACTGAAACAGTTTACGGTCTTGGAGCTATCGCAACAGACGAGAAAGCTGTGCAACGAATCTTTGAAGCGAAGGGTAGACCAGCGGATAACCCGCTGATTGTACATATTGGAAGAATAGAAGAAGTTGAGCAGTATGTTGCGGAAATACCTGAAGTAGCCAAAAAGTTAATGGAAGCATTTTGGCCGGGGCCGCTGACATTGGTGATGAAAAAAAAGCCTGGCATCATTGCTGAAACAGTGACTGCGGGTATGCATACAGTCGCGATCCGAATGCCTGACCATCCTGTAGCGCTGCAATTATTACAAAAACTTGAATTGCCTTTAGCGGCGCCTAGTGCCAATCGTAGTGGAAAACCGAGTCCGACTGAAGCGCAACATGTTTATCATGATTTAATAGGAAGAGTTCCATTAATTATAGATGGTGGTGCAACAGGTATTGGTGTGGAATCAACCGTTCTTGATGTCACAGTCACACCGCCTGTCATTTTACGTCCAGGTGGTATTGTTAAAGAACAGTTAGAGGAATTGATTGGTATAGTTCATCTAGCAACTAAACCGGAAGATGAAATCGAAACACCGCGTGCGCCGGGTATGAAATATACACATTACGCACCAGATGCACCGTTATTTATCATCAAACCGGACGCTATAATGATAGACGATGCGCTCGACACCATTCATCAACAACGAAAGCGTGCCGCAATTATCGGTCCAGATGAGTTATTTACAGAAAAAGCAGATTGGTACTTTTCAACAGGTGCTATCGATAGTCATGAAGCGATGGCAGCCAATCTGTATAAAGCGATTCGTCAATGTGATGCGACCGATGCAGATGTGATCTTAGCGATTGAAACCGATCTGTCAGGGATTGGTGCAGCAGTTATGAATCGGTTAGACAAAGCTTCTGACGGTAAGCGATTTTCTGAATGAACTAAATGATGAATAGCCCCCTCAAGCGGACGCATAAGATAGGTAGATGCGAACAGCAAGGGGGCTTACTCAATGATAGAAATCATAGCGGCAGTTATTACTACAATTGATATACTCATTGTCTATACGGTTCTTCAACTGCGTCGTGGTAGACTCATGATTGCGTTATGGACTACTATATTAAATATGCTGTTACCGCTTATAGGATTTTATATGGGCGAGTTAGTTGTGCAGTTTTTTGCGGGATGGAGTCAAGTTTTATCGGGTGTCATGCTTGGATTGATTGGCTTGCATATTTTATTAGATGATGCAGAACAACCATCTATGATAAAAAGAATATCGCCGTTTTTCTTAGCATTGCTTGTGAGTTTGGATGCATTTACCGTAAGTATGACATTCGGAATGATGCAGTTAAATAAATGGTTGTTTATTTTTGTTTCAGGTTTCTTTTCTCTCTTCTTCTCTAGTATAGCCTTGTTATCAACAGGACGTATTCGTTTCATTAATGGAATGTATATTAGATATTTAACAGGAAGCATATTTATCCTTATAGGCATATTATCTTTTATATTTTGAAGGGGATTGTATCTTGAATCTTATAAGTCCGTTATTCTGTAAAGTAGGTGAGGAAAATGAATATTTACTTTATTTGTACAGGAAATACATGTAGAAGTCCGCTTGCTGAAGCGATAGTAAACCACTCAAATGTGCCGGGTATTACAGCGAAATCTGCAGGGATTCATGCAATGGATGGCTTGCCGATCTCCGCCAACACCGCGCAGTTGTTGACAGAAGCCGGAATGTCGTACAAAGAGTTTTCAAATGAATTCAAACAATCTGACATGCAATGGGCAGATGTAGTCTTAACGATGACAGCAAGCCATCGAGATTTTCTACATAGTACATTTCCGGAGATGAAAAACAAAATTTTTACGCTGAAAGAGTATAGTGGTATACCTTTTAGTCCGGATGTACATGATCCCTTCGGTGGTGATCTAGCGACCTATCGTAAAACATTCAATGAGCTGACAGAACTTATCCATTCTGTCATTCAACAGCGCGCGGGTGGCAAACTATGATAGAAGTGAAGAGGAAAGTAGGACTAGGCAAAAAACTTGCATTGTTGTGTTTCTAGCAGTCATTTCCTATACAACTAGCGCAGTCTTTATCAATTGGGTTGAGCCAACGTTCTTCCCGAATGTCCGGCCATCCGTCAATAAATTGCTAACGTATGCGATGGTAGTACGAGCCGCCACAGAAAAACAGGTTGCTTCTATACAAAGGCATACGCAAGCCCGATTGGTCAGTAGATAGAAAACACAAGCCTCCGAATAAAGTCAGAAGCACGGACTTTATTCGAAGGCTTTTTCTGTTCCAAGAAAAATGCAGAAGTGATCATCACTGTACCCGCTTCCTGTCTGGCGGTAGGCGCCTTTGTTTGGTGGCGGGGAGTAAGTGGCATAGCTCATTGAAGTTAGTAAGGGTTTCAGTAAGATCAAGCCACTTCAATCCACTACTGTATGTATGGAAGCAATTTATCACTGTACTCACTGCGGCGCTGGCGGATGGCTCCCGCAATGAGCCAGACAGGAAGACCGCCTATCTGTCTCATTGCTCCGCCTACCGCTTGTAAGGCGCCTTCGTTAGGTGAGGGGAAGTGTGTGGCATAGTTTTTTGAAGTTAGTAAGGAATTTGGTAAGTTCAAGCCACTTCAATCCGCTTCTGTATGTAGCTAGTAATTCATCATTGTACCCACTACGGCGCTGGCGGATGGCT
>NZ_PDYM01000050.1 GCF_002743055.1 Sporosarcina sp. P13 | reverse complement strand
ATACGTGAGACTCGCAAGCGGTGAAGCTGACGCGGCAATCCGTCGCTCATCGTTCTTCGCAGCCCGAACACGGAAGTTAAGCTCGTGCGCCGATGGTAGTTGGGGGTTTCCCCCTGTGAGAGTAGGACGTTGCTGGGCACGCGAAGCCATTCCCTTTGGGGAGTGGCTTTTTTGTGTTTTATAAAGATAAATTGATACAATGAATAACTATATGGCAGACTCATAAGATGTATAACGGCTTAATTTCACAACACCTCTATAATATTTCATTTAATACAATTGAGTTAATGTAGTTAAGGGTATATTGATAGTAAAAGATTTTGGATGACTGGGGAGAATGTGATGATTTTAACAATTATTAAGCGTTTCTTTAATGAGCGCTTTTTTGATCAGGCTGCACAGAATGCTTATTATTTATTGCTGTCTGTGTTACCTTTTTTACTTGTCGTGTTATCAATTGTTCAATTTTTACCTGTCCAAGAAGCGAGTATATTAGCATTGTTGCGACCGTTTGTACCAGAGGAGTCTTTTCAGTTGATTGAGCAAAGTGTTCAACAGATGCTTTATAAAAGTCATGGCAATCTTCTTCTAATAAGTGTGCTGGCCGCTCTATGGACTTCTTCTGTTGCGGTGCAATCATTTGCACGTTCATTGGATTTAGCTAATAAGAAGAAGCAACAACAATTGCTATGGGTAACGTTTATACGTAATATTGGCGTGACTGTTTTGTTTATGTTGGTTGTGCCTTTGTCATTATTCTTGCCATTGCTAGAGAAATTGATGCGTACGGTTATTGTGTATTATGATGTGTTCGAGGATTGGGCAGGTTGGTTATATATTTGGCCTAATATTAAATGGGGGTTGGGCACGTTCTTTTTGTTGTTGTTTTTCCTATTATTTTATCAGTTAGTGCCTACTGGTAAGATGAAGTGGAAGGAAGCGTTGCCAGGTGCTTTGTTTTCAGCGTTTGGTTGGCAGTTGGTTTCGCTTTTATTTGGTGATTATGTAGCGAGAGTAGATTATTCTAGATTATACGGACAACTGGCTGGGATCATCATGCTTGTGTTATGGTTTTATTTGACTGCGGTTATTATTATGTTGTCGGGATTACTTAATGCAGAGTGGAAAAGGAAGAGGCGTTTTATATGAAGATTTTAGTTGTTGATGATGATATACATATTTTAGAGTTAGTCAGTATTCATTTGCGGCAGGCTGGCTATACCGTGGTCAAGGCGATGAATGGACAACAGGCACTTGAATTGGTGGGTCAGGAGTGGCCTGATTTAGCTGTAGTGGATGTGATGATGCCTGGGATGGATGGTTACACGTTAACGAAGAAACTGCGTGAAGGCTCTGAAATTCCCGTGCTGTTGCTGACAGCTAAGGGTGAGATGGAAGATAAGGAGCGTGGGTTTTTGGCAGGGTCTGATGATTACCTTGTTAAGCCATTTGAGCCGAAAGAGTTATTGTTCCGTATTCATGCAATTTTAAGACGTTATGATAAAGCAGTTGATCGAATGATTCAGGTTGGTCCGTTGTTGATCAATCGTCAGAGCTATGAAGTGGTACTTGGAAAAAAGTCTTTATTACTGCCACTAAAGGAATTTGAATTGCTTTCTGTGTTAGCTTCGCGTCATAATCAAGTGTTTTCCCGTGATGTACTCGTAGAGCGTGTATGGGGATTTGATTATGAAGGGGACGAGCAGACGTTAAGTGTTCATATTAAGCGACTGCGCGATAAATTGGAGAAGCTCACAGATGAAGTGAAGATTGTAACCGTTCGTGGAGTTGGCTATAAGCTTGGGGTATCTAAATGAAGTCGCTTTATGGTAAGTTTCTAGTTATGACAGTAGGAATTATGCTGACGAGTGCTTTGGTTGCTTTTTTATCGGTCAATACGTATTATCACCGCTATTTGAAAGAACAAAATGATTTGAAAAACATAGCTGTTGCTGAAGGGATTTCATCGTTTATCGAAGGGACAGATGGATTGGATTTACAGCCTTACTTTGAAATGTTGGCACGTTCGGGTTATAAGCTGTTTGTTATTCAACCTGATGGGAGTTCGATGTTCTACGGAGAAGCGTTTCGAGAAAATAATCTAGCTCCTGACGCGATTCATCAAGTACGCGCAGGGCAAGTGTATCACGGGATGCGTGATTTACAAGCCGAGACATTTGTGACGGGCTACTTTTCCAATGAATCCGCGAATACAGTAGGTGTGCCATTTACTTATGCAGGTGAGACGTATGCACTTTTTTTAAGACCAGATATAAAAATGTTGTTTACTGAAATACACTACTTGCTTGGTGGTATGGTCATTGTCATGGCCATTATTAGTTTACTTGCAATGCTTGTGGTGGCACGTAAACTGATTGAGCCGATTGTTGTGCTAACGCGCGCGACGAAGAGAGTGGGGGAGGAGCAATTCGGTGGGGAGTTGTCGATTGATCGTCGGGATGAGATTGGTCAGTTGGCAAAAAGTTTTCAACAGATGATTGATCGTTTAAGTGAGAATGATCGGATTCGGAAGGCGTTCATTAGTGATGTATCACATGACTTTCAATCTCCTTTACTAAATATAAAAGGTTATGCGGATTTGCTGTCAGATGAAGAGTTACCTACTGATGAAAGAAAACATTATGCGGAAATTATTCAATCCGAAACAGAGCGGTTGTCTACATTGACGAAGCAATTGCTATTGCTAACGTCACTCGATCAGCTCGTGTCTCCATTACAGAAGAAAGTATTTCGCGTAGATCAGCAAGTAAGAGAGACTGTGCGAAAATATCAGTGGTTATTACAGGAGAAAGAACTGTCACTTATGCTTGAAATTGATGAAGTGATGTATGAAGGGGATCCTGCGTTTCTAGAGAAAGTATGGGAGAACTTAGTATCGAATGCGTTAAAATATACGCCAGACGGAGGAACAATTGATATTCAGCTAACTGAACAGGTGGATGTAGTCTGTTTTTCTATTGATGATAGCGGGATTGGTATGTCTGAAGAAACAAGGCAGCGGGTGTTCGATCGATTTTATCGGGCAGATCATTCGCGAACAAGGGAAGTTGAAGGCACAGGACTAGGCTTATCAATCGTTGAGCAAGTAGTCCGATTACATGAGGGGCGTGTCGAAGTTACTAGTGAACTAGGCGTAGGCACTACATTTATTGTACAGTTGCCTAAATTGTAATAAGCTGTTCATCTTCCGTTCATATTGGCGTGATAGTATCAAGATAGTAGATAGATGACAGGAGGAAGTATAGAATGCAAGATAAGTGGAGTTTACGTTTGATTCGCATAGCTGCAATATTTGGTTTAATAGGAACAGTGCTTGGTTCACATATGGCAGGTAACGGGTCGTATGCGTTTCGACCAATTCACGCACATATTTTATTAGTAGGTTGGTTATCGATGTTTGCTTGGGGCGTGTTCTATAAAATTTACCGCGTCCGTGCGAAGAAGATTCTAACGCTCCAAGGCTGGACGGGAATTATTGGATCCATTGGGTTAACTACAGGAATGTGGCTACAATTCATGAAACCATTCAATATAAATGAAACAGTGGCACTGATTTTCTATATTGTAGGTGGAACTGTATTGTTAATCAGCTTTGCATTATTCGTTGTCGTTACGATGATGGTTGAAAAAACACAAGCTAATCGTTAAATAAATCGAATACTCAAGTATGCGGTGCATCCGTGTGCTTGGGTATTTTTTTGTTTTCTATAGATAGATTGTCGAAGCTTAAGGAAAAGTTCTTTTCAATACTCAGACGTTTCAACAAAAATAGCGTGGCTCGTATGACATACTGGATTAATCCAACATGATAAAGGAGCAAAAACTATGACCGCTTACAACCGTTTTACTCTGACTATGATTTGTTTTAGTGTACTGATTGCTGGCACTCTTTTAATCAAGCAGACAGCAAGTTCGGAACAGGCGAAAATAGAGTTTGTTGGTATTGACTATGCCGAGATGAATAAGGCTGTTGAGTTAGTGTTGCTGGACATGCCTGAAATAGCAGAGGAGCTGAAGGAAATTCGTTCGGGTGTGCATCCCAGAACAATCGATCGTTCATTTTCCAATAAAAAGACGAAATTTCGAATTCGAATTAAAAATAATTTGACCCAAAAAGAACATTCCTCTGCGTTTCTAAGAGGAATTGCTGAAAAACAGACAAGCCGTTATAAGGTTGCGCTTGAAATTGCAGAAAGTGAGTACGGCATACGCGTGACAGAGGAAGAAGTCGATACGTACATTAAACAAAACGTAGCTACAGTATGGAATATGGATAAACGCAAATATGCAAAAGCGCTTGATTTGACATTGAATGAACTAGATTATGCATTTGATCGTGACGTTTATGCTATTGATGCGTTATGGCAAAAAATACAGCCAATTGTGATGGAAGAAATTCCAAGGCAACGAGGAGAAGGTGCGGAAGCGTATAGAGTACGTATCAAGGAAGAGTATTTTAGTAGGGAGGTGGAGAGTGAAAAGTAACGGAAATGAATGGAGTGCTTATAAAGTAATTTTTAACCTATAGATAATTTTACGGCTAAGTAGTTTTGTAAAAACATATGACTATTCTGGCCTGGGAGATAGATTGAAAAAAGTAAGAAATGGTACGTATGTAGATTGGGTGAGTATTTATACTTGGCGGACTATTAATCGTCGAGGCGGAACCGCTTGCGCCGTTATTTATATTGTAATAAAGAGAGAATTGGGGAAGAGGGAGGTAACACAATATGAAGAAGCAATTCAACATATTCATGCCTATACTAATAGTCCTAGCTCAAATAAGTTTTGTACCACTAGGTGCTAGTTTAGCGAATGCTGAAAGTATTCCGGGTACATTAACGAATAATATGAAGCAAGAAGTTCTGCATAAACCTCCAATAATAAATGCTTTTGGTGTGTACGGAAGTAAGGCAGATGAAAAGAAGTCTGGAAAAACAGTAGTAGACAAAGTGGACAAGCTCATTCGATCGCCAGATAACACGGATGGTAAAGTGGAAGAGAAGTCCGCCGTGAAACTGCATAAGGAGAAGACAGATACGAAACCAGTGGATAGTGGATAATATATATGCTAATAGGAGGAATGTAGAAGACAGTACAGAAGCTGCAACGACTAGGGGAAACGAGATTAAGGCGGGATAATGTTGAAGTTTTGCAAAAGGAAGACTTTATTAATACACAGGCCACAGAACTGGTTATTATGAAACGGGCTACAATAATTACAGGTAGTAAATATACCATAGCTGGTCAATTGATTACAGGAACTGCTCTAATCTCAGTGGAAAATGGTAATACTGCTAACTTAAATTATCACTCCGAACTTGCAGCTGGTCATAAGTTCGGCAAAGAATCGACATTGAATCATAAATTGTCGGATGTTTTTAAAGATGTCAAATTACCTAATCCCACCAAGTTTGGTGATTGCGGTAGTATGACGAAACTTGCAAATATCATAGCTAGTACATGTAATGAGGAAAGCGTCAATTGCATGGATCAATTAATTAAAAAAATGGTCAATAAGAAGAGTAAACTACAGGGATTAATGGAGCTTGGAGTTGAACTATATTCAATCGGTGATGTATCAGCAGCTCTAGTATGCAAGGACTCCGCAGTAACGGTTACTGAAGATGGTAAGCCGGTAGCAGATTAAGAAGGCATATTGAAATCAAAAGAAGTTAAAGTGAGAAAAGCAACGCCAGATAATGATAGCAATGTAGTATTCCCCGGGAAATTACCTAAGAGTGAATACGATGTATACCTCTATGGTGAAAAAGTAGGGAAAGTGGTAGTAGCAGATACATATGAATAATCACTTACGTTACCAATCGCGCAAGTATGTCGCGAATTAAAGACGACAGTTACTAAATATAGTCAGCTTGGATGAAGACTACAGACATCTGAAAGGGTGGAAGTAGTAAAAACTTATTAATGCTGGAATATGCAAAACAAAGAAATGGGGAGGAATTAAAAAAGGTCACTGAAAAGCATATTTTGAGAACAAGAGACAATCTAATCGAAATGATGCGTAAGAAATAAAAATTGGACATTTTAAGGTTGAGTTTGTCAGGTTGAGGTAAAGGAGGGGGAAGCGACATGCTGGAGCTACTGGGAATTGAAGTAGTTAGGATCGACTTACCTTTTCGACTAAATCACGTAAATTGTTTTATGGCCGAAGGTAAGGATGGCTGGGTAATTATTGATGCAGGCCTGAATAACAATTATACGAGAGCTAAGTGGGAAGAGCGAATAATTGGAAAAGAAATTACGGATTTATTCATAACTCATTATCACCCGGATCATTTCGGACATGCAGGTGAACTTCAGAAAAAAACAAATGCGATAGTTTCTATGACAGAAATAGATTCTGAATTGGGATTTCGTGCATGGACAGAAGAACATTTAAAAAACTTTCACGAAGACTATCAAACAGTTGGTATTCCAGCTGAAATGGCCATCAAGATGATACACAATACCGAAGGGTTTATTCCACTTGTTACACCACATCCTAACATCGACCGTTACTTTAAAGAGGGACAAAAAGTTCCAATCGGGAAATACGAATACGAAGTGATTGTTACGCCGGGACATTCTGAGGGAATGGTTTGTTTTTATAACTCGGAAAAAAATGTGTTATTATCTTCCGACCACATTTTACCTAGAATTAGTCCGAATATTTCCTATTGGTTTCATGGGGATCCAAATCCATTGCAATCCTACATCTCTTCATTAAAGAAGGTTAAGAAACTGGATGCAAATTATGTGATTCCTTCACATGGAAAGCCATTTTACGGTGCGAATGACCGAATTAATGAGCTAATTGCACATCATGAAGCGAGATTAGAGGAGACGTTGGACGTAATTGCTTCGGGTTTATCTGTCTACGAAGCCTGTAATCGTCTCTTTAATTTTAAGTTAACAGTACATGAAAGTCGCTTTGCAGTAGGAGAAACCTTAGCGCATCTTCAATACTTGTACGAAGCTGGTGAATGTCAACGAGAGAAACAGGGAACTGCGTGGATTTATCGCAGAAGTTAGGTACGCCCGAGTAAAATAACTAGATTGGTTTCTAAATGTAGGAAAACAATTTTAATCATTAGTAGTATCAGTTACTGGGTATTTGGAGATTCGAATCAACGATATTAAATAGAACAAAAACTCTAAATAGCGGGAGGAGCTATAAAGATACGATGGAAACTAAGATTACTGAAATGCTAGGTATTAGGTACCCAATTATTCAAGGCGGGCTCCAAGGTCTTGGAACTTCATCCTTGGTTTCAGCGGTTTCGAATGCAGGTGGATTAGGTTTAATAACTGCCGGAAGTTAACACTCAAAAAAAGAAATGATGCAAGACATAGAAAACACAAGGAAACTAACAAATAACCCCTTTGGAATCAATGTTGCCATTGGAATCCGAAAGCCCATGGATGAATTTATCGATGGGGCTATCGAGGCGGGAATATCAGTTGTGTTCACATCAGGAAATAATCCAGAACCATTTATGAAACAGTTGAAAGATAACGACATTAAAGTTATTCATGTAGCATCTTCCGTTCGTTTTGCAAAAAAGGCTGAATTATTAGGTTGTGATGCTGTCGTTGTTAATGGATATGAATGCGGTGGACATCCTGGAAAAAATGATACAACAAGTTTGACACTTATACAAAAAGCAACACAAGAATTATCAATTCCGATAATTGCTGCTGGTGGATTTTCAACTGGGAAATCCGTGTTGGCGGCGCTAGCACTAGGCGCGGACGGTGTTCAAATGGGAACTAGGTTTCTTATGGCGAAAGAAAATCAACTGCATCAAAACGTCAAAGAACATTTAATTAATTCAACAGAAATAGACACGATCATGGTGAAAAAATCAATTGGGAAAATGGCAAGGGTTTTAAAGACTTCTCACGCTATCGAGCTGGCCCAAAAGGAAGAGCATGGAGCTGCATTTGAGGAGATATTTCCATATATAAGTGGAGAATCGTATTCGGAACTCATTCATAATGGTAATCTCAGCAGCGGTGTAATTGCATTAGGACAAACAATTGGACCCATTGATGATATAAAAAGCACCGCAGAGATTATGGAAGAAATAGTAGATGATTATAAAAGTAGATTACTTCATTTAACTGGTGGAAGAACAATTCCGTTGCAATGAAGAGGAATGGATAATCAACTGTAAAAATGTGTGCATAGATGAAATCCGAAACTAAGTTTGTTACCTTCTAATAAATGTTATTCACTATAGTAATATAATAGGTGGTTTTTGTTTTACTAAGAGTGGTGGGGTCAGTAAAAAAGATACGACAGAATTCATTCCTTTGGTTATCAAGAAAGTTTTACTTAACTCACAATTACAACTGCCAAAGGAGTGTAACTGGTATCGACTAGTACCGTTAGATATTGAAAAAGGGGTAAGAAATGTTTCGGTTTACTCTCGTTATGACAATGTGTCTTATTTACATGATACATTCTTATAAATCCAATTCGATTATAGAAGTGCTTTTTCCAGCCATTACATTAATAGTTTTCATAGCAGTTATTATATCAATGAAGGGAAAGGCACGTATATTTACGTTAGTTCTTTTTATTTCAGGAATGATCATTCATTTCTTGAATGGAAACCGTGGTTTTAATTTATTGGAAGGGATTACGCAGAACCTTGCACTGTTAACAATTTTAATATTAGCGCCTTTAATTTCTATTCCCTTAAAGCACGAAGGAATTATTGATTCCATTGTATTTAGTTTCACCAAAAATTTAAATGATGAGCGAAAAAGTTTTTATGGGGTAAGCTCGTTTATGCTCTTGTTGACTCCTATTTTAAATATGGGTTCGATTCGAATTGTTCATGGATTCGTAGGGAATATAGGGTTTCAACCTAAAATATTAACTAGTGCATATTTCACGGGCTTTACATTTGCCGTTCTTTGGTCGCCTTTCTTTGCATCGGTGGGCATCGTCATCTCTATATTACATATATCATATATGTCTTATTTTTTTGTTGGTGTTATTTTTGCTTTTATACAAGTTGTCGTTGCTATATTATTGCTTAGACCGAAGGCTAGCATCTATGAGAAAACGGAAAATACAACGGAACAAAGTGCAGAAATAGAAGTCGATACAAGTAAATCTAAGAATATCTTACTTCTACTAGCTTTCGTTCTGGGTCTTCTCTTACTTTTAATTGGTATGGAGTCTTTACTAAAAAAACCCATGCTACTTTTAGTAAGCTTTATATGTATTCTAGTACCGCTTGTTTGGATATTATTCAGACGTAAATGGAGTGTCGCAAAGTCAGAGTATAAGCTATTTAAGAGTAATTTGCTACTGAATAATAGGATGGAAATTACACTGTTTTTGAGTGCAGGTTTATTTGGTAATGCAATCGCCAATACACCAATGGTTAATGTACTTGGAAGTATAATCGAATGGTCAGTTCAAGAGTCTTTGGCAATTCTCTTTTCATTTATCCTGCTATTCGTTACTGCAATGGCAATCATTGGCGTCCATCAAATTATTTCGGTTCCACTTATTTTAATGACATTAGTAGAAACCGGGATTGCCTATAATCCCATCACGATTGCTTTTATGTGTGTTTTTTCATGGATGTTATCCTCTTCTGTCAGTCCTTTAAATGCATTAAATATAATTATAAGTCAAAATGCAAGGGAGAATGGGGTTAAGGTTGCCATTATGTGGCATGGAATATACTTTCTAACAACTACGTGCATTGCTTTTATGTATATTTATATTATAGATTTTTTAACGTGAGATGAATTAATCACTTCTGCTATTAGGAGGTGCCTTCGGGGACTGTGATTTTAATCCCATTCACACGGTTGTCCCATTTGCAGAACAAGTAGGTTTAGGTGGGGTAATAGCTCATGGTATGCTCATTATGGGATTTGCTGGGCAAGCCATTTGTACTTGGTTTCCAAATCAAGAGGTTAAGGAATTTTCCGTTAGATTTAAAGCCATGACAAGACCTGGCGAAAAATTAATAGTTTTGGGAAGAATTGTTAGTGAGGAAGATGAACATGAACATTGGCAATGTGAAGCGTTAGTGGGAAATGATGATGAGATTAAAATGTCAGCAGAATTTCTAGTGAATAAAGTTTGAGCTTATAACTGTACATCATGATAAAGGAGAGTGTGCGGAATGAATAATTGTATTAAATACAAAGTTAAGAACAATGTCGCTACAATATCATTAAATAATCCCGCAGAGTTGAATGCCATGACACTTGAAATGAGAGAGAGGTTTTCCGAACTTCTTATAGAGTGTGAGAAGTCACCAGAAGTGAAAGTCATTATTTTGAAAGGAGAAAACGGAAACTTTTGCTCCGGGAGCAGTGTTAAAGGAATGGGAAGTAGAACGATACTAGGGACATTTGATCATATGAAGATATTTAGTGGACTAATCTCAAAAATCTATAATATGGAAAAGTTCGTTATATCGATGGTTGAAGGTTATGCAGTTGGAGCCGGATTTAGTTTAGCTTTAGCAGCAGACATTGTGTACGCATCACCGAAAGCCAAGTTCGGATTAGCCTTTAATAAACTTGCACTAATACCTGATTGTGGGTTGAATTATTTCCTTCCCCAACTAGTTGGCCCATATAAAGCGAAAGAATGGATACTAAGTGGTTCAATGATTGGAGTAGAAGAAGCAAAAGAATATAACATTGTAAATGATATTTATCCGGAAGAAACATTATTGTCGATTGTCACGGAAAGAGCAGAGAAAATCGCATCGGGTCCATATTATACCAATATGTTTACAAAAGAGATCATAAATAAATCAAGTCAAAGAACCTTAGAAGAAACTCTAGATGCGGAACGTTATGCTCAAACAATAATTCAACAGACTGCTGATCATAAAGAAGGAATAAATGCTTTCCTAAATAAGAAGACACCAGTATTTGCTGGTAGATAATAATTGGAACTGAACTTGAAGTACTGCAATAATATAAATGCCTAGTAGTATCATATCCTCTTAGTGGAATAGATGTATAAAAACAGGAGTTGAAAAAATAATGGACTTGACAAATAAGATTGCAATTGTAACGGGAAGTGGACAAGGAATAGGCCGTAGCACGGCTTTGGCTCTTGCAGAACACGGAGCAGATGTAAGTAGTTGCGGATATGAATTTGGAGGCTGCGGAAGACGTTGTAAAGAAGATTGAAAGTATTGGTAGAAAGGCAATAGCAATCAGAGTAAATGTAGCTGATAAAAGTGATGTAAATCAAATGTTTGAAATGACAATCGAAGCTTTCGGTGATTTGGATATCCTTGTCAACAATGCTGGTATAACTCGCGATGCAATGATGCATAAAATGACAGAAGAACATTTCGATCAAGTTATTCAAGTACACATGAAGGGAACATTTTTATGTATGCAAGCGGCAGCTTTGTATATGAGAAAACGAGGGAAAGGAAAGATTGTTAATATTACCTCCATATCAGGAAAAATTGGAAATATGGGCCAAGTTAATTATGCCGGAGCAAAAGCAGGTATTATAGCTATGACGAAGGTGGCTGCAAGAGAATCAGCTAGATATCAAATTAACGTCAATGCTATACAACCAGGCTTTATAGATTCTGAGATGTCGCGTGCAATGCCTGAAGATGTGCGTCAGGAACGGATAATGGATATTCCATTGCAAAGGGCTGGGGGTCAGGAGGATGTTGCTAATGCGGTAATCTTTTTGTGCTCTAACTACTCGAGTTACATTACTGGTACTGTAATGGAGGTAGCTGGGGGACGATCAATGTAAGCACAATCAACTCCGGATGATTGAATCATAGGTCTTCTTCTTTTGGTAATTAATAAGATGGGACATAATTTAGTAATTGTATTTAAGCATTGCTGAAAAACATAAAACGAAATGAAGAGGTGGATTATTATGTTGAAGAACAAAATGGGAATGATGATGTTATTAATCTTCATATTGATATTATCGGCTTGTGGAAATGAAGATACTGAAGTGGAAGGAAGCAATAACCCTGACTCGGGTAGCGGATCTGGATTAATTGAAGGTCTACCGGATAAGATGGTTTGGAGTGTATATGATGTAGGTTCAGGTGGGTATACAGAGGCTACTGCAATTGCAAACGAAATAACGAAAAAGTATGGTACTCAAATTCGTCTTCTGCCTTCTTCAAGTGGAGTTGGAAGAATGCAACCAATGAAAAGTGGGGCGGCTGACGTAGGCAGACTTGGTGATGAATATCAGTTCGCTTTTGAAGGTATAGATGATTTTGCCACTGAGAAATGGGGTCCACAGGATGTTAGGGTTGTATGGCCACCTTTAAGTTTTCTGGGTTTCGTAGGCTTGGAGAAATCGGGAATCGAAACAATTGCTGATTTAAAAGGAAAGAAAGTGCCTTTCATCATTGGTAATAGTTCTGTAAATATTAAACTTGAGGCGACATTGGCATTTGCCGACCTAACGTGGGATGACGTGCAAAAAGTAGAGTTGTCAGATTACGGCGGCCAAGCTGAGGCATTAAAAAATGGCCAGGTTGATATTATTTTCATTAACCCTACTGCATCAGTACTAATTGAGTTAGAAACTATGGAAAAAATTAAGTGGCTTGAAATGGAAGAAAGTGATACTGAAGGTTGGGCGCGTGCCCAAGAAATTGCTCCATGGATGCAACCGTATATGATGGATAATGGAGCAGGAATGACTAAAGAAAATCCAGTAACTATTATAGGTTACGCTTATCCAGTAGTAGCCTATGCAGATCAAAGTAAAGAAAGTATGTACGCATATGTGAAGTCAATGGATGAAACATATGACAGTTGGGAAAATGCAGCCGCGAACCTTCATAATTGGCATAAGGATAGTATTTTAATTCAGCCTGCTGGAGTTCCTCTTCATGATGGAATGATTCAGTTTCTAGAGGAAGAAGGTCTGTGGACTGAAGAATACCAAACTAAAAATGACGAATTAGTAGAGAGATCTAAGAAGTTAAAAGAAGCATGGAATGAAACAGTTAGTAAAGCAAAAGAAGAAAAGATTAGTGAAAAAGATTTTCCAAAGTATTGGATGAGCATGAAGAAAGAACTAATAAAATAGTTGAAGAAAAATACGCGTCTGAATTCTTTCAAGACGCGTATTAAATAAACTTCTAAGAGGTGAGAAGATGCAAGGTAGAATTAATAAGTTTTGGGGTGCTGTAGTAATTCTTTTAACACTGACAGGTATTTTCATAACCATAAATCAACTATTCTATATAGGGATTTTTGGTTTTAAACCAATTAATACAGGTTATCTCTATTTCCTTTTAGCTATGTTCGTGCCAATCGCTTTTATTATACATCCATTTAGTAAAAGTAAAGGGAATCAGAGAATTGGATGGTATGACATTGTATTAATAATCGTTTCTTTCGGTATACCGTTATATATGGGGATAAACTCCCAAAGAATTATTAGTGAAGGTTGGGAATATATCTCACCGACTTTAGCTACCGTATTTAGCATTATTTTTTGGTTTGTAATACTTGACGCGCTTCGTCGTGTAGCCGGGCTTCCCATTATGCTTATTAGTGCAGTATTTTCTTTCTATCCTTTAATTTCTGGTTCGATCCCAATAGGTTTTCTATCAGGACAATCATTTGATTTTTTAACTACCGCTAGAAATCATATAATGAGCACGAACAGTGTCATCGGTATTCCTTTTAATACAGTGGGTGCCCTGTTAATTGGTTTTATGCTGTTTGGTGTTATATTGACAGCTTCAGGTGGTGGAGACTTTTTCTTTACACTTGCACAATCAATTTTTGGTCGTTATAGAGGTGGTCCAGCAAAAGTTGCAGTTATAAGTAGTGCTTTTTTTGGAATGTTAAGTGGTAGCGCAATTTCAAATACAATTACTACAGGGTCTATGACTATACCTTCAATGAAAAAAGCTGGATATCCTCCTCATTACGCGGGAGCCATTGAAGCAACCGCTTCAACTGGCGGAACCATCACACCACCCATAATGGGATCTGCAGCTTTCATTATGGCTTCTTTTATTGGTGTACCATATTTTGAAATAGCCTTAGCAGCAGCAATTCCTGCGGTACTCTACTTTTTTGCACTATTGATACAAACGGATGGTTATGCAGCAAAGAACAACCTCAAGGGTCTCACTAAGGAAGAAGTTCCATCGCTTATACTAACCTTGAAAAAAGGATGGCCATACCTAACTGCTCTGGTTTTGCTAACTTATCTGCTTGTAGTAATGCGTAACGAGGGACAGGCACCTTTTTATGTAAGTTTACTTCTTCTTTTCCTAGCTATGATGAAAAAAGAAACACGCTTTAACAGGGAGAAGTTATATAATCTTGTATTAGATTCAGGTAGGATACTGGCGGACTTAACTTGTTTGATAGCCGGAATTGGTTTTATTGTCGGTTCTCTATCGATTACTGGTGTATCTTTTTCCTTTGCAAGAGAACTAGTATCGGTTGCTGGGGATAACATGTTCCTAATATTAATCGCAGGTGCAGTCACTAGCTTTATCCTTGGAATGGGCATGACCGTCTCCGCAGTATATATTTTCCTTGCGGTCGTTATGGCTCCAGCTTTGGTTCAGATGGGAATTGATCCGATTGCTGCACACTTGTTTGTCTTATATTGGGCAACTATCTCCTATATTACTCCTCCAGTAGCTTTAGCATCTTTCGCTGCAGCAGGGATAGCAAAATCTAATCCCATGAGAACAGGATTTACATCAGTGAGGCTAGGAATTGTAAGTTTCATTGTTCCATTCATAATTGTGTATAATCCAGCATTAATTGGTCGGGCTGAACTTTCTGAAGTAATTATAGTCGTAGGAACTGCGATTATAGGAGTGTTTTTATTAGCCTCCTCTTTGGAAGGCTATGTACTGTTCGCGGGTGAAATTAAGAGTAAAATTATGCGACTTGCATTGGGACTAACATCGTTACTTATTATTGCTCCATTTCTACTTTCAAGCTTAATAGGGATTGGCTTATCGATAATCCTGTTAATACTTATTCGGTTGTCCAATAAATACAGACTGCAATCTGAAGGGGTAATCGTGTAGATTACCAAATTGAGGAAGGTAGTTTCACTTCAAGAAATATCTGAGTCAATACACTACTTAATGAAGGAGAGTTATTAATGAATAATAAGGATCTAAAAGAGTTTTTTTACCCAAAATCGATTGCGATTATAGGAGCTTCAAAAGACTTAACTTCAATAAGTGGAAAACCATTAAATAACTTACTACAAACTAATTTTAAAGGTGATATTTATCCTGTAAATCCCAGATATGATGAGATTGAGGGATTAAAATGTTATGACAGCATTTTAAAGATTCCTGGAAAAGTCGATCTAGCCTTAATTGCAGTTTCAGCTTCACGATTAGTATCCATAATGAGTGAATGTATTAAAAAGGATGTTCATAATATTTTGCTTTTTAGTTCCGGGTTCGCAGAAGTGGGTGAAGACGGTAAAGGGATCCAGGATAAAGTTGCGAAAATGGCGTTGGAAAATAATATTCGAATAATTGGTCCAAATAGTGTGGGTTGTATAAATGTGAAGGATAGTGTTCCGATGGGGTTTGCAACTTCAATGGAATCCTCCAAAGGCTATAAACATGGAAATATTGGTTTAGTTTCGCAAAGTGGAGCACTTGGTTTTTCCGTATTTGGTATGGCCCAAGAAAAAGATCTTGGATTCACGTACGTTGTCAATACTGGAAATGAAATGGGTGTCACTACTTTAGATACGATGGAATTTATGCTTGAAGATGAAGACACTTTAGTAATCGGAGCTTATATGGAAGGGATTCCTGATGGTATGCAACTTATTAAAATAGCAAAGTCTGCAAAAGAGTTGAAAAAACCATTAATTATTTTGAAGTCTGGGAAGTCAGCGATAGGAAAAGAGGCAGCCCTGTCTCATACAGCCTCTTTGGCAGGATCTGAAGAAACCTTTCAAGTGATTGCAAAACAATATGGGATAATTACTGTAAAAGACATTGATGAAATGATTGATGTAATGCAAATTGTATCGAGAAGAAAATGGACGAACGGAAGTAAGATTGCAACGGTATCGAACTCTGGAGCAGCAGGAATTGCAATGGCTGACAGTTGTGAAGAATTTGATTTGAAACTGGAGCCCCTGCAAGGTGAAACTAAGAAGAAAATCGAAGCTATTATTCCATCTTACGGTTCTGCATTGAACCCTATAGATGTTACAGCTCAAGCCTTAAAAGAACAGCATATTATTACAGATACTGTAGAAGCGTTAGCGAAAGATAAAAATACAGATGTGATTATTATCCAAACAACGTTTGGAGGAGAACTTGGGGAACAAATATGTAGGAAACTAGTTGAGATTGATAAAAAAGAGACTAAACCAATTATCGTAACAGTGACTGGTACCAAAGAACTGACAGGTAAAGGTCGGGACGTTTTACGCAAAGCCGGAGTACCGGTTTATAAGACAACTTATGACACGATGCTAGCGGTTAAACATTTGGTGAATGTTTCGGAGTATTATAACGAGAAAAAGACTATTTTAAGTAGTCTAACCGCAAACGATAACAGCTTGTTGATACAGGAATATAGCACTCATATTTGGACTGAAGAAAAATCTAAGAAGCTACTTAAACAATTAGGTATTAACATTCCTGAAAATGTAATGATTCAATCAGTTGAAGAAATCGATCAACATGTAAAAGGTCTTTGCTTCCCTTTAGTTGCAAAAGTGGTATCCAAAGATATTTTACATAAAACAGACGCCGGTGGCGTTAAGTTAGGTATACAAAATATCCAAGAAGCGAAACAATCTTTTCATGAAATACTTGAATCAAGTAAGAACTTTAAATTAGATGCACATGTGGATGGTGTTTTATTTGAAGAGATGCTTAACAAAAATGGTGTAGAGATGTTTATTGGTATAAAGAATGATTCACAGTTTGGAAGCCTACTAGTGTGTGGATTGGGAGGGATATTTATAGAAGTATTGAAGGATATTTCTATACGCCACATTCCAATTGACAAAGAAGCTGCCGAATCAATGGTTAAAGAATTGAAAGGGTACCCTATGCTTTTGGGTACTCGAGGTCAAAAAAGATCTGATATTGAATCATTTACAGATGCACTTGTAAAAGTTTCCGACTTCGTTCATCAGCAGAATGGTACGTTGAGGGAAATGGATATAAACCCGGTTGTTGTATTAAATCAGGGAGAAGGAATAATGGCGCTAGATGGATTAATTGTTTGGGATGAAATGGCCTTTCCAACCTCAGTGTTGAATTGATAAGGAGTGATAAGCTTTGCAGAAAACGGAAGTAGCTTACTTAGAATGGTTAAAAAATCATTTTGAAAGCTCTAATTATTGGAGAAACCTGGGTTTTACATTCCACTCCTAAGAAATAGGTGATGTTTGTGTGAAAACAGTTGTTTCTGACAAAGTTAAAAATATTAATAATACCCTGCATGGTGGTGCTATTGTATCGCTAATGGATGTGGCTATTTCATCGACCTTGCGTTCAATACACCCTGAACCTGTGACGACAGTTTCACTCACTACAAATTTCATTAACCCAGCTGAATTTGGAAAGACAGTATATGCCAGCGCTTCGATAGTGGATTCCAAGAGTAGAATTCGTTACGTAAATTCAAGGGTTTTAGATGAAGACGGAAAAGTTATTGCAGATGGTATGGGTGTCTTTTCATTATTGAAAACAAATAATAAAACATAAAAACTAGGAGTAGTAAAATGATAAACTTTGAACTTTCAGAGGATAAAACTAATAGCAAAAAACGTCCGTGATTTCGTTTACAACGTGGTAGATCCACTAGCAAATGAAATTGAGAAAACGGATCAAATACCACAATTTATTGTGGATAAGGGTAAGGAAATGGGGCTTTTTGGACTAAGCATTCCTGAAGAATATGGAGGTCTTGGTCTAAGTACTGTGAGCAAGTTTGCAATTCTTGAGGAAGTTGGAAGAACATCAAATGCATATACAACTCTTATTGGGGGTCATAATGGTATAGGGACTGTAGGTATTGTTGAGATGGGAAATGAAGAGCGAAAGAGAAAGTATTTGCTGAAGATCTATTTGAAGTAGTCCCGATGATGATTGAAGAATTTCAGAAATTAAAAGTTGTTGTATAAAGATATAGGCTTAGTATAGTTCCATTTTGACAGAGGATGGCGTTTAGCGCTCATCCTCTTCCTATTAACCACAAGTGTTAATAGGAACAACTCTAGAAGACTACATACATGTCTGGAGTATTGATAATACGCCAAATGATAAACTTTTATATGAAAAAGATTTTTCATTAACTATAGCGGATGTTTTTAAGTATCAACTTATATACTGTCAAAAAAGTACATAAATGAAAAGAAGGAGAGAGGACGAATGGGATCATTACTAATAGCTAACTGGATACTATTCATTAGTGTTTCTGTGTATGCACTTGCATTATTTGCATATTTAATTAAAACTCGGACTCAATTCATTTGCTTGATAGAAAAGAAGAGTTTAACCATAATATTAAGGTACGATTACAAAAGATTTGGATATATGTATTTGGACAAAAGAAGTTATTAAAAGATAAAAAAAGCGGTATAATCCATGTTTTATTTTTTTTATGGGTTTTTAAAGGTCCAGTTTGGTGTAATAGATTTAATTTGGAAGGGACTAAAGCCTGGATCTCATCTTCCTTTAGTCCCGATATATGGAGCTTTCACATTATTTCAGGAAATCGTTGTATCTTTAATTCTAGTGGCGGTAGTTTGGGCATTTTATCGTACATATATCGAAAAACTTGTTCGCCTTAAAAGATGGTGGAAATCCGGTCTTGTTCTTACTTTTATTGGTGGACTTATGTTGTCGACGATTATGGCGAATGGTATGAATATAATTTGGAATAGCAACTCAATAACGTTGACAGAACCAATTGCCTCATCCATAGCCATTATTTTCGAATTTATGCCTCCGACTGTGGCAGCTGTGATATTTTACATAAACTGGTGGATTCATTTGCTTGTTTTATTGACATTCTTGGTCTATGTTCCTCAATCAAAGCATGCTCACTTGATTGCAAGCCAAGTAAATACTTAATTCCACCGTCTTGATCATGCGGGCAGACTAAAGTCAATTGATTTTGAAGCGATGGAGAATGCTCAAAGTGAAGATGATATGCCTGTGTTAGGTGTGGGGAAGATTACTGACTTTACCCAGTTACAGATGATAGATTTTTATGCATGCGTTGAGTGTGGACGATGCACTAATATGTGTCCAGCGGCAGAGAAAATGTTATCACCAATGGACTTGATAACGAAGTTACGTGATAACTTAACAAATACTGGTGCTTTAATAACGAAGCAAAAACCATAGGTTCCAACACTTGCATTCAATAATCCGGTAGCAAACAAAATTGCGTTCGCTGCAGGGATGGAAGGTGTTTCGTTAGAGGATATATATAGTCCTTCTTTAATAGGAGATGTAATTACTGAGGAAGAAATTTGGGCTTGCGCAACATGTAGAAATTGTGAAGATCAGTGTCCTGTTATGAATGTGCATGTTGATAAGATTATTGACCTTCGCCGTCATCTTGTTATGACAGAAGGTAAAATGAATCCTGATGCAAAGCTTGCCATGACAAACATTGAACGTCAAGGAAACCCTTGGGGTCTTAACCGTAAAGAGAAGGAGAAATGGAGGGAGGCACGTCAAGATCTTCATGTTCCCACGGTTAAGGAATTGAGTAAATCAAATGAAGAATTCGAATACCTTCTATGGGTTGGATCAATGGGCTCATTCGATAACCGTGCAAAAGAATCGTAGAATCATTTGTTCATCTAATAAATGAAGCAAATATTAAGTTCGCTATTTTGGGAAATAAAGAAAAGAACTCTGGTGATACGACTAGGAAACGAATTTTTATTCCAAGAGTTAGCTGAATCTAATATTAAAGAATTTGAAAATGCAGGAGTAACTAAAATTGTTACTGTTGATCCACATGCGTACAATATCTTTAAAAATGAATATCCTGACTTTGGTTTTAAAGCAGAAGTAATTCACCATACAGAAATGCTCTAAGACCTTGGTCAAAAAAGGTTTTAGTACCAAGTCATTCGATAAATGAAACGATAACATTCCATGATTCATGCTACTTAGGCCGTTATAATGAGGTCTATGATCCACCCCGTGAAATTCTTAAAGCTATTCCAGGTGTAAACCTTGTTGAAATGGAGCGAAACTGAGAAAAAGGAATGTGCTGTGGTGCAGGTGGATGCATGATATGGATGGAGGAAGATACAGGACAACGAGTCGTAGCAAGAAATGAGCAAGCGCTTGAAGTTAGTCCTGGAATCATCTCTTCTGGTTGTCCGTATTGTCTAACAATATTGTCCGACGGAACTAAAGCAGTAGAGGTTGAAGATTCAATAGGAACGTATGATATAGCTGAGTTGCTTGAAAGATTTATTTTCGGGGAAAACTTTCAACCTAAGGTAAAGCGAGAAGCAAAATTAATATTGCAATGATTGTATGTGGGGAAATTGGTTCCACAGTGGCAATATTAAATAGGTGTAACCGTCAAGTGGAAATGATGAAGTTCCGACAATTAAGTTTGATGATTTATTTCTGGAAATAACGTTTTCCGATGTTTCATTCGGAGGCTGTCTGTATCGGTGTAAGATATGATCTGAC
>NZ_PDYM01000049.1 GCF_002743055.1 Sporosarcina sp. P13 | reverse complement strand
CTTCAGTATCGGAAGTAAGTCGAGCAACGACAAAACACAAAATGGTTTTTCCTTGTACCAAAGACTACCATAACGACTCTGTACTCAATAAGCGAAGGCACAACTGCGGGGTCAGCCGAAGCCATGAGACAACTAGCACGCACTTCGCTAGCTGGCTCATGGCGGGAGGCAATCCCCCACGTGCCGCAGCGATAATAGAAAGCTGACCTTCATTAACTTTAGTACCATAAAAAAGTCGAGCAACGCCCCAACACAAAAAAAGCCGTCGCAGGAAATCGTAAGCTACGACCTCCTGGACAACCCTTCCGATTATTTCATTATGTCATATTTCTCTAAGAACTTCGTATCAAAATCACCTGATTGGAAAACTTCGTGATCCATCAAGTTCGCATGGAACGGAATCGTTGTATGAACGCCTTCTACGACGAATTCGTCGAGCGCGCGTTTCATCCGAGCGACCGCTTGCTCACGCGTATCCGCATGAACGATAAGTTTTGCGACCATTGAGTCGTAAAACGGCGGGATTGTATAGCCAGGATACACTCCTGAATCGACACGTACACCAAAACCACCTGGTGGTAAGTACATTGTCACTTGACCTGGAGACGGCATGAAATTCTTTTCAGCATTTTCAGCATTGATCCGACACTCAATAGACCATCCATTAAGCACGATATCTTTTTGCTTGATCGTTAACTTTTCACCAGAGGCTACCCGTAACTGCTGTTGAACCAAATCAACACCTGTGATCATTTCTGTAATCGTATGTTCTACTTGAATTCGTGTATTCATTTCCATGAAGTAGAACTTTTGGTTAATATGGTCGAAGATGAATTCTACCGTACCTGCTCCGCGATAGTTAACAGCTTTAGCTGCCTTAACTGCCGCTTCACCCATTTCTTTACGAAGTACAGGTGAGATCGCTGGCGATGGAGCTTCTTCCACTAACTTTTGCATACGACGCTGGATTGAACAATCACGTTCCCCTAAGTGGATTGTGTTGCCGAATTTATCAGCGAGTACTTGAACTTCCACGTGGCGGAATACTTCAATGTACTTTTCAAGATAAACTCCAGGGTTACCGAATGCGGCTGCCGCTTCTTTTTGTGTAATGTTAATGCCCTTAACTAGCTCGTCCTCATTCTGTGCGACACGGATTCCTTTACCGCCACCACCAGCTGTTGCTTTGATGATCACTGGGAAACCGATACTTTTTGCAATTTCAAGCCCGTGTTCTGCATTGTCCACAAGTCCATCTGAACCAGGAACGATTGGAACGCCAGCCTCTGCCATTGTATTACGCGCAACGTCTTTCGTACCCATTTTTGAAATCGCTTCCGAAGTAGGTCCGATAAATTCAATATTTACTTCTTCACATAACTCAGCAAAGCTAGCATTTTCTGCAAGGAAACCATAACCAGGATGGATCCCGTCACAGTCAGTTGCTTTCGCTACACTGATGACGTTAGAGAAGTTCAAATAACTGTCGGTTGATAAACGTGGTCCAATACAATACGCTTCGTCTGCTAATTGAACGTGTAACGCTTCAGCATCTGCTTCAGAATAAACAGCGACTGTTTTGATACCCATTTCTTTACACGCACGAATAATTCGTACCGCAATTTCTCCACGGTTTGCAATTAATACTTTTTTCATTAGTTAGCCCCCCTTAGTTCTCTCTGACGAGGAATAAAGGTTGTCCGTATTCCACAAGTTGACCGTCTTGCACTAAAATTTCAACGATTTCTCCGGATACTTCTGCTTCAATTTCATTAAATAGTTTCATTGCTTCAACGATACATACGATAGATTCAGCCGTTACTTTATCGCCTTTTTTAACGTATGCTGCTGCATCAGGTGATGACGCTTGATAGTATGTTCCAACCATTGGTGAAGTAATTTTGTGCAATGTAGCATCTTCTGCCACTTCCGGAGCCGGTGCTGCTTCAACTGCTGGAGCTGGTGTTGCAGCTGGTGCTGGCGCCGCTGCTGGTGCTGCTACTGGAGCTGGTGCTGCAACTGGTGCTGGTGCCGCTTCTGCCACTACTATACCTGCATTTTTCTCGAGTTTGATTTTCCCGCCGTCTGCTTCAAAAGTAAACTGCTGGATGGATGACTGATCGATAAGCTTAATGATTTCGCGAATTTCTTGAATTTTTAACATATCTGATTCTCCTGACTATTGTTTTCTTCCTATCATTTACTATGATAGACGTTTTACAATAAATTTGGAATAGCAAAATCGCAAATTATTCTATAATTAATGAAAATTACAGATGATTTGCCAAATTTTACTTGTTTACATCATCTTTCACAGCTATGCGTCACCTCGGCAACGACTCCCGGTTAACTCATTTACATATTTACTCATACTACGAAAATAATCCCTAAAAAACCAGCAGCCCTTTTTCGGCTACTGGTTACTCAGTTTATTCTTTCGTCTCTGCGAAGTCTACTTTAACCGTTTGCGCGCCATCCCAACTCGACATAATGTACTGTGTAATTTCAGCTGCCATTTTCGGTGAGTGGCTTTCTGTTGATAACACAGTTACATTTACTCGTTCATCTTCTGCTCGTACAAACACTTCCGGATAGCCTAGTGCTTGGATTTGCATTTCCATCAAGGCTTCTGTAGAGCTTATTTTTCGTAGATCCGCAATTTCATTGAAGATTTCATTCTTCTGTTCCGCTGAGTAATCTGATGATGTCATTTTTGTTGTCAGTTGCTCGACCATCTCACTGCGTTCGTTGCGTACTTCCATGCGCATATCTTGGAAGATGTAGGACTCAGCGAAGACCGGCTTTACTTCCTCTGACTTGCCATCTTTTTCAAGTAACTTTGTCGCATCTTTCGTTTCTTTCGTAAAGATCGCAATTCCGTCAAACGGCATAGGCGCCTCTTTTTTCACATAGTAGATAGAAATCACTGCGACCAGACTAAGTAATGTTAAAAACCACACTGTACGTTTATTTGTTTTCAAGATGATTCCCCCTTTTCTTCATTTCCACGATAACAATACGATGTTCAGGCAGTTGTAGGACATTGGCTAATAGCTGTGAGAGCCCGTTTCTAACCGTTGGATCTTCTGCTCCTTCCGCCACGACAAGTAGTCCTTTTAACGGAGAACTCTCTTTCGTAGCGTTAGACGAAATCGAAAAGTAGCCTGCTAACGAATTCTCAGATTCTTTTTCGTCATAATGAAAGTAGACGGTGACTTTACCTAGCCCTTCCATTTGCTCAAGCGTTTCTTCTAAACTTGACAGCATGCGTTTCTCTTCTTTACTCTGTTTTTCGCCTCCTAGCCCCATACTCGTGATCCAAATTATGCCAAAGACAAGCATCAACAAACCGATTACCAACAAATTAGACTTCCCTGCTGGTTTTTCCAAAGCCATCACCAACTCTTGAATGACTCTACTGAAAACGAATTCTACATTTGCATACTATGTAGAGTTACAGCAACTTATGACCTGCCATCTGCAATAAAAACTGTATAATCCAACAAGCAATCGCGAGTTTGATTAATGGAAGAAAGATTTTCTCCATGTCTGCGGTAGCGACTAACTGTATAACTAACGCCAGCAACACTAAATTTGTCAGTCCCACTAAAAAAAGATTCATCTCGCCCCTCATTTCCCAAGCGTCATCAACTTGATAAACGTCACGATAAAAATCGTCGTGTAGATGAACGCAAACGATAACAGAAAGGAAATCGAGCACAGAACAAATAATGTTCGGCCAATATCGTCCAGCAAACCACTTACTTCTTTTTGACTAAAAGGTTCAATGATCGCAGCAGTCCAGCGGTATAAAAAAGCAATGAGTAAAATCTTGAGAGCGGGTAATAAAGCGATTGTCCAAATCGAAAACAACAGCCAGACGCTAATATATGCTGTTGCGCTGGACGAATAGCGACCAATCGAACCAAGCGTATCCGTCAACAACGAACCTATTAGCGGAATATTCTGTTTGATCAACTCTTTTAATGGTTCATTCAGCGCACCGCTCACCGTCCATGACAATGCCCCGCCAGCTGTGATAAAAATCGAATACGCTGCGACCATCGCTGAGACAATCGCCAGTAACGACGTCCGAAGTAAATCAGCCATTCGCGTAAAAACGATTTCAGGCATGAGACGCGTTAGAATATCAAGTAACAGAGCTGTCAATAGCACGGGCAATAAAAACTTCTCCGCAAACACGACAGCCCCTTGCGCGAATAGCAGCATCGCTGGCTGGAAATTCACGACACCAAACGTGGCACCGGAAGCTAAGATCATAGCTGCGATGAGTGGATACATCCCGAGAAAAAGCGATGCAATGGAATGCGTAATGAGTTGAATTTGTTGAAAGCTCTCCGTTGCGGGTTCGATTAATAACACGAGAATCATCATTAGTAACAGAAATCTCGTCCATTTTTGGAACGCGGGAAGAAAAAAATCAATCAGCGACGTTAACAACAACAGTATGAGTAATACAAGAAAAGGGCCTAGTACACCTGCAATGATGTCATTCAGAAATTCCGGCATAGGCTGTCTCGTCCATTCGTTCGTTTAGTTTCTGATTTCACCACGGGATTAGCGTATAAATGGTTTCGATTAATTGGCTAATGGACGGAAACCATAGGGTAAGGATGACAATTTTCATGACAGTCTGAAATAATTGGCCGAACGCTCCATATCCTTCATCCTTCATCTGCGATGCCAGTAGTTCCGCCATATAATACAATCCCGCGCTGACTACTAGTAACATGGTCGGTGCTGGCAGTTTTTCCACAAGTGCTAGTAACGTGCGCGCAAACGGTACGAGAACTGTGAAAAGTACATACACCGCCACCATTAAAAATAGTGTCGTATACAGAATCGGATGCAGACTTGGGACCGCGAATGACAGTAACAGCAACACGATATAGATGATGAATAGTTGAAAGAGAACTGCCATTACATCGCCATAGATAACCAGCTGAAGAATTCAGTGATTTCCGTAAAAAACACACGGAGAAACATCAGCAATTCAATCGAGATGTACAGATACGCCAGGAAAAAGAGAAAGAATGAAAAGTCCTTTTTACCGGTTTGCTCAAAGAAGACATGCAATACCCCTATTACCAATCCGACGCCGGCGATGCGCAATAAGTCATTCAATTCCATCCCACTACGCCTCCTCCATGCTCTACTCTATGAAGCTCAGTCACTAGATATGCAAAGACGAAAAAAAACACGAGATCTTTCCTCGTGTATTTGGGAATCTAGAAAAATATTAATTAGTGAGCCGTCCGGGATTGGAGCTGCAGAGGCGGACGCTCCAATCCTATATATAGATGGCAAGTACTTATAAAGTCCATTGTAGTTATTGAGTGACTTAGTATTGGTTCTTCATCATTTTAAATGCAAATGAAAAGACAAAGTACAAAGCTAAAGAACTGATCTAACTAGCTGTCTTCAGATGAAAACACTAGTGAAGCGTAGTGCAAGGCGGCGACTCGGGAAGGATCAGCCCGACAGGTGAGACAACCAGGGGAGCTTGCGAACGGTTGGCTCACCGCGGGCCCTTCCGAACGCGTCCGCCTGGAACGCAGTGAAACGGTCACATTTCTCTTCTCCCACTCTTTTCATCACAAACTAAAAAACACACGAGTAAATTACCTCGTGTGTTTGGTGTAAGATTATGCGCGAGAAACGTATTCTGCTTCTTCTGTGTTGATGACCAACATATCGCCTTGGTTGACGAAGAATGGAACTTGTACAACAACGCCAGTTTCCATTTTCGCTGGTTTTGATCCACCGCTCGCTGTGTCGCCCTTGATACCCGGCTCTGTTTCAGCTACTTGAAGCGTAACTGTTATTGGTAATTCAACACCAAGTACTTCTTCTTTGTACGTGATGACGTGAACTTCCATATTCTCTTTCAAGAACTTCAATTCATATTCAAGCTGAGATTCGTTCAGTTCAATTTGCTCGTATGATTCATTGTCCATGAAGACATGATCGTCTCCATCCGCATACAAGTACTGCATACGACGGTTATCGATTTGTGCCTTTGCTACTTTTTCACCTGCACGGAACGTCTTTTCGTTGACGTTGCCTGAGCGTAGATTACGCAACTTTGAACGAACGAATGCTGCACCTTTTCCTGGCTTAACGTGTTGGAATTCCATTACGCGCCAAATATCTCCATCTACTTCAATTGTTAGTCCTGTACGAAATTCGTTTACTGAAATCATTCGTATTCCTCCATTATTATCCGATTATAAAATAAGCAGTTCTTTAGTAGACTTTGTCAATCGTTCATTACCGGTTTCTGTAATAAGAATATCATCTTCAATCCGTACGCCACCGATTCCCGGCAAGTAAATTCCCGGTTCTACTGTTACCGCCATATTGGGCACTAACACCGTTTCTGAGCGGAATGACAAAGCAGGCGCTTCGTGAACTTCCATTCCGATTCCGTGACCTGTCGAATGTCCAAATGCATCTCCATAGCCTTTTGACTTAATATAGTCGCGTGTAATCGCGTCCGCTTCGATACCTGTCATGCCAGGCTTGATCTTTTCTACGCCTAACTGCTGCGCATGCAACGTCACTTCGTAGATTTCACGTAGTTTTGCAGAAGGTTCTCCGACAGCAACCGTTCTCGTAATATCAGAGATGTATCCATTAAAGAGCGCACCGTAATCCATTGTAACAAAATCACCAGACTCAATCACTTTATCAGATGCAACCCCATGCGGTAAAGCCCCTCTTTCGCCAGAAGCGACAATTATGTCGAATGAAGAAGATGTTGCGCCTTGTGTGCGCATAAAAAATTCCAGTTCATTGGCGATTTCAAGTTCTGTTTTACCTGCTTTTATGACCGAACAAATATGGACGAATGCTGCATCTGCAATCGATGCCGCTTGTTTTAATACTTCGATTTCCTTAGGTGTTTTAATAAGGCGAAGCTTTTCTACCAAGCCTGCGACCGGTACTAATTGCGCTTTAACCGTCTTCTCATACATTTCGAATTGGCTATAGCTTACATGTTCTTTTTCGAAGCCAAGTGTCGTGATTTTCATTTCTTTCACTTGATTGGCGATTTCTTGAATCATTGTACCGGTATGTTGGACGATCCGGTAGCCTGTCAGTTGCTCATTCGCTTGTTCCATATAACGAAAGTCCGTGATGAATAGCGCATCATTTCGGGAGATAATCGCTGTCCCAGCAGAACCCGTGAAGTCCGTCATGTAGCGGCGGTTATACGGATTTGTAATGAGTAAGGCATCTAGTTGTTGTTCTTCCAATAATTTACGAAGTTTTTCGATTTTCATGAGTCGCTCTCCCCCCGTTTTAACAGAAACGCTTGGAAGGCGAGATCATAGCCCGCTGTCCCGAAACCACAGAGCTGTCCTGCCGCTACGGGTGCAATAACAGATGTGTGCCGGAATTCTTCTCGGGTATGTATATTCGAGATGTGGACTTCGATTACCGGTACATCTATAGAAGCAATCGCGTCACGCAAGGCGATACTATAGTGCGTAAATGCGCCCGGATTGAAGATGATACCGTCAATTCCTTTGTCTCCCGCATCATGGATCCGATTAATAAGTTCGCCTTCTATATTTGATTGGAAACAAGATAGTGAGATATCCGATTGTTCAGCAAGTCGCTGAATTCGATTCTCGATGTCCGTCAATGTTTCCGCACCATAGATGTCTGGTTCTCTTTTGCCTAATCGGTTCAAGTTTGGACCGTTTAACAGTAACAGTTCCATCTGATCCCCTCCCGTTTATTTTCTTTCCTATTTTAGCACAATGAGGAGAACGGACAAACTATTTCTATTTGACTACCCGAAAGATTTTTTCATGTAGACGGACGTACCTATGACGAAGCGGTTAATTATGGCGAGCAGGCACGCAAACGGAATAGACACTTTTTTGATAAATTGCGTCATCGTTAGATCCGCTTTTATGTGGATTATCCACTCGATACAAAATAGTGCGATAACCGTGACAATGAGTGACGTTACGCTCGGTGGAATTTTCGATGTGAGGAGCGTAATCGAATAAAGAAGGAAAAATAGCGCGAAACAAAGTACCCATAGTAAAATCCACTTAAACCAAGCAGGTGTCGTCGCAAACATTTGAAATTTGGTAGTCCACCCGATTGGCGACCATTTGATAAATTTAAAGACTTTCAAGAATTTTAATGAAATAACAGTCAAGAACGCAGCCATTGCAGCTGTCCAAAATTGAGTTGCAGTAATTTTCATGACAATACCTCCCCTAACAGTGTCGGATTTTTCTATCATTTTTAAACATCTGAATGGTGTATTTACCGTTTTTTTAGTACACTAGAGATATCGTTTCTAACGACAGAAAGTGTGGGTATGTAATGAGCAAATCAAAAACTCCTCCCGCATACGGAGGTCAAGCACTTATAGAAGGTGTGATGTTTGGCGGAAAGAAAGATACAGTTACGGCTATTCGAAGAAAAGATGATTCCATTGAGTTTTATCATGTACCAAGGGAGTCACATCCCGTTCGGTCAAAGCTTAAGAAGATTCCATTTGTGCGCGGGATTGTAGCATTGATTGAATCTGCGGGAAATGGTTCAAAGCATTTGACGTTCGCAAGTGATCGCTATGATGTGATGCCAGGTGAAGAAGTCGAAGTAAAAGAAGAGGAAACGTCCAAACTAACGATGTTTCTTGGCGTGGCGGCTATTGGTGTCTTAACATTTTTATTCAGTAAGTTTGTATTCACATTGGTTCCGGTTTTCTTAGCGGAGTTATTCCAACCAATCGCGCCAGGTAAAACAGCGCAAATTATGCTTGAAAGTCTTTTCAAACTTATTTTATTACTGACGTATATCGGATTAATTTCGATGACACCGCTCATCAAACGAGTGTTCCAATATCACGGTGCGGAACATAAAGTCATTAACAACTATGAAAATAATTTGGCTATGACCGTTGAAAATGTACAATCGCAATCTCGTTTACATTATCGTTGTGGTAGTAGCTTCATATTATTTACGGTAATTGTCGGGATGTTCATTTACTTCTTCGTACCAACTGATCCGCTATGGTTGCGTGTCGTCAACCGGATTCTATTGATTCCTGTTGTGCTTGGTGTGTCGTTTGAAGTATTGCAGTTGACGAATGCAGTACGAAATGTGCCCGTGCTTCGATACTTAGGTTATCCTGGACTGTGGTTGCAATTGCTCACGACAAAAGAGCCAGACGATCAACAAGTCGAAGTCGCCATTGCTTCTTTTGAAAAATTATTAGAAGTCGAACAATACGGTGTCAGTGTGTTGAACGAAAAAGTTGAACTGGAAACAGAGACAGTTGATGAACAGAAACCTGTAACAATCTAAAAAAATCCCCCGCAAAGTCAGTTTCCACTGATATTTTGCGGGGGATTTTTCTTTATTTTACAATCCGCACTTTAACTGCGCTTGGCAATTCGTACATGTGTTGCAGCCACCGATTTCCTCGACCGTCCCTTGTCTACAAACTGGGCAAGTGTCTCCTACTTCAGAACCGATCGTAACGTTTGTCGAACGCAATGCTTGGATTGTGTTCACAAGCACAACTTTCGGCTGTTCTGTTACTTCAACGATTTCTTCCGTATCGGGAATGTTTTCTTCTGCTTTTAGCGTCAGAACTTGTGAATCACGGCTACCGTCAACATACACCGTGCCACCTTTCGCTCCGCCTTTATACAATCTTTCATACACGCTCTCTACTTGTTCCACTGTATAGCCACGTGGTGCGTTAACTGTTTTCGAAATTGAGCTATCAATCCAGCGCTGAATGATACATTGCACATCCGCATGCGCTTCTGGTGCAAGTTCCATTGATGAAATAAACCATTCAGGCAAGTTATTCGGATCTGCCTCTGGATTAGCTTGCAAATACTCTTCCACGATTTCTGCTTTTACTTCGATAAACTTACCGAGACGTCCGCTGCGGTAATATGTGAAGGAGAAATAAGGTTCAAGGCCTGTAGAAACGCCTACCATTGTTCCAGTAGATCCCGTTGGAGCAACAGTTAGAAGATGTGAGTTGCGAATACCATGTTCTAGAATCGCTTGTCGAATATCTTCTGGCATACGTTTCATAAAGCCTGAGTTAATAAACGCTTGACGTAAAGCTTTCGTTTCTTCATCTGTCTTACCGATCAAGAATGGGAAACTTCCCTTTTCTTTCGCAAGCTCGATGGACTCACGGTAAGCTGTAGTTGCGATTGTTTCAAATACTTCGTCAACTAATTGATTACCTTCAGGAGAGCCGTATTCTTTTTCACAATAGATGTGAAGGTCAGCAAGTCCCATAACACCAAGTCCTACACGGCGTTCGCCAAGGGCTTGTACTTTATTGTCTTCTAAGAAATATGGTGTCGCATCAATAACGTTGTCTTGCATACGTACACCTGTCTTGACAGTTTCTTTCAATTTCTCAAAGTTTACTGCTTTCGTTTCTTTATCCGCCATTTCTGCAAGATTGACTGCTGCTAAATTACAGACGGAGTATGGTGCGAGTGGTTGTTCCAGTTGTTATCCTAAAGGCTTTTTATCCTCTAGTTCTTACAGTTGTCTTCCTGTAAGTTCAGCATACATTTTCACTGCATAACTTTTTCATAAACCTAAGTAATTCTTTTCTTCCTTTATCTTCACCAAAGACAGCCTTAGATATTACCCTCATATCTTTTACACCATACCGAGAAAAAATCTCGTTGGTTAAGGGTGTAATAGTCGAATTTATTTTATTGAAAGGTGTTGAGAGAACTAATTCTTTATTTTCACTAGTCCATTGGATTATATATTCCTTAATATTTCGATGTATAGAATTTCTACTTTTAACATATGAGTCAGTTGCTATGCGAATAGCTAATTGACCCGAGCATTGTTGACCACAATATTTTTGTGTAGAAGTAACCATAACAGTAAATTCATCGAAACATAGCGCACAGTATCTAATTTCACGTTCAGTTTTAATTTTCCCTTTTTGAGATAAACCAGATTTACGTAATCCATCAATCATTTTCTTTTTAGAAAGGGAATCTCCATCCCATAGTTTCTTGGTATGTTCCCCTATTTTCTTTTTAGAGTCCTCAGAATGTCTTAATCCATAGTGAGCATTTAACCTACCTGACACAGCTTTATGGATCGTAGTATTATCTGAGGTAATCCAATGTTTGATGACTGAATTTAACGTCATTGGCATAGTCTCGTATATTTTCATTAATTCTTCATAGGAAATTAATTCTGTTTTTATTTGATACTGAGCTTTAATATAATCTAATTTTTCTCTAGCCAATTCAATTTCTTTTTTATTTCGTGACTTAATTTCGACTATCTTCTCAAGACTTCCTTGTTTGTCATAAAAGAAAAAATCTGGTTTATAAACTTTTCCATGAACTTCAAAGTTCTGATCTTCAAAGCTCCAAGGTATGTTAAATTGATCCAAATAGACAGCATAGGCATATTCATAAGAGCTTCTTAAATAAAAACCTTTATAAAACCCTGCGTATCCTCTGTTCAAATTTAATATCACCCTTTTTGGAAAGTTATCAGGCAGTGTTGCGGTCTCGTGCCTGGATTATAGTCTGATTATAAGTAATCAGGATCACCAGGTATGCGTTGCCCCTGACTAGAACTTTACTTCCAGCCTTCGGTTCGGATTGGCATCTCAGCTTTCCCGCTTCATCCCGCAATTTTTAACGTGAGGCGAACTCCACCACACGGATTCGTCGCTACTACTTGCTGTCCGTACGCTTTCGCATTCGTTTCGTCATTCGCATTATCAATAAAGAAAATGCCTGGTTCTGCTGAATACGTAGCACAAATATTGATTAGATCCCATAACGCACGAGCTTTGATTGTACGATAGACGCGAACATCATGTCCAAGACGTTCCCATTCACGTACATCGCCCACTTCATGCCATTTTTCATTGTAATGCTTCATTTCTTCAGGAGAATAATTTTCAACTGCTGGGAAACGAAGATCGTATGTTGCATCTTCTTCTACAGCTTTCATGAAATCATCCGTCAACGTTACAGAAATATTCGCACCTGTTAAGAATTCAGGATTATGAACAGTGTATGTTCCGCCATCTTGCAGTTTCAACTCTGCATCACGAATAATCGCTGCATTGAAACCACCTTGACCTGGAATGTGTTTATAATTCGTAATCCCTTGGTACATTGCTTCTTCTTGTGCTGTCAGTGGTTTGAAATTCAATTTTTCATGTGCCAATTTCTTAATCATTTCATCTTCCGTATTTTCGATCAAATACCGCAAAATCCGCGGATTCTGCATCTTGGAGATGATAAATTCACAAATATCCGGGTGCCAGTTAGCTAACATAATCATTTGAGCACCACGTCTTGATCCGCCCTGCTCCACTAAATGTGTAAGTTTTGCGATATCGTCGAGCCATGAAACGGAACCAGATGATTTACCGTTGACACCGCGTGCCAATGTATTACGTGGACGCAATGTTGAACCATTCGTACCAACACCACCGCCACGACTCATAATCTCCATCACTTGCTTGCGGTGATCAGAAATTCCTTCGCGTGAATCTGGAACAAACGGCATGACGTAACAGTTAAAAAATGTAACATCCGTATCCGAACCTGCACCATACAGTACGCGTCCAGCCGGAATGAAGTTCAAGTCTTTTAACTGGTCATAAAATCGCTCATACGACTGTACTCGTCCTTCTTCTGTCGTTTCAACAGAAGCTAAGCCTGTTGCATTACGTTTAGCGATTTGCTCATAAAAAACTTCCAATGGCTTTTCAAGCACATCTAGCGGACGAGTAATCGTTCCTTTAAGCTGCTCGTCCGCATCATTGATGGATGAACGAAACTCTTCTTCAATCCAAATATCGGCTTTGCCAGCTTCCAAATCGAGTGCTGTAATATACCCTAGCCCACGCGCAGGAAATTTCGGATCTTCACGAACCGTCAGAACAACAAAATCCCCAACTTTCAATGTCTTCTTTTCCATATCCTTAAATGAATAACGATCAATCATGACTAGACGGGATACGCCGCTATGCGTCAGCTTCATATCTTCCGTAATCGGATGCACTTGTGGGAATTTTTCAATGTCCTCATTCAACTGCTGTTTGTTCAAAAATGGTTCGCCTTTTTTAGACATCGTAACCATATAACATCCTCCTTCAATTTCACCAAACACAACATCTAGTGTTGTTATTACTTATTAATCTACTACATATTGAAAAAATGTCAATGGACAACATCCCCTTCAAAATGGGAAACAGTTGATATATCGACATTTCGCAAAAAAAATAAAACAAAAGCCCTAACTTTACTTTTTGAAATTCCAGTCATCATTAGCATATTTTTCTTTCTCGATTCGACGCACTAATTCCATTTGTTCATCCGTCAATTCAAGTGGCTCCAATGTGATATCGAGCGACTTTTCAAATCCTTGTGAAAATGCAACTTTACATTCATCAATCGTAATCTCACGATCCGACAGACGATCAATCGCAATTGCTCGATCCGGTAACGTTCTGCGGACACGTTCTTTTAACGCTTCTGATGAATACGTAAAAATTGATGTCAGCTTATCAACATCAAGGCTCAGTAAAATAGCACCATGTTGAAGAATAACACCTTTTTGACGAGTTTGCGCACTTCCTGCAACTTTTTTTCCTTCAACCACTAATTCATACCAACTAGGCGCATCGAAACAGACACCGCTTTTCGGATTTCTTAACTGATTTGTCACATCTTGATCGGGTATAGAAAATTCTGCTTGCAAGCCTAAATTACGGAAACCTTCCAGCAAACCGCCTGAAATGACACGATAGGCTTCAGTCACCGTTTCGGGCATCCCTGGGTAATTCTCGCTAACAATTACGCTATATGTAAGTTCATGCTCATGAAGGACACCACGGCCCCCCGTTGGTCTACGGACAAACCCCAGCCCAAGCTCTTTCACTTTCTCCATATCAATATCTTTTTCAATACGTTGGAAATATCCAATCGATAACGTAGCAGGAGACCATTCATAAAAGCGTAGAACGGGTCCAATTTCTCCTCGACTATGCAAGTCAAGAAGCGCTTCATCTAGCGCCATATTATATGACGGTGTACATTTCCCTGAATCCACATAATGCCAAACAGCTTGTGCCATAGTCATTCTCCTTAGTAAGTCATAATTCATCTATCGTATAGGAAATCGTCAACGAAAAAAACAATAACGCATTACATTTTAGCATTAGGATTGAACTGATGCTAGAAAATCTTTATACTAGAGATATTGATAAAAGGGGGAAGTTTTTTGAGTTATTATTTTTTGGGCGCAGTAGTGCTCGCAGTCATCGTGTATTTTGTATCTACATACGTTCGTGTGGGGAAAGCACTCACTACGTTAACGCAAGAAGAATTCATTAAAGGCTACCGGAAAGCGCAGTTAATCGATGTCCGGGAACCAAAAGATTTTGAAGCTGGACATATTTTAGGCGCGCGTAATATTCCGTTTACACAATTTTCACAGCGCTATAAAGAAATCCGACCTGATAAGCCCATTTATCTTTACGATCAAAATACTAGTCGTACAGGCCGTGCTGCTTTATTCTTGAAGAAAAAAGGATGCACAGAAATTTATCAATTACGTGGCGGTTTCAAGCAGTGGTCTGGTAAAATCAAATCAAAATAATGACTATAGATCCTCCTTTTTCGGGGGATCTACTTATATATAAAGGAGAATTTAAAAACGTATGAAACCATCATTTTTACTCCCTTTAGACGCATCACACTATGAAAAGTTACCGCATTATCAAAATTACGGTGTCGTTATACAAGCCATTCTAGACAAACTCACCACACACTCACCTGCTGATTGGAAACTGATCCAAGTAGAGGAATTCTCTTCTTATACAGAAACCATGCTTCCAGAGCTAATCCATCACAAACGCTTGCCTTATGAATCCCTTTGCCATCTATATCAAACGCTGCCAACCGTGAAAATCCAACAAGATGATTCGACCAATGGTTTCGCCCTGCAAAGCGCAGAAACAATCGATAATCAATTACTCTTCTTCCCAGAGCATCAACTCGCAGTGGCGAATATTAGCTACTATGTCGCAACCGGCGCCACTTGGTCAGAACATACCGTCTTCGCACCGTCAGCTGAGCACGTCAAACGATTCATAGAAGAGTTGAATCACTTACAACGACAAGCGATGAAGACGAATATTACCTATTTGGTCGATACAGAAGAAGGTATTGATAAGAAGACATACGGACTGGGTGCACAAATCGAACGTAGTGATGTGTTGCTAGACGAACATTTAAAAAATGAATTGTTCCGTTCAATTGATGAATTCTTTTCGAATGATGGCGCATTTTTTAAAGAATATGGTCTTCCATACAAACGCGGAATCTTACTGTATGGCTCACCAGGTAACGGTAAGACAACACTCGTGCGATCTATCACAGGAACAACAGATGCGCCAGTCGTATATTGGCAAATTACTGAATTTACAGGCAGTCATTCTGTACAGGAAGTGTTTTCGACTGTAGAACGACTTGCACCGGCGATACTCGTGATCGAGGATATCGACTCCATGCCGGAGCATATGAGAAGCACATTTTTGAATATTCTAGACGGCGTACATGTCCGTGACGGGCTGTTCATCATCGGCACGACTAATTATCCTGAACGAATCGATCCTGCGCTTATTAACCGTGCTGGACGTTTTGACAGCACATATGAGATCCCTTCTCCTACTGAAGAAGTGAGGAAACAATATATCGAAAAACTCGATAAGAAACAGATTTTGCAAGCACCACAAATACTAGCTATCGCCAAACAAACAAAAGGCTTATCTATCTCACAGTTAAACGAGTTGTATATGTCCATTGCGCTTACGTATCATTATGATGATATGATTATTTACGAAGAACGTATCCAGCAATTACAAAAGCAGCATCGACAAGCGACACGTCATGACTGGGATGGCGGTTCAGAAATAGGATTTTGATATTCAAGACATAAAGGGATGCAATACCGTAATGGTTTTGCATCCCTTTTATATGTTGATCTAAACCCACGTTCTACTGTATTTCCCTCTACCTACTAGATCCACTCATTCGCCGTACTTTAAAATAAGTTTAGACCATAGGATACGTAATATTGTGATCTGTCAATATATCAACGCGATTACATATAATAATAAAATTCAATAAGTAGAGCCTCCCAAAGTTTACTGCATCTTTGAAATGAAGGTGAAAATAGAATCCAATCTAAAGGAGCGGGAAAAATGAAGAAATTTTTAGTGGCTGCGTTAATCGTAGGCGTGCTCTTTATTCTAGGCATCATTGGTTATCAATGGTTCATTGGAAATTCTGCAGAAAGTGAAGTCACAATTGAAAAAGATGAAGCTACATCACTAGCAGTAAACGTCGTATTCGATGTAGGCGATCTAGTCATTCAAGGCGGATCTACAAACTGGTTAGATGCTATATTTGATTCTAAAGATGAAAAATTTCTTCCTAACGTAACGTATTCTACTAAAAAAGATATGGGTGTACTAACAGTTAAGCAAAAATCTAAAGTTTTCCGATTAAATGAAAGCAAACCAAAAAACCATTGGGACATTCAACTTACCAATGATATACCTATTGATTTAGACGTGGACATGGGCGTATCGAAGGCAACATTGAACTTGAACGGAGTACAACTGAACAACTTAACAATCGATAGTGGCGTCAGTGACTCCACTATTGACTTAAGTGGAGAATGGCAGAATAATCTTCAAGGCGATATTAATTTAGGGGTTGGAAAGATGACACTTATTCTACCAAAACAAACCGGCGTCAAACTGATTGTAGATAAAGGACTTGGAACACTTGAATTAAAAGATTTTATCGCACAAAGTACGAACATCTATGTCAATGAAGCGTATACCAATAAAGGAACAACTATCGAAATTGACGTCGATCTAGGTGTAGGAACTTTGAAGGTAGACCTAGTCGAATAAACATGCTAAACGCAACCTATACAGCCAAAAGCCTTTCACTCCACAATGAAAGGCTTTTTACTAATAAATTATATGAATACAATGTACTCTCCTCCCACTTCCTTTACTAAACCAAATGATCTCAAAAGTCTTTTTTCTACTTACTGCGTGTATTTCTATTATTTTGGGTATAAAGAAAGTAGGGACAAAAATACTGAAGTGAGGTGAGTTTAATTGGAAAATTCCAACCGACAATCTATTAAACAAAAAACTGCCTTGGATCCAACTGATTTAAAAAGAGTTGTTGATGACTCCATGTTTACATTCGACTCAACCGAGCAAGTGGAAAGGTTAACAACAATCGTTGGACAACAACGTGCCCGTCATGTCATGAATTTTGGCCTGCACGTGAATAAACCTGGATATAATTTATACGTCAGCGGGAACGTAGGCACCGGGAAAACATCCTTTGTTAATTCAGTCGTGAATGACTTTGCTAACAGAGATGCTAAACTTTTCGACTGGTGCTATGTCAATAACTTTGAAGACGAGTATAAGCCTAAAGTGTTAAAACTATCGGCCGGATTGGGTAAGAAACTTCAAAAGTCTATGGAAAACCTGTTAAATGATTTGAAAGTAGATATCCCAAGTATATTTACCGAAGAGGATCATCAAAAAAACCGGACATCCATCATTCGAAAATATAAAGAAAAGATAGAACAACTGTATAAACAGACCGATCAAACGGCAACTGATTACGGATTTTTGCTCAAACAGTCCGGTTCAACGATTGTAACTATACCTATGGGTGAAGATGGACAACCTTTGAGTGAAGAAACCTACAACGCATTGGATGAAAAACAACTGGCTACTATAGAAAATAACTCTGTCAAATTACAAGAAATCATACTTGATGCCACAAAATCTATTCACCAGTTTGAACAGGAGTTAAAAAGATCATTAGCTGGCTTTGATCATCAAACAGCCCTTATCGCTATTGACTATCATATAGATGAGTTAAAAAAGAGTTATAAAAATTGCCCTGAAGTGATGCATCACCTAAAAGCCGTTCGAAAAGATCTTGTAGAAAACTTTCATGTTTTTTTACCAAATGAATCGAAACAAGAAGAAAAGCCATTAGGCATTCTGTTTACAGACGAACAACAGGCGTTTAAAAAATATACAATTAACGTGCTCGTTGATCATAGTGAAACAGAAGGTATGCCCGTCATTTCGGCTGACAATCCTACTTTTTATAATTTAATTGGCAAGGTAGAATATGAAAACCGAATGGGTATTATGAGCACGGATTTCACTAAAATCAAACCAGGCTATCTTCATCATGCAAATGGTGGGTATCTTATCATTCAAGCGAAAGATATCTTTTCAAAAAGCCAAGCGTGGGAAGGATTAAAAAGAGCTTTATTAACCCATAAACTTCAAATTGAGAATATAGGCGAGCACACAAGCATCATTGCGACGGCATCGGTTAATCCAGCCCCGATTCCCCTAGATGTAAAAATAATTATTATTGGTAATATGGACATGTACCAAATTCTCTATAATCATGAGGAAGATTTTCGTAAACTATTTAAAATTCGCGTGGACTTTGATATTGAAATGAATTACAACGAGGAAAATATTACAGGACTGGTAAGCTTTATTCATACACATTGCAGAAAACATAAACTGCGACATTTTGACCGAACGGCTGTCGCAAAAATGATAGAATATAGCGCACGTCTCGCTGGGCACCAAAACAAATTATCTACACGGTTTAATCTCCAAGTAGAACTGATCTACGAAGCCGATGCATGGGCAAGCATGATGGGAGACGACCTCGTTTCAGCTAAACATATTGAAAAAGCTATTCACGAAAAGACCTATCGTTCAAACTTATATGAGGAAAAAGTTCAAGCAAGTATTGATGAAGAAAGTATTTTGATTGATACGGTTGGAGAAAAAGTAGGTCAAGTAAATGGCTTGGCCGTTTATGATTTAGGGCAATACCGTTTCGGTAAACCCACACGTATTACTGCAACCACTTTTATGGGAAGGAAAGGTTTTGTCAATATTGAAAGGGAAAGTCAACTAAGCGGCAACATTCATAATAAAGGTGTTTATATATTGGGCGGATATTTAGGGCAAAAGTTTGCTCAAACGTATCCATTAGTATTGACTGCACATATTGCATTTGAACAATCTTATGGCGGCGTAGACGGTGATAGCGCGTCAAGCACAGAGCTGTATGCGATTCTGTCCAGTTTAGCAGAAGTCCCAATCGATCAAGGATTAGCGGTAACCGGCTCCGTAAATCAAAACGGTGAAATTCAACCCATTGGTGGTGTGAATGAAAAAATAGAAGGATTTTATACTGTTTGTAAAAGCAAAGGATTGACAGGTACACAAGGCGTACTCATCCCCCATCAAAACGTTAAAAACTTAATGTTGAATGATGAAGTCATTGAGGCCGTCCGTGATGGACAGTTCCATATTTATAAAGTACAAACGATTGAAGAAGGTATAGAGATTTTAACTGGTCTTCCTGCCGGACAACCGGATGAACGTGGTGAGTATGAGAAAGACACTGTCTATGGAAAAGTTGCAGAAAAGCTACGAATGTTTATGGAGTTTGCGAAAGAGCAAGAGAAATGAATCGTTATAGGATAGATCACTGGTAGTTACTAAGCAATCTACCAATGTCCAACATATGATCTCCATAAAAAACTATCGTTTAGTAGATAATTAGGGCCGTAGAAAAACATCTTCCTACGGCTTGCGCTAATTGTAAAACTACTAGATAAATTAAGTAAGTGCATGTAATACATTATTCATGCAATCGTAATAAACAAAGAAAATACTCCTATCTATTTCCAACTAGCTTACAATCCTAAGTCTTTTTTGTTACATTGCAATCCTGACTGCAATTAGGTTGTACAATGGAAATACGTCAATATTCTTGAGGTGCATTATTATGAATAAGAAACGCTTATCCTGGGTAGATGGCGCCAAAGGATTTTTAATGATTCTTGTCGTCATTGGACATTACCCTGGACAGCTTGAATTCCCACTAGCTAAGTATATTTATTGGTTTCACATGCCAGCCTTCTTTATTTTAAGTGGTTTGTTTTTTAAGCCCGTACTAGAAAAAGGCTTCATGAAGCAATCGATTCATAAACGATTTATGCAATTGATTGTTCCCTATTTGTTTTTCCTTTTAAGCATTACGCTCATTCGTTACGGCATAGAAATTAGTTCGGGCAATACGGACATATCATGGTATGTACATGATTTTTGGACACTCGTTATCGGCGGCCGTTTTGCACGTGGTGCGTACGGTGTCTTTTGGTTTGTAACGACGCTGTTCTTTACGTATTTGTTCTTTTTATGGTTGACTACATACTTTAGCCGCACGAAACAAATCATTATTTTGATTATTTCTTATTGCATTGCCCACTATGAAAGTATTTTTGCGATGCGTGTCATTGGTGGTGCACCCGATACTGCGTCTCAAACAGTTCCAATGATTTGGAATATCGATGTTGCACTTATGGCAGTCGTCTATTTTTCTCTCGGCTATTATATGAAGAGTGTTTGGATGAACGTTTCGGGGAGATGGTTAATCGCGGGATTGACAGGTAGTGTAGTAGCCATTGTACTCGATGCTATTCATATAATTGACTATCATTTGAGCATGAAATTTTTACGCTATGAGCATTTCATTCTAGATCTGATCATTCCACTTTCATTCACACTCGTAGTAGTTGGCGTATTCCAACGCATTGCTGCCCTGCTGTCAGTAAAATGGCTGCAAAAAATCGAGAAACACTCTTTGACAATTATGTACTTGCACATCTTTACAGATATTTTGTTAAATGATTTCTTTACCTATGGCATTATTGGGTTCACCGCATTCGGATTGATTATTCCCATCCTATTTTCAATCATCATACAAAAGTATCTACCGCATGGAAAGGTACTCGTTGGTGGGTTTTCACATAAAAAGATCACTACCAGCCAGGTACCAACTCATTAACATCCGATCCTATTGTGTAATTAACAAATACAATCGCAAGTTCGTTATATGAAAAAGGGGTTGGGACAAAACCAAAAAAATGCATGAAGGATCATTCTTCTCCTTCATGCATTTTTCTTTTTGACTACGTATTTATAAAAGTAACTTTTGAGATA
>NZ_PDYM01000048.1 GCF_002743055.1 Sporosarcina sp. P13 | reverse complement strand
ATCTTCCTCGCTCTCCTCTGGCTACTATTTTAGTTTACAGGAGAGTGGTTTTTTTGAGTAAAAATCATCAAACTTATTTGTTGAAAACTCTTTAATCTAGTTTAACGTTTACAATAGGATCCAAGGTGAATAGCAATATGTCTCAGGTCTAATATCTTTTCAATCTGTACACTAGTATATTCACCATTATTCGTAATACAACTTTCCAATCAATTGGTTCTATAATATTGCAATTTGGGTGAATAATACGATTCTAAGCAACTAATGTCAGGTTGGTTAGAGCCGTATCTGCGTTTTACAATGCTAAACACCGCTGCTCATCTTTCAATAGTCGCTATGATATCAACACCAGCCATTGCCTGTGTAGGAAGCCTACCCGCTTCGCCATTCACTTTTCTGGAGTTCAGTTCATACTGTGGTTTGAGTCCAAGTGCATCCATTCTTGCTTCAATCTTATTAGCCCAGCTGTATAAATCTTTTTCAATGGCTGGTCGCTCTTCATTTAAATGATTTATAACGGCTAGCGAATCCCCAAGAATAGGAACAGGTAAGCGGTGAACACCAAGATTCTCTAACTCCCGCAAACAAAGATGAAGTGCGTCATATTCCGCTTCGTTAGCCGATATCAACCCATGGACAGATGCATTTTTGCGTAGTCTATACGACTTTCTACTTTGATCGTAATAGATAACACAACCAGGGCCTGCCGTCTTTTGTTCCCAGTAGAATCCGCCATCAAAATAGACGGTGATGTTATTCGAAGTTATCTTGACGTGCAATGATCCTTTTTATCTCAAATAAACACTAATTCCAATTTACCTTCTTTAAATTCCAATGCTGCGTCAAACTTTTTACCATCTGCAGAAGTGAATCCTTTGATAGTATTTGTTTTTCCTTTGGTACAGAGTAGTTTCACTTGTGCTTGTGTCAGTTCTTTTTTTAGGAATAGCCCCGGGAATGTTTGCTTGCAGCCGTTTTTGTAGTTGCTACAGCCGTAGAAGTTTTTGTGCGCGATGATGTTTCCAGTTTTGCATCTCGGGCAAGGAGCAACTTCTGTTCGTGTATAGGAACTTCTACGGGAAGATTGTGAAGGTGGTAGTACGATATCGATTTTCTGCTGTTGAAGTTGTACCGGTACATCTTCAAGCAGTTTATTGATAAATTTGGATACGCTCCCTAAAAAGTGTTGCCCCGTTCCTTCACCATTGCCTATTTTCTTCAAATAGGTTTCCCATTTAGCTGTCATGGATGGGCTTGCAAGTAGGCTACCTTCGATTGCTTGGCAAAGCACACGCCCTTTATCGGTAATGGAAACAATGTTTTTTGTTACGGAAATATAACCGTGTTTTTTAATCGTTTCTATGATCCCACTTCGCGTTGCTTCTGTTCCAAGACCTTCGATTTCCTTCAGAATATCCGTTTCACTTTGATCTTCTACGAGCTTTCCACACGTTTTCATCATCGCAATTAACTGACCTTCTGTGTAAGGTTTTGGTGGTTGCGTAGCACCTTCTTTAATTGCAATTTCACTTTGGACAGTTTCTTCGCGTTCAAGTGGTGGCAGGGAAGGTTCTTCTGTAGCGTTCTTCTTGGGTGCAGAGAAAAGTTCCTTCCATCCTTTATCGCGCTCCGTTTTCCCTGTTGTAAAGAACGGAAGTCCATTAACGTCTGTTGTTACTTTTGTTTCAGTATATAAATAGTCACGGTGAAACATCGCGAGTGCTGTGCGCACGACTTCTTCATATAAATTCCTTTCGAGGGGTGCTAATTTCGCAATAGCTGCTGCTGTCGGAGTTTTTTTTGTTGGGATGATCGCATAGTGTTCTTGTACCTTCGAACTGTCAACATAGCGCTTCTTCGGAGTGCGAGAAGCGACTTCAAACGGTAGGTTGATTAGCTTTTGATAGTCCTCGATGTTGGCAACTAAGTAGTTAAACTCGCTTGATGTAATATGTCGCGTGTCTGTCCGTGGGTAGGATACGAGTTTCTTCTCATAAAGCGTCTGCATCGTTTTTAGAACTGTGGCGGGACTCGCTTTCCAACGTCTGTTTGCGGTTGCTTGTAATGTTGAAAGAGAATGCAACTGAGGTGGTGGCGTCCGCTTATCGGTATGAGTTAGCACCGTGATTGTGCCTGGTGTTCGCTTCGTGATGTTACGACTATTCAATGCTTCTGCAATTAATTCACGTTTTGGTTCTTTGAGTTTTGCTTTACCTTTATACATTCCATTTGCTGCAGTGAAAATAGCTTCTGCTTCAAAAAATGGTTCGGAAACAAACGTCTCAATTTCGCGTTGCCGTTGATAAATCAAATAAACCGTTGGTGATTGCACGCGTCCAATCGGGAAGACTTCGTCAATTCCTTTTGCTTTCAACAGAAGGGTATATAGCCGCGAACCGTTCATTCCAACCAGCCAATCACTAATTTGACGGGATTTCGCTTCCTCGTACATGAGTAAATCCTTTTCGTTGTCACGAAGATTGGAAAAGCCTTTCCGGATTTCATCTACTTCAAGGGAATTAATCCAAAGGCGTTTAATCGTTTTATTTTTCGCACCTGTTTGGTTATATATACTATAGAAGATATTCGATCCTTCGCGGTCAATATCGCAGCCATTAATGACAATATTTGCTTCCTTAATCAGCTTTTTTACAATTGCAAACTGCTTGCTTTTTCCTTTGGCGACACGAAACTCGTAGCGGTCTGGCAGAATGGGTAAACTAGCAAGTGCCCACTTTGTCCACTTAGGATCATATGCTTTTGGTTCTTTTAATTCTACGAGATGACCGATTCCCCATGTAATATACGCACCGTGCGGAAAAATATCGGTAGGTGAAATCTCCAAATAGCCCTCGTGGCGGCGCACAGAAAAGGCGTCCGCATACGCTTTCGCTTGACTTGGTTTTTCAGCTAGAATCACTGGTTTCATGGGGCACCTCTTTCGTTAGTTGTCCTATAATGATAGCTTATTTGGTTGAGGGGGGCTAGTGTTACTGATGAGGAAAAATAAAATGAAATCCATACCGTAAAGTTTTTTATAATATGGTGCTAGGGTTGTCTCATTTGTTGCAACGTTGGGGAGCTTGAACTTCAGCCAGATTAAAGGGTTTATACAAATTGGTTTAGGTTTATTGCGATACTATTTTAGCGTTAGCAGTATTTATGGATATTGTTTGCTGTAAACTTTTATAAAATCAAAGAAACCAATTGAGTAAATAAACTGTATTAGTGAAGCCAAAGAAGCCACTGTAGTTATTCCTTTGGCTTCTTTGCGTTGGAAAAGATTTTTTGGAGAAAGAAAATTGCACCCGTAACTTTTTATCCAAAAGCTTTTACGGAATTACTTGTTTATGCAACCAATGTTAGATTAATCTCTTGTTGATCCACCAAAAAGTATAAATTTGGAGTTGTAGTATTACATAACATCCTAGACACTTAAATTCTTTATTTACAGTAGAGACATTATTTTGCTAGTGAAATATATATGTGCGATTAAAGTGTCATTTGAAGTCTATTTTTAAAGGATTTAATCTAAAAACCTGTATATTTAGAATATTCTTGACAGTGTATATTTTCATATGTAAGATAAATCGAAAGGAATTTAAAAATGAAAGGAGTTTAAAAGAGAGTGTAATTCTATCAGAGCAATAAAGATTACCAAACTATGTTGCGGTATAAGAAACCGTAAAGTTACCAGAAATTAAAAATGTCTGAGGTTACTATTGGTAAATTAAAAAGAGAGTTGGAAATGGCTATGGTAGCTTGTCAAGTAATAGCTTGAGATAATCCATTATTATTATTGAAGTAGTGTGCGAATAATAACGTTCAAACATCTGTTAATGAGATTGGAAGTATTGGCATCGTTTTAAATAATGTTGTATCCGTATGCTTTTCTATATGAGATACGGTTATCAGTATGCAGTCAATCGGAAATTTTAGGGTTGTGTAAATTGAAGGGTTTAAACACCTCTTTATATAATGTAACTGCTTACGAACAATATCAATTTTCTTAGAATGGACGTATTTGAATAATTTCAACTGGGGTTAAATCTGAAGAAGAAAGAGTTTAGACGTTGAGAAAGTATCAATAAACAGCTATTACGGACAATAATAATGCTGAAACTTTATACTAGTCGTGGTGTAGTATCCAGTATTATATAGGTCTTGTATTAGTAAAAGGATGCGTGATGGGGATGTTTCTAGTATGGCGACAGCATTGTAACATTTGTGTTGTATAAACGTATTTGGAGAAGTGAATTCGTTCAACTTGTTACAATTAAAAAGAATGGCCAACCAAAAAAGGAAAGTTGGTGTTCATAAATATGAACGTTTTGTTTAAGAGTATTAGATCAATTACCAACCTAACCAAATGGCTTGCCTTGGTGACAATGAGTTTTATGGCACTTTTCATTACATTTACAGTAACGAGTCGTGCTTTTGGTGCCCCAATATTGGGTGACGTGGAGCTAGTACAAACCTTAATGGTTGTTTTAATTATGTTTGGACTAGCATATTCTCAATCGCAAGACGCACATATTTCTATTGGACTTATAGTTGATCGGTTTTCAGTACGAGTTCAGTTAGTATTCGATGTCTTTGGATATCTATTAACATGTATTATATGCCTAATTATTAGTGGGGTTTTTATAGGCGTAGCTGTAGGAGAACTAAGGGGTTTTATTATTACTACAGATTTATTGTCCATTCCACTATTCCCATTTAAGTTTATTATAGCAATCGGTTTTTTTTTATGGGGAATGGAAGCACTTTTAAGAGTTATCCTATCCCTTATAAATTTAAAAAAGACAGGAGCTGTGCAGCTTAAGGAGGGGAGTGAGGAGTGAGTATAGAACTAATTGGTTTGTTAGGGATAGTAGTTATGTTCTTATTGATGTTTTTAAGGGTACCTATAGCTATTTCAATGGCTGTCCCTGCGTTTATCGGAATCCTTTATTTGAAAGATTGGAAGGTTTTATCGACTGTAATTGAAACAATTGTTTGGAATCACAGTTTTAGTTATATGTTAACTACGATTCCGATGTTTGTATTAATGGGAGAGTTCCTGTTTGTATCCGGTATTAGTGGTGAATTGTTTTTAGCTTTTAAAAAATGGTTTGGTAGGCTAAGAGGCGGATTGGCAATGGGGACGGTAGGTGCTTCAGCGATTTTTGCTGCCGCATCAGGTTCTAGTATAGCCACAACTGGAACAATGGGTGTTATAGCCTCAAAAGAAATGGTGAATTCAGGTTATAACAAGTCTCTTGCGGGGGGATCAATTATTGCGGGTGGAAGTTTAGGTATTTTGATTCCACCAAGTACAATGTTTATTATCTACGGCATGATGTCGGAACAATCGATTGGAAAACTATTAATTGCAGGCATTGTGCCTGGTATTCTTCTAACTATCCTATATATGCTAACCGTTTATATAACAGTTTTGATAAGACCTGGTCTCGCCCCAAAAGGATCAGCCAGTAGCTGGGGTGAACGATTTAGTTCTTTACGCCACGTCATTTGGGTTTTAATTTTATTTGTACTAGTAATTGGTGGTATGTATATAGGTTTATTTGGTCCAACTGAAGCAGCTGGTATAGGTGCATTTGGTGCATTTCTAATAGTAGTTCTAAGACGAAAACTGAGTTGGTCAAGTTTTATTGAGTCAATGTCAAGAACATTGCGGACAACAGGTTTTTTGTTTGCAATCATGCTATCAGCGTTTTTATTAAACTACTTTTTGGCAATTACAAGACTTCCACTGGCTCTTGCTGATTTCTTAACAGGAACAGCTTTATCTGCAGGGGCAATTTTTATTCTCATTATTATATTGTACATTGTTTTGGGTTCGGTAATGGATACGATGGCGATGATCGTTGTTACCATTCCAATTATATTGCCAATTATTCAAGCTTTAGGATTTGATTTGATTTGGTTTGGAGTAATTATTGTAGTAGTAGTTGAGATGGGGTTAATGACGCCGCCTGTAGGAATGAGTTGTTTTGTTCTAAATGGTGTTTCACCAGAATTAGAGCTAAGTGATATTTTCAAAGGGGCCCTCCTATTTTTAATTCCAATTTTTGTGCTCATTACATTGCTATATTTCTTCCCTGAAATCGCACTGTATTTACCTGATAAGATGTGGTGACGAATATGATAAAAAAGGAGAATACACAAATGAAAAGTATTATGAGAACGAGGTTACTAGGTAGTTTAATTGTTTTGACTATATTACTACTTTCGGGATGCAGTAGTAATGCAAATGGAGAATTAAATGATGAAACAAACGAAAAAACAAATGAAGTGTTTGAACTTAATGTAAACAACTATACCCCGTCAACCCATTTCTTTGCCACTGAGATATTTGAACCTTGGAAGGAATCGGTTGAAGAGAAAACTGACGGTAGGGTAAAAGTAAATGTATACCACGGCGGAACATTGGGTGACTCCAAATCTGTTTTGCAAGATGTTAAAGGTGGAGTATATGAAGTAGCTACTATGTTAGTACCATATTTTTATGATACTGAAATGTTTCCTTTTACAATAGGCAATCTTCCGTTTGCATTTCCTGATTCAAAAAGTGCAACAACTGTATTAGGTAAGTATGCTGACATGTATGGAGATGAAGCATTTAAAGATATCGTTTATATGGGTATGGCTGCAACTGACGCATATGAGATGTTTTCAGTGAAACCTATTAAAGGAATGGAAGATTTTAAGGGGAAGAAAGTTCGGATCCCAAGTAAAGGTGAAGCAAGTATGATTAAGGCTTGGGGTGGTGTGCCCGTCTCTATGCCAACAGAAGAGATATATGAATCATTGCAGAAAGGGGTAATTGATGCGGCTATTTACACAACAAGTGGCTCTATAAGTTACAAGCTTTTTGAAGTTGCACCCAATTTGACAAAAATGGGTGTGACAACAACCCCACTGATTGCAATTATGAATAAAGGCTTTTACGAAAAACTTCCGGAGGATATAAAACAAATTTTTGATGATGAACTTAGTCCTCAATTAGCTAATCTAGTCACTGAAAGCTATACCTCATTATTAGATTCTTCATATAAAAAGTATGAAGAAGAAGTTCAGGGGAAAGGCGAGATAATAACACTTACCGCTGATGAAACGAACAAGTTGCGGGCTGCTGCTAAGTCGCGTTGGGATGAATGGACTGAGGAAGCAACAAAAAAAGGATATCCTGCTGAAGAAATGATGGAAGACTTTAAGCAATTAAGAAAAGATGAAGGATTAGATTCACCTTTTTGACCTATGCCTTTTATGTTTTGATTTTTTGGTATGTGCCAATATAAAACTTCAATTACTGAAATTAAACAAGGTGTTTTAATATGCAGGCGTAGTTACTAATTTATGAAGGGGAGAAAATAGAATGTCCACATCTTCATTATTACTATCGCAACAACTTTTAATCGGTGAATTGCTTAAACAAGCTTCACATAAAACGCCCAATAAAGAATCATTTGTTTATGAAGAAGAGAGATTGACATATAAACAAATGGATGACAGAGCAACGCATTTGGCAGGATGGCTTCAGTCCAAGGGGATTAAAAAGAACGACAAGGTCGGTTTTATATTGAAAAATGGACTACCGTTTGTTGAGGTCTTCTTTGGCGTGTCCATGTCAGGTGGGGTAGGTGTACCAATTAATTTTCGCCTAGCTGCAAATGAACTAGAATATATTATTAACAATTCAGATTCCAAGATTCTAATTATTGACAATGAATTTGCAGAAGTCATAAATTCAATTCGTAATAAAATACCCAAAGTGGAAGCGATAATTATTGTAAATAATAGTAGTGCAATAGATAACTGTATTACCTATAGTTCGATTTTTGGGGAAGCGTCTATTTATACGCCGTGTGAAGATTTAACTGACAATGATCCTGGAATGATTGTATACACATCCGGGACAACAGGGAAACCAAAGGGTGCGGTTTTGACGCATAAAAATCTTTGTATTAATCGACTCCTAGTAATTTGGGAGACAAAAACACCTTTATATGCAAAACAATTGATTATTCCACCATTATTTCATGTTGCGGCAATGGCTGGACTAATTAAAAATTGTCTAATTAACGGTACAGCAGTTATTCAACGAAATTTTGATCCCGAAGATACTCTACTAACAATTGAGAAGGAGAAAATTAATTCATTAATGCTGGTTCCTGCAATGTGGAACTCTATTCTTCAAGTCTCAAATTTAGAAAGATATGACTTATCCTCTGTAATTGAATGTTCATCAGGTGGTGCAGTATGTCCACTAGAGTTGAAAAAGAAAATTATGTCGACATTTAAGAATGCCTCTTATAATGAATCTTTGGGTCAAACGGAAATGAGCCCCGCCGCGACTAGCTTAAATAACCTTGATGTTATTAGAAAAACAAAATCAGTTGGTAAACCTATTTTAGGCGTTGAAGCAAGGATAGTTGATGAAAATATGAATGATGTCCCTGTCGGTGAAGTAGGTGAGATTGTATATCGCGGCCCTTCAGTGATGAAAGAGTATTACAATAACCCTGAAGGAACGAAAGAAGCTTTTAAAGGTGGTTGGTTCCACAGCGGAGATATTGTAAGAGCTGATGAAGAAGGTTTTATCTATATTGTTGATCGGAAAAAGGACATGCTCATTAGTGGCGGTGAAAATATTTACCCCATCGAAATTGAAGAAGTTCTTCATGCACATCCAAGTATTTTAGAGTGTGCAATTGTAGGTGTGCCGGATATAAATTGGGGTGAAAGTGTTAAAGCTTTCATTGTACTAAGGCATGGAAAAGAACTTAGCGCCGAAGAAGTGATTGAATATTGTACAGAACATCTAGCTTCTTATAAAAAACCGAAATTCGTAGAGTTTGTTGATCAATTGCCGAGAAACGCTAGCGGGAAAATTATGAAACAAGTATTACGAGAGTGTCTTATGAAAACTACTAAAAGTTAAATAAAAAACAAGACATCATAAAATTTTAAAATCTTTATATAACTAAATTGCTGAAAGGATATTATCCGCAGTAGTTGTAGCCGATAAATTGTTAGAAAATCCAAGATTGACAATGGAGCTAACGAAAAAACTTACAAATAGCAGTGTGTTGTCGGAGATTAAGTACACATTTGCACTCGAAGAATTTGCACAGGGTATGTATTTTGAATCTGAAGATTTTAAAGAAGGATTTTTAGAATATCTATAACACTCTGGTCTTGTTGCGCAAGAGTAAACGTGAATAAAGTGGAAAGAAGCAGTGCTCTAAGTTTTAACTATGCAATAAAACCAACTTTACCGGGAGATGACAAAATGAAGGTAGCTGACGTTCTAGAGTGTGGAAAAGCCAATCGTTCTTTTTTTACTGATGAACATGAGATGTTCAGAGAAACATTACAGAAATACCTTGAAAGGGAAGCAGTTCCAAATTACGATCAATGGGAAAAAGATCGTCTAGTCCCCCGAACATTTTGGGAGGGTCTTGGGAGGAATGGATTTATTTGCCCTGAGGTCGGTGAAGAATATGGTGGATTGGGACTAGATTTCGGATTCTCTAATATATTGGGAGAAGAATTATCAAGAGTAGGTGCTGGAATCCTTGGGATAGCAACGCATAGTAATATCATTGTCCCTTATATTGATTCTTTCGGAACTGAAGAGCAAAAGCGAAAGTACTTGCCGAAATTTGTTACAGGGGAAAGCATTTCGGCAATTGCGATGACCGAGCCAGGCGCGGGTTCAGACTTAGCTAATATTAAGACAAATGCAGTAAGAGATGGTGATCATTATGTATTGAATGGTGAAAAAACATTCATTACTAATGGTATTCATGCAGATGTGGTCATAGTAGCTTGCAAAACAGATACGAAGATTAAACCTGGTCATAAGGGAGTAAGCTTACTAATTGTTGAAAGAGGTATGCTTGGATTTTCACGCGGTAAAAAGTTGGATAAAGTCGGAATGCATAGTCAAGATACTTCAGAACTGATTTTTGAAGATGTACGCGTACCAGTTGAAAACCTGCTTGGCGAAGAAGGAAAAGGCTTTACGTACTTGATGCAAAAATTACAGCAAGAAAGACTAGTATCTGCAAATAATGTATTAGTTGCAGCTGAGGATATGCTTAGTTTAACTGTAAACTATGTCAAGGAACGGGAAGCCTTTGGGAAGCCACTGAGCAAGCTCCAGAATACACAATTTAAAATTGCTGAGATTGCAACTGTGATACAGATTGGCAGAACGTTTATGGATGATTTAATTGTTAAGCACATTAATAAGGAAGACGTCGTGACAGAAGTATCTATGGCGAAGTGGTGGATTACGGATGCGGCAAAACGAATCTCGGGTGAATGTATGCAACTTCATGGCGGATATGGCTATATGGAGGAGTATAAGATAGCAAGACGCTATCGTGATATTGCACCCTCAACCATTTACGCAGGAAGCAATGAAATTATGAAAGTTATTATCGCAAAGCAGTTAGGGTTGTAAAATTTTACGAAGTGACAACGCTTACAGAAAAATTGAGAAACAAAATAGAAAATGCAAGGTTTTTATATGAATAATTTAATAGGTAAAGAAGCTACCGTAACTATAAGTGAAAGAAGTATGAGAACTTAAAATGGAGTTGCTTCTGTTGATGGCGGTAAGTGGCTAATAATGAACAGTATAAACTTTGATTAAAGAATCAACAATACGTAATTAATAAAACACTAAAAACTAGGAGTGGAAGAATATTGAACTTTGAATTTTCTGAGGATACTAAGTTAATAGTAAAAAATGTTCGTGATTTTGTTTACAACGAGGTGGATCCACTAGCGAATGAAATTGAGAAGACGGATCAAATTCCGCAATCCCTTGTGGATAAGAGTAAGGAAATGGGGCTGTTTGGCTTAAGCATACCTGAAGAATATGGCGGTCTTGGTCTAGATACAGTGAGCAAATTTGCGATTCTTGAAGAGGTTGGAAAAACATCAAATGCATATACAACCCTTATTGGCGGTCATAACGGTATAGGAACTGTAGGCATTGTTGAAATGGGAAACCAAGAGCAAAAGAGGAGGTACCTACCTAAACTGGCTACAGGTGAACATATTGGGGTCTTTGCATTAACTGAGCCAAGTGCAGGCTCAGATGCAGCTAACATTAAAACAACTGCAGTTCGCCTAGGGGATAAATATATACTGAATGGTTCAAAACATTATATTACGAATGCAACAATTGGCGATGTATTTACAGTTATGGCTGTTACTGATCCAAGTAAAGGTACTAAGGGAATTACATCATTCATATTGGAAAGAAATACTCCAGGTTTCACTGTTGGAAAAAAAGAAGCGAAAATGGGATTGCATGGCGCTCAGTCGGTGGAACTATTTTTTGAAAACTGTGAAATACCAATTGAAAATGTGTTAGGTGAACCTGGAGAAGGATTTGTAAACGCATTAAAAATTTTAGCTAATGGTAGAGCAGGACTTGCAGCGCGTAACTTGGGCTCATGTGTTAAGTTGCTTGAACTTTCGTTAGACTTTGCCATGGAACGAAAACAATTCGGCAAGCCTATTTTTGAACAACAAATCATTCAACATTACTTGGCGGAAATGGATTTAGAAATTGAAACCCTTCGGAGCTTGACCTATCGAGTGGCTTGGATGGTTGATCAAGGAATGAATGTTGTTCGTGAAGCTTCTATGGCTAAACTTTACGGTTCTGAAGCGTACTGTCGGATAGCTGATAAAGCTGTACAAATACATGGAGGACTTGGTTATATGCAAGACTATCCAATCGAGCGTTACTACCGTGATGCAAGAATCACAAGAATTTACGAGGGTACTTCTGAGATACAAAAAAATATTATCTCCAATCAATTACGTAAAAAATATAATTTAAACAAAGAGAATGGAGCAGCGTTAATCTTTTAGGAATTTTAATAACTTATGTTTATTTCATACCATTTCCCGGTATTTCTACCGTATATATCGACCACTGGCGGAAATGGATTTTGATCAAAGCGTGATGAAATCATTTGCCGTAGCAACTAGAACTGTTGGTTTAGTTGCTCATATGGTTGAAGAAATTGAAATGTATGGAAAAGAAAGTATTGGTCAGAAGTTAATTGATTATTTCGCGGGAAATACCAAATACACTGCAGGGATAGCAATCAAAAGTTGATGGCTATTGGTAAGGACCTTTCATTCTTAAAAAAATCGATTTCATATTGGATTATGGGATAGGTATAAGAAGTAAACAAAGTTAGCAGAAAAGAACTACTAACTTAGTTTGTGAACTATAACCCTACATTTCGGACAGTTTAATAGGAGACCCGCTGCATAGAACTAATATAGCAATTTGAGACAACTATAAAACACCTTTATTAGGCTGCATTGACACCATATCTTTTTGGGGGTCAGGTAGCCTGATTTTTCTATGTTCATTCTGTTATAAGTACTTTTTTACAAGCGTACCACTTCAAAGGTGTTTTATATTGACTGAAAAATTTAGGCTAGCTCAGATAATGCAATGCAGCTTAGAGCCTCCTAGTTCAAATAAGCAAGCCTAAAAGAAAGAGTGAATAGCTATGAGTATGCGGGGGAGAACATGAAAGGTATACTATATAGAAGCTATTGACGCAGTAACCTATGATTTTATCGTAGGAAATAAAAGTATTTGAGCCCTAAAAGATACGGATATTTTTCGAGGAAACTGGGAAGGTGAGGTCGGGAAGAGATTGGCCAAACCAATAGAGTATATGAATACTTACCAAATATTTAAAAAGGCCGAGTAGAACTAATTTTTTTGATACCGTAGATGCAAGTAATTAATTATTCAAAGGAACTTTTAAAGGTAAGGAATAGTTAATTACTGCATTACTATTGAATGAAAATAATTAAGAGTAATGATGATTTAAAGTTATAGTTCATTAGAAGTTGGAATTAATTCAAAATTCTGGTACCTTTGAAATAAGTATAATTTGGCTACTAAAATATGTTTCTGGAATTTTGTAATGAAGAAAACTGATAACATTTTAATTAAATCGAGTTTTATACTATAATATTTCTGTTACTATTTAGACAAATATGTGAATAATAAACGACCCCTCTGCTAGTTACATCTTTTTGTTAATCCACATTCTCCATGACAATGTTATCCCATCCCTTTATATGAATCACTCAATTAGTTCTATATCAATACCTAAAGGTTTCCGGCTGTGTCAAAATGTGCATTATAATTTTGAAGACAAAAAATTTATTGTATTTTCTTTTATTCCCAAGAACGTATTTAAGTTGATCGTAATTGATAGAGGAAAAGAGTTAACTAATTAGAAGTTATTATGTAACCTAAGTGGTATAGCTGTTTATTATCAGATTCTAGATCTTCCTATAAATGCACTTTAAATGAAAACTCTGGTGGTTAAATGCGGAGGAACAGGTTGCTAAAGGAAATGAGTTTCAATTAAGCTTGCATACCTTTTTTGCAAATGAAAATACTAAAAAGTCGAGTAATAATATTAAAATTAAAAGGGTACAGGCACCCAAAGTCTCAGAGATATGATATAAAAATTCACATTATATTTAGAATAATTCACACTGCTTTCATCTGAAGTTTCTTGAGTCGACTGTAAAGAATTTGTAGCCGGGAAGTGAATTATTATTTGATAGTTTTAAAAAAAATAAAAGATTGACACTGAGGAAGTCGTCAGTTACAATTTTCGTATTAGTAAGTCAATTCCGCAAACGAAAAATGAGGTGAGTATATTGAATTCAAAAGTATTGTCATTAGTTTTATTATTAGGGACAGGTTTGGTAGGTGTCATATATTATCTTTCAACAAACAGTTTGAAGAGTTTGACAAGTGCGAGTCCTGGCGAGATGGGTGCAGGTTACTTTCCAAGATTGTTAGCAGTAATTCTTATTGCCTTAACTATCTTAAGTATAATTCAAACACTCTTAGAAAAAGAAAGTGAAAAAATAGACTTAGGAAATTGGAAGATGGTCGTAGCCACAATAATTCTTACTCCTATATATATCTTTTTATGGGTATACGTCGGTTATTTCTATATTTTAACTTTCATATTTTTATTTGGTCTGATTTATCTTTATCAAGAAGATAGAAAGTCAAAAAAAATGTTGATTATTAACGTTATTACTACTTCTTCTGTTCTTGTCGCAATTTATGTATTTTTCGGTGTGCTTTTAGAAATCACTTTTTAAGGGGGGGATATTTTGAGTTTTTTAGACTTTGACTTCACAACATTGTTTACGCTTTCAAACCTAATGGCAATCTTTTTAGGAACTATCGTAGGATTAATAATTGGTGCATTACCTGGATTAGGTGCAACAATGGCAGTAATATTTTTACTACCATTTACTTATACAATGGATCCAGTAGCTGCTGTCTTGTTATTGTTGGCGGCTTTCCAGGCAGCGGAATATGGTGGGTCTATATCTGCAATTACTTTGGGAATACCGGGAACTCCTGCTGCAGTAGCTACTGCACAAGATGGCATACCTTTAGCTAGAAATGAATCTCCAGGTAAAGCTTTAGGAATCTCGCTAAATGCGAGTGTAATTGGAGGGGTTGTAGGAGCGCTGTGTTTAATTTTTCTTACAGAACCTTTTGCAAACTTTGCACTTAGACTATCAGATCCAGAGTTTTTCTTGTTAGGTGTGATGGGGTTAATTGCGGTAGCGTCAATCAGTACTAAAGGTGAAATGACTAAAAGTTTAATTTCTGTTGTTCTCGGATTAATGGTAGGTACGATTGGTATGGATATGTTTACTGGTCAACCTCGTTTTATTATGGGCCAACTGGAGTTAATGGAAGGTCTGGGAATTGTAGCGCTGCTAGTCGGGATATTTGCGATTCCAGAAATTTTAAGAGTAGTAAAGGATGATTTACACACTCAATTCGCATCCCAAGCGAGTAATCTTTCTACAAAGTTAACAGGAAAAGATATGAAGAGGATTGCTAAGCCGAGTGGGGTAGGTTCAATTATCGGTACGATTTCAGGTTTGTTGCCGGGATTAGGAACTGTAGCGGCTGCATGGTTCTCATATATTGCTGCGAAAAAAATATCCAAAAGTCCTGAGACATTTGGAAAAGGAAATCCAGAAGGCATTGCTGCACCAGAATCAGCAAACAACGCGTCGGTTGGTGGGGCGCTTATACCTCTATTTGCTTTAGGAATTCCAGGTTCAGTAGGAATTGCAGTAGTTATGAGTGCATTTATCGTCCATGGCATCCAGCCTGGACCACGAATCTTTACAAAAGATCCTACATTAACATATGGCATACTATATGGTTTCTTACTAACTACGGTTGCACTATACATAGTTGGAAGACTTCTAACACCATTATTTGCCAGGATTTTAGTAGTGCCTAACTCTTTTCTTATGCCGATTGTCTATGTTGTTGCTATAGTTGGAGGATTTTCAGCAACTAGTAGATATTTTGATATATGGCTATCACTTATTCTAGGGCTCATTTCACTTCTATTCGTTCTTTCTCGCTTTTCAATTGCTGCTTTTGTTATGGCATTTGTATTGAGTCCAGTCATTGAAGTGGGTTTAAGAAGATCATTATTAATTTCTGGAGGAAGCTACTCTATTTTCCTTACAAGACCATTTTCATTAGTATTTTTAATTATCATTATTCTTATGCTAATGACACCAGTGTTTCGAAAAATGGGTGAGCGACGAAAGAGAAATAAATTAGAGAATAATTAAAGGTAAGATCAAAAAATTACTTTGATTCAGAAAGTATTATAAATAATAAGGGGGAGACAATAATGAAAAAGATTACAGGAGTACTAATGTTAGCAATACTAGTATTAATAATTAGTGCATGCTCAGGTAAAACTGGGGACAATTCAAAAGATACAGGATCGGGAGAGGCAGATTTTCCTGAAAAGCCAATAACAGTGCTAGTTCCTTATGCGCCAGGTTCGTTTCCTGATAACAGTGCCCGTTTACTAACACAACTAGCTGAAAAGAATCTACCGAACAATCAGTCGTTTAAGATTGAAAATGTTGAAGGTGGAGGCGGAATTATCGCGATGACTCAATTAATGAATGCTAAGCCAGACGGTTATACGATAGCTTATGGCTCGGTATCTCATGTTAGTGTATTACCACATATGGGTGACGCAACTTTTACCCATGATAGTTTTCAACCGATTATGAAAGATTTTGCACCAATCCCTTTACTTATGGTACGTACGGATGCACCATATAACAATTTCGATGAATGGAAAGAATATGTAGAAGCTAATCCAGGTAAATTCTCATATGCAACAACTGGTCCAGGAAGTATTTCCAATTTAAACATGGTTGCTGTTGCAAAAGAACTTAATCTTGACTTGAAAAATATCTCGTATGAAGGTGGTTCACAAGGAATTACGGCTTTATTAGGTAAAAATATCGATGGTGCTGTTGTAATGCCAAGTGATGCACTAGAACATATTGAAGCTGGAACATTAAAACCTATATTTGAATTTGGTCAGGAAACAGAATATGAAGACGCGAAATCACTTGGAGATTTAAGTCTTCCTGATGGTGTTCAAGCGTTCAGTATGTTATTTGCACCTAAAGGAATTCCAGAAGCTGAACTAGAAGTTTTACACGATGCTTTTAAGAAAGCACACGAAAGTGAAGAATACAAAAAGTACACTGAAAGTATAAACGCAAAACAGTTTTACTTAAACCCTGAAGATGCGCAAAAGAATGCTACTGAAACACATGATTTAGTAGGTGGCCTTTTAAAGGATCTCGGGCTCATAGACTAAACAGATTAAATAATAATAATTAATATTCAAGTAGGTATTGGAAGAATTATATTCTTACCGATATCTACTTGATTTTATATGTCAGCAAAAATTGCACAACGAACAGGTGCTAAGTCTGTAGGAATCGAAGAGAAAATTTGTGTGTTGCTCCTAAGGAAAGGTTATGCACAATATGTGACACTTTGTTTGATTGGAAAGATGTACAAAAAGTACGTCTATATATGGAGGGAAGTAGAAAAGTAGTATTGAAAAGTACCGGTTAATAATCTATAAAATTACCTCGATCTTATTTAAAGATATAATTTAAATGAGTTGGTTATTATTAAAAACTTAATATTTGGCTCACTTTCACTTGTGAATTACATGGATACTCACGTTTAAATGAGTAGGATATTTTTATCATTAATAAAATAGGGAGGAATTTGATTATGGCAAAATATATGAAATTCAATGAAGATGCACGAAGTTTAATGCTACAAGGCGTCGAAAAGGCAGCTAATGTAGTAAAAGTAACGCTTGGTCCCAAAGGTAGAAATGTCGTTCTTCAACAAGAAGAAGGTCCGCCTTTAATTGTAAATGATGGAGCATCGATTGCTAAGGAGCTCAAGTTTGAAAATCCTTTTGAAGATATAGGCGCGCAGTTACTTATCCAAGTAGCGTCAAAGACGAATATGGTTGCGGGTGATGGGACAACGACGGCAACTGTATTGGCCGAAGCGATGATTACAGAAGGATTGAAAAATGTTACTGCAGGAGCAAACCCCGTATATATTCGTAAAGGAATTGAAAAAGCCTTAACAGCTGCAACTGCAGAGTTACAAAGTCTATCTAAAGAAGTCGTAGGTAAAGCATCAATAGCACAGATTGCCACTGTATCCTCTGGCGACAGTAAAATTGGCGATATTATTGCCGAGGCGATGGAGTATGTAGGAAAAGACGGAGTTATTACACTCGAAAACTCACGCGGATTTGCTACTAAGCTAAAATTGACCGAAGGAACACAGTTAAATTCAGGTTATAGCTCTACGCGCATGGTAACTGATGAAAGGAAAATGGAAGCAGTTTTAAAAAATCCATATATCCTAATTACTGACTACAGTATTGACAAGATTCAAGATGTGATATCAGTGATTGAATATACTATAGAAAAAAATAGGCCACTCTTAATTATTGCAGGACATATTTCAGATGAAGCTATTGGAAGTATTATTTTTAATAGGATCAAAGGTAACTTCGACGTTACAACAATTAAAGCGCCAGGCTTTGGTCAGAGGCAAAAGGCTATGTTGGAGGATTTAGCCATCTTAACTGGTGGTCTAGTCATTACTAAAGATTTAGGGCTAGATTTAAAGTCAATGACTATGGAAAGTCTCGGAAATGCAGAGAAAGTCGTAGTTTCGAAAGACAATACAATAATTATTGGTAGTGGTGGTAAACGAACTGACATTGAAGCGCATGTGAATACTATCCAAGAACTGCATAATAATTCATCTATGAACCCTGAAGATCAAAAATACTTAAGAGAGCGGTTAAGTAAATTAGCTAACGGTATAGCAACTATTCAAGTTGGAGCTTATACAGATGCGGCAATACAGGATCAAATGCTTCGTATTAGAGACGCACTAAGTTCTACACATGCTGCTGTCGAAGAAGGGATTATACCAGGTGGAGGGGTTGCATATTTACATGTTTATAAAAAGTTAATTAAACTCTTAGACACAACAGATGGTGATGAGTATGTCGGAATGAAGCTATTTTTACGTGCGCTCGAAGAACCAGTCCGCCAAATTGCTTTAAATGCAGGTTATCAAAATGCATCAGTAATTGTCGAACGTTTGAAAACAGAAACTGATGGGGTTGGATTTGATGCACTAAGTGGCGAGTGGGTAGATATGTGGAAACAAGGAATCATTGACCCTACTAAGGTAGCACGTACTGCACTTCAAAATGCTGCATCTGTTGCGGCTATGTTTATTACAACCGAAGCTAGTGTTGTTATTAGACCGGGTGATGAAGATATGTATTCTGATGATATGAGTGATATGGTTCATCATCATCATTAAAACTAGTATGATCACTAATTTTAATGATCTATAAGGTGGCTATATTATAAATAAAGTATACGAGCCAGAGAAAAATTTAGAATAACTAAGTCTGACTATTTAGGTTATTTGGATTGACTAAATAATAGAATTGCCTTACAATAAAAGTAACGTAAAAGAAAATCATTTCCGTATGCGAAGTGGCTTTGAAAGCGTAAACAAGTTTGGAATAGGCCGTTTACTGCAAATAGTTTAACTATAGAAAGGAAGAGCATAATGATTAAAGTTGAGAACGAAGTTAAATTAACAATTGCGGAGGATGAAACAAATCCATTTTTACTGGATCATTTTGAATCCGTTGGTAAAGAGTACACAGCAACAACTGAAAGTTTAGAAGTTATCGGAGAGATTCCGAAAGACTTAAATGGGATTTACGTTCGTAATGGACATAACCAAGTCCATGCGCCGATGGGTGTATATCATCCATTTGATGGTGATGGTATGCTTCACGCGGTTCATTTTGAAGACGGCAAAGCTACTTATCGTAACCGCTTCGTTCGTACTACTGGATTTTTGGCAGAGGAAGCTGCAGGGAAGTCACTCTGGTCCGGAATTTTAGAACCCCATTTAACTACACGTCAAGGTTGGGGAAGTATGGGGACAATGAAAGACAACGCTGGTACAGATGTTATTGCGCATGGCGGTAAATTATTGGCATCGATGTCACAGTGTAGTGAAATAAACCGTATGGATCCAGTTACGCTTGAGATGCTTGAGCCGGATTCATGGAACACTACTCTTGCACCGCAAGGTATTTGTTCACACTTTAAAGTAGATAACGATACTGGAGAATTAATGTTCTTTAACTTCAGCGAAACATACCCATATATGAATTATGGTGTTGTAGGTCCTGATAACGAATTGAAACATTATGTTCCAATTGATCTACCAGGTGTACGTTGGCCTCATGATCTTGGGGTCACGAAAAACTATTCGATCCTACACGATTTACCATTTATTTTTGACCCTGAGTTATTAGAAAAAGGACAACGTAAAGTAACATTTTTTGATGACATACCTGCTAGATTTGGTATCATCCCTCGTCACGGAACGAATGAAGATGTTAAATGGTTTGAAGCAAAATCTTGTTTCATTTTACATTTATCAAACTGTTATGAAGACGGGGATAACGTTGTAATGGAAGGTTGCGTAACATTTAACCCAGGAAAACCTGAAGTAGGAAAACAAGCTGGTAATGCAACTGATAAAATTAAGCAAGCAATGAATAAGACAGCAACGCAATACAGAATGTATCGTTGGACATTTAACATGAAGACAGGTCAAACGCAAGAAGAGTTCCTAGATGATGCGGCAACAGAATTCCCAGTTGTAAGTAATGACTATGTAGGTAAAAAATATCGTTACAGTTATAACTCAACACTGAACTCAGATATAGATAAACCTTGGTACCTAACGGGGCTTATAAAATATGATTTACAAGAGGGTACAAGCCAAAAGTATGATTATGGTGAAGGGCGTTTAGGAAGTGAACCACATATCGCAAGACGTACAAATGCAGTAGCAGAAGATGATGGCTACTTAATCACACTGGTAACAGATCTGAATGAAAATCGCTCTGAGTGTCTAATTCTTGATGCGAGTGATTTCTCAAAAGGGCCAGTAGCAAGAATTATGTTACCACACAGAATTCCAACTGGTGCACACGGAGCTTGGGTAGAAGAGGCGCGGATTAAAGGGGAATTAGTTTAATAAAACACATCATCCCTCACTTTTTTAAAAGTGGGGGTTGAATATAAATGAGCATCGTATTATTTGTTTTTAATAGAAAAGGGGTAAAATATATGTCTAAATACGCGGAAAACCTAGTTTTAATACCTGGTTTAAATAATACAAAACAAACATGGGATGGTGTAGTGGAGGCGCTACCAAAATCAATTAATACTTTTCCGGTGGATGTTCCTGCAATCGCTAACATTGATGAAATAGCCAAAGAGTTATTGAAAGATTTACCGGAAAAATTCCACTTAGTTGGTCACTCATTTGGTGGTTTTGTTGCATTAGCCATTCTTGCTAACGCTCCAGAAAGAGTATCTGCGCTCTCATTAGCAGGTACAAATGCAGAAGCAGATAGTGAGGCTGGAAAAGAGTTTCGTGAAAAAGCGATAGCAAGAGTAGAAGCTGGTGAATATGAAGAAATGGTGAATGCTGCAGCTCATCGTACATTCCACCCAGATAATCTGGATAATCCCAAGCTACAAGAAATTCGCGAACAAATGCTAAAAGATTACGGTCCAGAACGCTATATTGCACATGCAAAAGCGACAATGGATCGACCAGACCGAAATTCTTTATTAGCTGATACAGATATCCCTTATTTATTCATAGCAAGTCCAGAAGATGTAGTTGTTCCATTAGAAAGCACAAAAGCAATGTTGAAATTTGCTCCTAATGCTGAATTTAAAACAATTGAAAAAACAGGTCACTTAGCACCGCTTGAACAACCTGAAGCACTTGCAGAGCTCCTGTTACCTTGGTTAGAGAAATAAACAGTTCATTTCCTCATAATTAATATAAAATTATGAGGAAGTATTTTTTAGAAATTTAAAGTTGTCTGTAAACCTAAATATATTTGAATGGGGAAGGAAGTTCACTTCTTTCTTGGTTTAGCACTTGCTCAAATTGAGAGTGAAATTGTACTTGCATCATTATAAGATAATACTAGGAAACTAGAGTCGTGGTAAAGGGAAATAAATTTGAGCGATCTTTTGAGTAACGTACCACAAATTTAGTCTGGTAAAGAATACAACCTACCTTAATTATTATAGAGAGTAATGCTAACTCGAATTCTGTAATTAAGGAGCTTAATATGATTTTTGAAATTGAACTAAATTTAAGTTTCAAAGTACATCGAAATTAAAGCTTTTTCTTACCAAAATATAAAGGTGGTTTATTGATGAAAAGATTTTTATATTTCATTCTAGTAGTATTAATAGGGGTTTTTATAACAGCTTGTGCTAACGAAAGTGATAATTCCAAAGAAGAGAGTAAAGCTTCAAGTGACTCAATAGAAACAACAAAGTTTCCTGAAAAAGTGGAGCTAGTATAGATGTATGGACACAAGTTAGTTAAGTCTCTATCCTATAAATAGAGAGGTTGTGTCCGGAATGAAACAAAAACGTTATAACCAGGAATTTAAACAAACAATTGTCGAACTTTACAGATCTGG
>NZ_PDYM01000047.1 GCF_002743055.1 Sporosarcina sp. P13 | reverse complement strand
CTGGCTTATTGCGGGAGCCATCCGCCAGCGCCGAAGTGGGTACAGTGATGATTACTTAACAAAATTCAGAAGCGGATCAAAGTGTCTAGAAATTACTGAATTCCTTACTAACTTCAACGTACTATGCCACTTACTTCCACTCACAAAACGAAGGCGCCTTACAAGCGGTAGGCGGAGCAATGAGACAGATAGGCGGTCTTCCTGTCTGGCTCATTGCGGGAGCCATCCGCCAGCGCCGCAGTGAGTACAGTGATGATTACTTAACAAAATTCAGAAGCGGATTAAAGTGTCTAGAACTTATCTATGATTTAAATCCAGAACTACTAGCCCAAATAAATTTACTAGGTATATTACAGGTTTGAAAGGAGGAGAAGGAGATGACGTTGCGTTTAGTTACGGGTCGTTCTGGAACGGGGAAGACGACTTTTATTGAGCGGGAAATTGCGGAGGAGCTGAAGGTGCGGCCGATGGGGGCTCCGATTATCGTCATCGTGCCCGATCAGTTGTCTTATTCGATGGAGTATAGTCTGTCCGTGAAGTTTGGCTTGACGGGCATGATTCGTGCACAAGTGTTGACGTTTAAGCGACTAGCTTGGCGCGTGCTACAGGAAGTAGGGGGCATTACGCGCGAAGAGGTAGATAGCTTTGGTTACCGCATGCTTGTCCGTAGTGTGCTAGAAGAAAATAAAGATTCGTTTAAACTGTTCCGCCAAGCTGCGTCAAAACACGGATTCGCTGAGCAGATTAGTGACATTATGAAAGAGTTCAGCAAATATTGTATAGACCAGCAGTCGTTCGCTCAGTTAACGACTATACTTGAAGATAAACAAGCGCCACGGATTTTGCGGGATAAGGCGCATGATTTAGAGCTGTTGCTTGCGAAGATTGAAGAAAAACTCGGTACGACGTATATGGATAGTGAAGGACAGTTGAATGTGTTAGCTGAGCAAATAGAGCACGCAGAGTGGCTGAAAGAAGCTTCCGTCTACATAGATGGTTTCGGAGATTTTACGACGCAAGAATATACCATTATTACGCAATTGATGAAATACACGAAGCGTGTGACGGTTGTGTTGCCGATGGAAGATCAGATTCAAAGTGGCGAACATGAATTATTTTATACAGCGGAACAACAATACGTAACCCTTCAACAAATCGCACACAATGAATCGGTTGCTAGTGAAGAACGAGTTCATTTAACGGAGATGCAACGATTTGCAAATGAAGAATTAATTCATTTAGAAGCGCAGTTTGATCGCTATCCGCCACAAGCGAGAAAGGCGGATGGTCATATCCAAATAATCGAAGCGACTAATCGTCGGGCAGAAGTCCATGCGGTGGCGCGTTCGATTCGAAAGATGATACGCGAAGGTAAACGGTATCGCGGGATGGCAGTGCTCTATCGACAACCTGACGTTTATGACGAATTGATCCGGACGACGTTTTCGCAATATGATATTCCGGTTTTTATCAGTCAGAAGAAACCGATGCTACATCACCCATTAATCGAATTTGCACGTTCATTACTTGAAGCGGTTCGGACGGATTGGTCGTATGAGGCAGTGTTCCGTGCGGTCAAGACCGATTTGTTTTTCCCTGCTAATGAAGATAAGCGGGTGTGGCGGGAGCGAGCGGATCGTCTAGAGAATTTTGTTCTTGCGAAAGGAATTCACGGCAGAAATCGTTGGTTGGATGAAGAGCGCTGGAAGGTAAGTAGGTACCGTGGCTTAGAGATGATTCGTACCGTTCAAACCGATGAAGAGCTGGCAACACAGGCAGAGTTTGCGGAAACACGTGATTTGATACGTGAACCGATTAACCAGTTGCAAGAGAAGTTGAAAGAGGCTGAAACTGGACGGGATGTGGCGGAAGCGTTGTTCTTTGCGATGGAGTCGCTACACATCTATGACAAAATGGTCAAGTTACAACAAGATGAGCAACTAGAAAATCGATTGCAAGCAGCGGCTGAACATGAACAAGCATGGAATAGTTGGATTAATGTACTTGATCAGTTCGTGCTAATGTTCGGTGACAAGAAGCTACCCGTCACGGAAACGATTAAAATTTTGGATGAAGGTTTCGATACACTGGAGTTCAAATTGATTCCACCTTCTCTTGATCAAGTAACGGTGACGACAGTCGAGCTATTTAATTCGATGGATGTTGAGGCTGTGTTCGTCCTTGGTGCCAATGAAGGTGTCTTACCGCTACGTAATGATCGGGAAGGTCTATTGTCTGACGGAGATCGTGAACTATTCAGTGAACTAGGCATCACACTCGCGCCAACTTCTAAAATGCAGTTGATGCGAGAATCCTATATGGCGTACCGTGCGTTTACAGGGGCTAGCGAGCGCTTGACAGTGAGTTACCCAATTGCGGATGAAGAAGGAAAAGCACTCATTCCCTCCCTTTATATACCGAGACTACAGCAAATTTCATCAGGCATTCCGCTAGAGTTGGCGGTTATTGAACCAACGGAATTGCCAGATGCAGAAGATAAAATGGCATATATTGAGCATCCGGAAGTAGCGTTATCCTACGCTGTACGCGTCATGCGCCAAGCGAATTCACATGATGAAATTGTGCCGGAATGGCAGGCGGTTCTTGCGTACTACAAAGAAGATCCGCTGTGGTCGTCCATTATTCAGTCCATTGTGCAGCCCGCGTTGAAACGTCAGAAAACAGAGATGCTTGATTCGGAACTGACGACTGGGTTATACGGTTCTTCATTCACGACGAGTGTGTCGCGAATTGAATCGTATTATAGTTGTCCATTCCAACACTTTACGACGTATGGGCTTGGACTACAAGAGCGCTTCGAATTCCAATTGGAAGCGCCAGATATCGGGGATTTATTCCACGCCGCGCTGAAATGGGTATCCGATGAAGTGATGCGTCAAGGTTTGTCTTGGGCAGAACTAACGATAGAACAATGCTGGCAACTTGGGCGAGAAGCCATTGATGCGTTGACGCCGAAGTTCTTCCACCGAATTTTATTGTCGAGTCAGCGTTATGCGTATATCCAGCGTAAGTTGATGCAAATTATTCAGCGGACGATTCGTGCATTGCAGTCACAAGCACGCAATTCACGTTTCACGCCAATTGCGATTGAAGCGGGCTTTGGTCCAAATGAAGAGATTGCACCGCTTGAAATTCATTTGAAGAATGGTCAACAGATGCATATTAGGGGACGCATTGACCGAGTTGATACGATGAAGAAAGATGATCAGACGTTTTTACGTGTTGTTGATTATAAATCGTCTGCACGTGCACTTGATCTAACGGAAGTGTATTATGGTCTGTCGTTGCAGATGTTGACGTATTTAGACGTTGCGCTTGAACATGCGAAAGATTGGCTTGGTGTCTATGCAGATCCAGCGGGCGTATTGTACATGTATGTTCATAATCCGATGTTGCGTTTGACGAAGGAATTGTCAAAAGACGCAGTGGAAAAAGAGTTGCTGAAGTCGTATAAAATGCAAGGCTATATTGTCGAGGATGCAGAAGTCGCGCTTGGTATGGATGAACAGCTGGAAAGCGAATCATTGATTATACCGGCACGTTTGAAAAAAGATGGTACGTTTTATTCGACTTCGAAAGTGGTGCCGCCGGAAGATTTGAATATGATGCGTTCATTCGTACGGAAACGGCATCAGCAGGCAGGGGACGGCATGTTGTCTGGGGATACGCGGGTCTATCCATATCGTTTGAAAGAGCATATGCCATGTACGTTTTGTTCGTACCAATCGATTTGCCAGTTCGACCAGACCGACGCAACACAGCCTACTCGAAACTACGCGGCGTTGAAGCCAGGAGAATCATTAGAAAAGATGCGGAAGGAGATAGATCCAGATGCGAATTCCCGATAAGCCGGCGCATGAGACGTTTACGGATGAACAATGGCGAGCGATTCATGCGTCAGGTAAAGATATTCTTGTCTCTGCCGCGGCAGGTTCAGGTAAAACGAAGGTCCTTATTACACGGATGATAGAAAAAGTATTGAATACAGAACATCCGATAGATGTTGATCAGCTCCTTGTCGTGACCTTTACGAATGCGGCGGCGGCAGAAATGCGTCATCGGATGGCGAGTGCGCTGGAAGAAGCGATTGTTAATGATCCTTCTTCTGTTCATTTACGCAGACAACTCAACTTGCTGAATAAAGCGCAAATCTCATCATTGCACTCGTTTTGTTTACAGGTTGTACGGCAGTATTCGTATGTTTTAGATGTAGATCCAGGATTCCGAATTGCGGATCCAACAGAAGCGGCTATTTTACGCGATGATACGATCGCTTTAGTACTAGAAGATAGTTATAGCCAAGAGGATCCTGAAGCGATCTATCGTCTAAGTGATAGTTTTACGGCTGACCGTAATGACCAGGCGATTGAGACGCTGATTGATAAGCTTTATGACTATTCGCGTGTTCATCCTAATCCTGCGAAATGGTTAAAGCTCATTCCCGAGCAGTATGAAATTGGGGAGGATGCGACGATTGACGGTCTATCATTCATTGAACCTTTGAAGTTAGCGATTCGTCATACGTTGGAGGAAGCGAAAACAGTTGCGTTAGATTTACAGCGCATAGCGGAAATGAATGAAGGCCCTTTGCCACTTTTAGATACAGCAAAAGCTGATGTGGCTTGGATTGACGGAGCATTAGCGCATGTCGTTGATGGTCGTTGGGAAGATGCGTATGCTTATTTTGCTACATTGAAATGGGTCAAGGCAGGAACGATTAAGAAAGATACGTGCGATGAAGAATTGGCCAAACGTGGCAAGGCAATGCGTGATTCAGTTAAAAAGATTATTAATACGCTGAAAGAAACGTATTTTACGCGTACACCCGCGAGGTTGCTTGAAGAGATACGCTTGATGGCTCCATTGATGCATACGTTGGTCGGATTAGTCGAGGACTTCGCTGCGCGTTATCAAGCGTTGAAGGAAGAGAGAGGTCTCGTTGACTTCTCGGATTTGGAGCATTATGCGCTACAAATTTTATCGCAAGAACAAGATGGCGAGATGGTACCTTCAGATATCGCAAGAGATTATCAAAGTCGTTTTGCGGAAGTACTTGTGGACGAATACCAAGACACGAATTTCCTGCAGGAAGCCATTTTACAATTGATCAAACAAGGCGATGAAGCAGATGGCAATTTGTTCATGGTCGGTGATGTCAAGCAGTCGATCTATCGTTTCCGTCTAGCTGAACCGGGGCTGTTTTTAGGGAAGTATGATCGTTTTACAGAAGATGTGCAGGAGCAAGGGTTGAAAATCGACTTGAATGCCAATTTCCGTAGCCGTAAAGAAGTGCTCGACGCAACGAACTATATTTTTAGACAGATTATGGGAACGCGTGTCGGAGAAATTGAATACGATGAAGCGGCAGCATTGAAGTATGGGGCGCAATATCCTAAAAAAGACGTATCGGCAGGCTTGACTGTACTGTATGAGAATGAAGAAGACCTAGAGTTTTCGAAAGAGCAAGAAGCGCAGCAAGAGTTGAAGAAGTCGCAAGCGGAAGCACGTTTCATCGCGCAGAAGATTAAGCAGTGGCAAGCAGATCAGCAACAAGTTTCGGATGCGTTTAGTGGCAAACAACGTCCATTGGAGTATAGGGATATAGTGATTCTAATGCGTTCCATGACGTGGTCGAGTGAAATCGCAGATGAACTAAAAGCGGCGGGTATTCCCGTTTATGTAGAGTTGTCTTCTGGGTACTTTGATGCGATTGAAGTAATGATTATGCTTAATACTTTGCGCGTCATCGACAATCCATATCAAGATATTCCGCTCGTATCCGTACTACGTGCACCATTTGTTGGGATGACAGAAAATGAACTGGCTCAAATTCGCTTAGTCAATCGGAATGTTTCATTTTACGAAGCGCTCCAAACGTTTGTACAAACAGGCGGTGCGGGTATTCATTCGACGACTCAAGAAAAATTACAACGCTTTTTAATACGTTTAGAAGATTGGCGCAATATGGCAAGACATGGCTCGCTCTCTGAACTAATTTGGCAAGTATATTCAGATACGTATTATTATGAAATGGTTGGAATTTTGCCGAACGGTAAGCAACGCCAAGCGAATTTACGTGCACTTCATGACCGCGCGATGGCTTATGAGAAGACTTCTTTCCGTGGATTATTCCGTTTCCTCCGCTTTATCGATCGTATGCAAAAGCGCGGAGATGATCTTGGCGAAGCGCGTTTCATGAGTGAAAAGGAAAATGTCGTGCGCATTATGACGATTCACTCGTCTAAAGGGTTGGAATTTCCTTATGTATTTCTAGCGGGTATGGGGCGGCCATTTAATAAAATGGACTTCCATAATCCGTATTTATTTGATCAGCACTTTGGATTGGCGGTTAAAGCAATTGATCCGGATAAGCGCATCACATTCACGTCATTGCCGTTTTTAGCAGTGAAAGAGAAGAAGGAGCTAGAAATGCGTGCAGAGGAAATGCGTGTGCTCTACGTAGCGATGACGCGTGCTAAGGAGCACCTGGAGTTAATAGCTTCCGTCAAAGACATAGAAAAGACGATGACGCAGTGGCAAGAAGCGCAACTGCTAGATGAAACAGCCCCCTTACCGGAATATAAACGTTCGCGAGCAACCGGTTATTTGGATTGGATTGGTCCTGCGATAGCACGTCATCTCGATTTTGGAAAGTTCGGCAAAGCCGCTGGAGGAGAATTAATGGATGATCCATCGTCTTGGGAAGTGAATGCGTACCCGTTTTCTGCATTCCAAAGCTCCGATACTATGGATGTATATGACTGGATTCCGCTCGACAGCGAAACGGTTGAAGCCGATCCAGAATTAGTTAAAGCGGTTCGTGGTCGCTTTCAAACACGCTATCCATATGCTCATGCGGTACAAATGTCTTCTAAGCAGTCGGTTAGTGAGTTGAAGCGATTGGCCCTACTAGAGCTAGAACGTGGAGACGCGGATCCTTTTGAAGAGTATAAACCTAATATCGCTAGTAGACCGTCATTCCTTCATGACCGCCCTTCATTTTTACAGCAACGTTCATTGACAAGGGCGGAGATTGGAACTGCGATGCATACGGTAATGCAACATCTTGATTTGAAGCAGTCGCTAACTACTGCACAGGCTAAAGAATTTGTAGAACGATTGGTGTCTCGTGAGTTGTTGACGAAAGAGGAAGCAACTGCGATTGATACTGATGCAATTGTGATGTTCTACGCAACAGATTTAGGCAAGCGTATGCAACAAGCCGCTGAAGTGTTGCGTGAAATGCCGTTCACGTACGCGCTACCTGCGGAACAAGGGGAATTTCAGCTACTGCAAGGTATTGCAGACTGTCTATTCCATGAAGATGGAGAATGGGTGCTTGTCGATTATAAAACAGATAGTGTCCGTGGATTCACTTCGGACGTGGCGGTTGCTAAGGAGATGCAAACGCGTTACGGTACGCAGTTGAATCTATATAAACTGGTACTAGAATCAATTCTTTCGATTGACATCAAAGAGATGCTCCTATATTTATTTGATGGGGCAAAAACTATTAAATTACAGGAGGAAAAAGTTTGAAGTTAACTCCTACACCTCTTACAGAACGGGTTGAAGGACTCGATTTTTTAAGAGGTATTGCATTGCTTGGAATTTTTATTGCAAATATGCTGCATTTTCATTCGCCTTACGCGTATATGGATCCGTATTCGTGGTTCTCAGCGCCCGGTGAACAGGCGACATTTAGATGGATCGATATATTTATCGAAGCAAGTTTTTATCCATTATTTGCGATGTTGTTTGGTTATGGGATGAATATGCAGTACGAGAAGTCGCTAAAGAATCAGACGTTATTTGCACCTTTTATGGCACGACGTCTTGGCTTGTTAATGGTATTTGGACTTATTCATGCATTGCTCATTTGGTCAGGTGATATTTTGTTCACATATGCGTTGATGGGATTTGTCATGATCGCGGTTGTACGAATACCTAAGAAGTGGCTGTTATCGCTTGCATTAGTGCTTTATCTCGTACCGACGTTGTTGGTGTATATTGTGTTAACAATTAGCCGCAATATGAAACCGAACGCTGCATTGGATGGCTTTGTGGATATTCAACGAATTGAGTTGGCGATTTCTGCTTATGCTAAAGGGACGTTCGGAGAGATTTTCGCATTTCGAGCGAGCGAATTTATGTTGTTCCAGTTGATTGGTTCCATCACAGCTGTCGTGATTATTTTGCCTTTACTGATGCTCGGTGCGGCGTTTTCTAAATGGAAAATTATCGAGAAGATGTTTGCGATGAAGTGGAAGTTAGGTGCTGTGATGGTATTCTTCATCACGTCAGGTGTGATTTTGAAAAGTATGCCCTATTGGGATGCACCAAAATTTGAAAATATCTTTCTTGTACAATCGCTGTTTGGTGGCCCCGTACTTGCGATTGGTTATGCAGCGCTCTTCATGTTGCTCTGGCAGATACCATTTTTGAAAATCATCACGAAGCCGTTTGCGACCATTGGACGGATGGCGTTTACGACGTATATTATGCAGTCCATTATCGCAACGATGATATTTTATTCATATGGAGCGGGACTCTATGGTAAGGTAGATATAGAGACAGGCACGATGCTTGCAGTTGGAGTTTTTGCGATTCAACTGATCTTTGCACAAGCATGGCTGTCCAAATTCCGTATGGGGCCGCTGGAATTTATTTGGCGTAAGTTGTCCTATAGAAAGAATTTTATGAATAAAGAGGAAAAAATGTAGTTTTTGTCGTAACATAGGAGTATGTGAATACACATGGGAAGGGTTGGGCAATCAAATGAAACTATTGTCATTCCGTTACGAAGGGCAGACTTTATTCGGACCAAAAGTAAAACGTGAGGAAGCAGTGTGGAACGTGTTAGCTATGGCTGAAGCACAAGAACAAGCTGACTTTCCTAAAACAATGATTGAGGCGGTATCATTGGGTCTAGATTTCGTTGAATTAGTTCGTAAATTAGTGGAGAAAACAGAAGCATCAGGAGATGTAGAGCATTATAAACATGCATTTACTGAAATCGAATGGCTTTCTCCGATCCCACGCACGCCTAAAAACGTGTTGTGTGTTGGTAAGAACTATGCAGATCACGCAGAAGAATTGGGCTCAAAAGCACCAGAAAAACTGATGCTATTTACAAAATCACCTACAGCGATTGCAGGAGATGAGCAGACGCTTCCAATCCATGCGGACGTAACTGATTCTTTGGATTACGAAGGGGAATTGGCTGTCGTTATTAGTAAGACAGGAAAAAATATTCCGAAACAACTAGCATATGACTATGTGTTTGGCTATACGATTGCTAACGACATTACTGCACGTAATGTACAGACTGAACATAAACAGTTTTTCTTAGGTAAAAGCTTAGACGGTTCTTGTCCAATGGGTCCTTACGTCGTAACAAAAGATGAAATTCCAAATCCACAAAACTTGTCACTCGTTACGAAAGTGAACGATGACGTTCGTCAAAATGGCAATACATCTGCTATGTTGTTCAAAATTGATGAATTAATCGCAGAAATCTCTAAATATGTCACGCTTGAAGCAGGAGATGTCCTATTGACGGGTACTCCAGCGGGTGTGGGCAAAGGTATGACACCGCCAGCGTATTTGAAAAAAGGCGATACGGTAAAAGTATCTATTGAAGGAATTGGAACATTAGTTAACCGATTCGAATAAGTTTGCCCTGGATTTACTAGACTATAAGCAATTGAATAGTAGTCGATGGATAGCTATGGTAAAATATCAATCGACTATAGATTAAAATGAGGTGGCAACAATGGGTTTTTTAACGGATACGACTCATATGCATATTTTTACATGGGTAGTGGCAATCGTAGTATTTTTAGTTTCTGCTAGTATGGCTAAAGGAACAAAGGGCAAAAAGATTACACATATGATTTTGCGTTTGTTCTATATTTTGATCATCATCTCAGGAGCAGCGTTATTCTTTGTGCATATGTCTCTTGACTCTATGCTGTACGGAATTAAATTCGTTCTAGGTCTTTTAACGATCGGATTTATGGAAATGGTGCTAGTTCGTGGGAATAAAGGGAAGAACACAGGGTTTATGTGGATTCTATTTGTAGTGTTCTTGCTGGCAACGTTATTTGTCGGTTTCAAATTACCACTTGGCTTTAACTTTTTCGCGTAATATATGACAACTGGAGGCTTGCAAATGGAATCACAAACTGGATGGATATTTCTACTAGTTATCCTTTTATTGATGGCGATGTTTGCGGTCTCTGTTAAAGTAAGTGCGCGTAAACAGCGAGATCCAAAGTTCTTTTTGGAAGATGATAAATGAATCATAGCATTAAGCAGGGGAGGAATTCGTATAATTCTTCCCCTGCTTTTTTATGTGCTTTGTTATTCATGGGTTTTCACAAGATTGCCGTATTTACGACTAGCAAAAGTTGTTTTAGTAAGAAAGAATGGCACACCGTTCAGCCGTTTGATAAACTAATAAAAGAGTTTGCATTAGGAGGATTTACTATAGTGAAACGAATTACCGGACTACTGGCGGCTTGTATGCTCGCCCTATTTATAGCACAACCAATCACGTATGCCGCTGAAACTACATTCAGTGATGAGAGTATTTATGATTTACTTGTTGACCGTTTCAATAATGGTTTAGGATCAAATGATTATGATGTTAACGCGAAAGATCCTAGCGTTTTTAATGGTGGGGATTTTGCAGGCATCAGCAACAGATTGCAACACATTTTGGATATGCAATTTACGATGATTTCCGTAGGACCGGTTTTTAAGACCGCATCTTATGACGGAAAACAAGTATTGGATTATTCGAAGATCGAACCGCATTTTGGTACAACAGAAGAATTCAGTGAATTGATTGCTGAACTGCATGCCAATAAGCTAAAGGTTATGGCAGACTTTCCATTAGGTGGAGTTAGCGCAGATCACGTCTGGGCAAAACAATTGCCAACAATCCCTGCTGATCAAGGAACGATTGATTGGGATGTAAGTAAGACAGAAACGCAGGATCAACTAATTGCTGCAGCTGTCCAATTTGTAAGTGACTATTCAGTGGACGGTATTCGTTTGACGAAGCTTGATCGAGCGGACACGGAGTTTTTGGATAAGATGATCACTGCACTTAAGGATGCGAAGGAAGGCTTATACGTTATTACGAATCAGCCAAGTAATGCCGCATTCGACAGCATGCCAGCGGAAGACCGTAGTCAAGCTATACAAGACGCGTTCGTTCAAGTGGATCCGGATTCCTCTGCGCTAAATACGTTTTCAAACGATGATGCGGGGAAATTACTACAGTTAGATGATTTGACAGGACCACGCTTCACTTACAAGATGGTCGAGTTACGTCAGTTCCCACCAACACGTTGGAAAATAGCAACCACAGCACAATTCATGCTTCCTGGTGTTCCATTGACACCTTATGCAACAGAGATTGCAGTAAACGGTAAAGAAGCACCGGAATCCCATCCGTTCTTCAACTTTAAGACAGATATGGAATTGCATGACTGGATTGGCGATCTTAATACGCTTCGAAATGGCTCAGAAACATTACGAACGGGCGATTTTACTATGTTGCATAACGATGATGGATTTATCGTCTTTGAACGTTCTTCTGAAAAAGAGAAGTGGATCATAGCGATTAATAACACATCTGAATTGAAAAGCTTCCAAATAGATCCTGCTCAAATCGGTGAGAAAAAAAAGCTTCGTGGCGTGCTAGCGCAGGACTTGATCAAGCAAACGAAAGACAATGAATACCATATTGTAGTTGAACGAGAACTTGCAGAGATTTATCTAGTGGAAGATGATGAAGGATTCAATACGCCATATTTAATCGCATCTTTGTTAGTCGTTATAATATTCTTATTGTTCGTATTTACGGTTATACGTAAAGGGAAACAAAACCGTAATAATGATGTAGTAAACAGTTCAAAAGACTAGAAGTAAACATAGGTAAAGCCAGATTGCAAACAGGCAATCTGGCTTTTTTACTTTATTCTATTTTGTTCAAGAAAAACAATGCAAGTGTACCAGGTCCAGCATGGGAGCCGATGACAGAGCCGATTTGGTGGATTTCGATTGCTTTTGGTTGGATGACCTCTTCGATCATCGCTTTGAACTCCTTGGCAGACGTCAAGTCGTCTCCGTGGCTAATGGCGATTGTTTGTTGTTCTAGGTTGCTTCCGCGTTCTTCTAGCATTTCGATCATGCGACGCAATACTTTCTTACGGCCGCGATGCTTTTCGATTGGTACGAGCTTGCCATCTGCTACGTGAAGTAAAGGTTTAATACTGAGAAGACCGCCGATAAACGCACTCGCTTTAGAAACGCGTCCGCCTTTTGCTAAGTAGTCTAGATCCTCTACGGTAAATAAATGTTCCATATGTGTTGCCATGGATCGAATTTGCTGTTCGATTTCCTGCACGCTACACCCTTCATTGCGTAGTCGCACGGCTTCTTTGACGAGTAAACCGTAGCCGAGTGAAGCACATTTTGAGTCTATAATGACGAGATTTAAAGAAGTCTGTTGTTCTTTTACTTGTTCGCTCGTCATGACAGCTGTTTGGTATGTACCTGAAAGCTGTGAGGAGAAGGCGATGTAGATGCCTTCTTCACCGGACGTAGCGAGATCATACCAAGTGTTCAACATGTTGTCAGGTGAGGCTTGTGAAGTTTTTGGTTGCTGTCCTCGACGTATGGCATCAAATACTTCTGAGGAATTGATTTCTAGGATATCTTCATATTCTTTGTCGTTTAGTAGTACGCTCAACGGAAATAGTTCTACTTCGTTTTCTTCAAAGAAAGATAATGGTAGGTCACACGCGCTATCAGCAAAAATTTTCATATAGTTTCCCCCTTACGTGACATGTAGTTTGTTTAAAGAAAGTCTGTCTTCTAAAATGAGTGAAATACCGTCTTCATTGTTAGTAGATGTAATTTCATTTGCGATTGATTTCAATCCGTCGATGGCGTTACCCATTGCAACGCCGACTCCCGCATATTCTATCATTTCTAGATCATTGTCTTCGTCGCCAAATGCGATGATGCGGTCTTTTGGAACGTTTAACCAATTAGATACTGCATGAATACCGACGGCTTTGTTAAGACCGTGGCGGACGATTTCTACAATATTAAATGGCGCCCCCCAACGTCTATGATCTATGACTTCTGCATGGATGTCTTGAAGATGTTGGCGTATCGGATCAACGGTTAGTGGATTGGCTTGGATAAGTAAGCTTGTTGGGTCTGTTTTCAATGAATTTCGGATATCGCCCGCCGTTATGAGGGGATTACCGAAGTTCAGGATATCCAAGAATCGTTCGTCATGGTATTGTGCGTAGACATCATCCATCACTTCTGCAATGATATTTTCTACGGAGAAGTTCTGCATCGCTTCGACGACCTCATTGACGACAGGTAATGCAATAGGTTCGTGAATGGTTTGCCAAGAGCGGTCTTTTGGATGGTGAACAAATGCACCATTAAAGTTAACGATCGGTGTAGTCAATCCTAGTTGGCGATAATAAATTTCGCTTGCTCTATAAGGACGACCAGTGGCAATCATCACGTGATGACCTTGTGACGCAGCAATTCTCAGAGTCTCTTCTGTTTTAGGTGAAATCACTTTTTCATCTGTTAATAACGTACCATCTAAGTCCAAAACGATTAAATGTCGTTTCAACGAATCCTCTCCTACCAGTATAAGTATTATAAAATTGGTCTATTATGTCTTCATAGTTTATCCCTTATGGATCAAGTAAGTCAAAAAAACGAACGATAAGTTGTTATTTTTGTTTTCTATAAAAGATGTTGTTATCCTAAAATAATAGTATAGGATTGTCAGAAATGGGGAATTGGAATGATTATACGCACAGAACGGTGGAAAAATATCCCTGTACTTCATATTGTTGAGGAGTTGAAGGAGCAAGAGCATGTTCCGGTCGTGATGTTTTTTCATGGCTTCACTAGCGCCAAAGAACATAACTTGCACTATGCCTATAATTTAGCGAGGCGAGGAATGCGTGTCATTTTACCAGAAGCGATGTTGCATGGAGAACGTTCAGAATCGATGGATAAATTCCAGTTGTCGTTGCATTTTTGGGAAATTGTCTTAACTTCTATTCAAGAGGCTGGCATGCTTTATGAAGAGTTGCGGGAAAGAAATCTAGTAGATGAACAGACGAAAATTGGTATGGGCGGTACATCAATGGGCGGTATCACGACATTTGGGTGTTTGGCAAGTTATGACTGGATTGATTCAGCTTCGGTCATGATGGGTTCACCGGCATTCGTGCGTCTCGCTACAGGGCAAATTGCGTATGCAGAACGCGGAGGCCGTGAACTACCTGTCACACCAGCTGAACGCCAGAAACTCTTTGATGCACTTGAACGAGTCGATCTATCGAAAAATCCAAGCAGACTTAATCAGCGTCCACTATTCATGTGGCATGGTGAACAAGATACGGTCGTACCTTTCGAGTTCACGAAAGAATTTTACGTAGATATTCAGCAACAGTACAATGGATGTCCAGAGCGTCTTCGGTGGGTGTCTGAAGAAGAAGCGGGGCATGCTGTTTCACGTTCTGGAATGCTAACTGCAGTCGATTGGCTTGCACAGCATTTGATTGCAAGGTAGTATGTTGGTAAGATAGAAGAACCACATACTAGGGAGGAGCATTCTGATGAGCGCAGAAGAAATTAAAGATTATTTGTTTGGCGCGTTAGAAAACGTCATTGACCCAGAGTTAGGAATTGATATTGTCAATTTAGGGTTAGTTTATAACGCTGAGCTACTTGATGAAGGGGTAGCAAAAATTACGATGACATTGACTTCCATGGGTTGTCCAATGGGGCCACAAATCGTAGCGAATATTAAGCAGGAGTTAATGGAACTTCCTGAAGTAAAAGATACAGAGGTAAATATCGTCTGGAGCCCACCATGGTCTCGCGATAATATGTCACGCTATGCGAAGATGGCACTTGGCGTACGATAAGAAAGTTAAACCATACTGCGTGCAGTATGGCTCAGACTGTAGGCAAACACCAGAAATATTGGAGTTTACCTACAGTCTTTTTATTTTTAGACTTAGAGAACCTATTAAGTTGGTTTCTGTTGCAATCTGACACGGCTTCAGCAACTTTCGCAGCCCAGAGCCGCACGAATCTATCTCATGACCGCGCAATTCCATCCCGGAACCGCGCGAACCGATCCTGCAACCGCGCGAACCGATCCTGCAACCGCGCAATTCCATCCCGTAACCGCGCGAATCGATCCTGCAACCGCGCAATTCCATCCCGGAACCGCGCGAACCGATCCCGGAACCGCGCAAATCGATCCTGCAACCGCGCAATTCCATCCCGGAACCGAGCGAATCGATCTCTTAACCGCGCAATTCCATCCCGGAACCGCGCGAATCGATCTCTTAACCGCGCAATTCCATCCCACAACCGCGCGAATCGATCCCGCAACCGCGCAATTCCATCCCGGAACCGCGCGAATCGATCCTGCAACCGCGCAATTCCATCCCACAACCGCGCAATTCCATCCCACAACCAAGCTATCCTATAAGAATTGTAAAAGACTTGGAAATCACTTTGATTACCAAGTCTTTTGTCGACACTTAGAAACCTTACTGCGTGCAGTATAGTTTTTCATGTAATCTTTCAGTTCGATAAAAAAAGGAATTGCAAAAAAATGTCGAATAGTAACCATGTAGCGTCAAATAGAATGTACTAGGGGGAAAAGGGAAATGTCAGTAAAAACAGCAGATTTGTGTGATGATTTCATCAATGAATTACAAGTATGTACGGTGGAGTTTCAGTCGTACGGGAAACATAAACGATTCTCGGGCCCAATTTCTACGGTAAAAGTCTTCGAGGATAATGTCTTGGTGAAAGAAGCACTTCAGACAATTCCAGAAGGTAATGTATTAGTTGTAGACGGTGGCGGTTCAAAACGCTGTGCATTGATGGGGGACATGCTCGGTGAAATCGCGCAAGATCGTAAACTAGCAGGTGTGATTATTTACGGTTGCGCACGTGATACAGCAGATCTGGGCACACAAGAAATTGGTGTCATGGCAATTGGAAGCATGCCAGTGAAAAGTATCAAACGTGGCGAAGGTCAACGTGATGAAGTATTGCACTTCGGTAACGTTGAATGGACGCCTGGCCATTATGTCTATGCAGATGAAGACGGGGTCGTAGTCGCACCAAGAAAATTAGTATAACTAGTTACTACTTATAGATAAATGAATGGTTGAGTGGAAGGCTACCGCTTCGCTGCGTTCCAGGCGGACGCGTTTACTTGCCTCAAAGTAGTACGGCATTTGCGTACATAAGTGTAGCTTTGGAAGCACATCTTTGCATTAAGCCTTGAACCAATTTTAAAGTAACTCACGACTAACCAAATTGTCTTTCTACCACTTGCAACGCTTGTATTATACAAGCGTTTTTTTTTTTGAACAGATCGCTGAAATAATAGATTTTGATCCTGAGCAAAACAATTTACTTCTGTCAAAAAACATACTATAATTAAATTAATCAAAGATAGTCAAAGTCAAACAAATGAAAGGTGGATGTTTATGAGAATGGATAGCACACAAGAAGATCAACGCACACCGCTTGAGCAATTCGGTCGTAATCTTATAGATGAAGTGAAAAATGGTAAAATGGATCCGGTCATTGGCCGGGATGAAGAAATACGAAACGTTATTCGAATTTTATCTAGAAAAACAAAAAACAATCCCGTGTTAATTGGGGAGCCGGGTGTTGGTAAAACAGCGATTGTGGAAGGATTAGCCCAACGTATCGTAAAAGGAGACGTACCCGAAGGATTGAAAGACCGTCAAATTTTCGAACTAGATATGAGCGCATTGATTGCAGGTGCAAAGTATCGTGGGGAGTTTGAGGAACGTTTGAAAGGTGTTTTGAAACAAGTTAAAGACAGTGCAGGAGAAATTATTTTATTCATTGATGAAATCCATACTATTGTCGGTGCTGGTAAAACGGAAGGCGCGATGGATGCGGGAAATATGTTGAAGCCGATGCTTGCAAGAGGTGAATTATACTGTATCGGTGCAACTACGCTTGATGAGTACCGGATGTATATCGAGAAAGATCCAGCACTTGAGCGTCGTTTCCAACAAGTGTTGGTGCGAGAACCTTCTGTTGAAGATACGGTTTCTATTTTGCGTGGGTTGAAAGAACGTTTTGAATTACATCACGGTGTACGAATTCACGACCGTGCGTTAGTTGCAGCAGCGACATTATCTGATCGTTATTTAACAGAGCGTTTCATGCCCGACAAGGCGATTGATTTGATTGACGAGGCGAGTGCGATGATTCGTACGGAGATCGATTCGATGCCGTCAGAATTAGATGCTGTGACTCGTCGTATTATGCAGTTGGAAATTGAAGAACAAGCCTTACGTAAAGAAAAAGATTCTATGAGCCAATCTCGTTTAGTAACTTTGCGTGAAGAGTTGCAGCAACTGAAAGATTCGTCAAAAGATATGCGTGAGCAGTGGAATACAGAAAAAGAAGCGTTAAAAATTGTTCAAAGCAAGCGTGAAGAACTTGATCGCTACCGTAGAGAGCTTGAAGAAGCACAAGGTCGCTTTGACTTAAATAAAGCCGCTGAATTACAGTATGGCAAAATTCCAACGTTGGAAAAAGAATTAAAAGCACTTGAAAGTCCAATGGAAGGTAATCAGGAACTTCGTTTATTGCGTGAAGAAGTGACAGAGGAAGAAATAGCATCCATCGTTGCACGTTGGACAGGCATTCCAGTTACGAAGCTTGTTGAAGGTGAGCGTGAGAAATTACTGCGCTTGCATGAAACATTGAAAGAGCGTGTCATTGGACAGGATAATGCAGTGCAACTTGTAACAGAAGCCGTATGGCGTGCGCGTGCAGGTATCCAAGATCCGAATAAACCGATTGGATCATTTCTGTTTTTAGGACCGACCGGAGTAGGTAAAACAGAATTAGCGAAGACATTGGCAGCTACATTATTTGATTCGGAAGATCATTTTGTTCGAATTGATATGTCGGAGTATATGGAGAAACATAGTGTCTCTCGTCTTGTCGGAGCACCTCCAGGATATATTGGTTATGAAGAAGGCGGTCAATTAACAGAAGCCGTTCGTCGTAATCCATATGCAGTCATCTTGTTGGATGAAATCGAGAAGGCACACCCCGATGTGGCGAATATTTTACTTCAAATCTTGGATGATGGACGGATTACGGATAGCCAAGGTCGTTTAGTGAACTTTACGAATACGGTAGTCATCATGACATCGAATATCGGTTCTGCATATTTGCTAGATAATAATTTGGAAGATGATGAACATGCGAAGGAAGACTTAATCATGGCTGCTTTACGTGGACACTTCAAGCCTGAGCTATTGAACCGGATGGATGATATTATCATTTTCCATTCATTAACTGTCGATTCATTCAAATCGATTACTCGTAAAATGTTAGGAGATTTGGAAAAACGTTTAGAACAACAGGATGTTTCGTTAGCATTTGATGAGGACGTTGTCGATTGGATTGTAAAGGAAGGTGCAGATGCTGATTTCGGAGCACGACCATTGAAACGCTTTATCCAGCGATATGTAGAGACGAAGGTTGCAAAAGAAGTGATTAAGGGTGGATTGCAAGAACGTGAGCAAATACACGTAACGATGGAAGATGGGCAATTAGTTGTCCAGATTGTAAAATCCGCATAAATAAAAAGCGTACGAACTGATAAGCAGTTCGTACGCTTTTTTGGATGTCAAACGTCTGCTGGAGACTCATCTGGAATAACTGCTGTGATAATCAGTACAAATACAGCCAAAACGATAGAGACGGTAACGCCCGCCATAAAGTCAAATTGAGTGCCACCGATTGAACCAGCAACGTAGTTTAACATCGCTACTAATAGGAAAGACCAAACAAATGTCATAATATAGTGCATGATTTTCACCTCGAATATTCTATTTCAAACTATATCATATCATAGCCCATACGAACGATGAAATGATAATATACAGAACTTTTGACGAAAAAGTGTCCTCTTATTGAAAAAAACGCGATTTTCTTTTATAATTAACACCAGGTACTAATAATAGATGACAAGGAACGGGGTAGATGAAATGAGAGCAGGGCTTCTAGGGATTGGCAAGTATGTCCCACCAACAATTGTTACAAATGCGGATTTAGAGAAAAGAATAGACACGTCTGATGAATGGATCCGTACACGTACAGGGATTCAAGAGCGTAGAATTGCTGACGAAACTATAGATACATCAGATATGGCATATGAAGCGGCTAAAGATGCTCTCGAAGCAGCGGATATCCAACCAGATCAACTAGGCCTCATTCTAGTTGCGACGGTAACACCGGATTATACATTCCCTTCTGTTGCGACGATGGTACAAGAACGTTTAGGTGCAAAAAATGCAGCGGCGATGGATATATCGGCAGCATGCGCAGGGTTTATTTATGGTATTGTAACGGCAAAGCAGTTTGTCGAATCTGGTGCATATGATTATGTCTTGGTGATAGGTGTGGAAAAGCTATCAAAAATAGTCGATTGGGAAGATCGCAACACTGCGGTATTATTCGGCGATGGCGCAGGCGCTACAGTTGTAGGGAAAGTAAGTGAAGGAAGAGGAATACTTTCATTCGAACTAGGTGCAGATGGTGCAGGTGGTAAACATCTTTGCCGTAAAGAGTTTATCGAGATGAATGGTCGTGAAGTATTTAAGTTTGCAGTTCGTCAGATGGGAGAAACGGCGGTTTCTGTAGCAGAAAAAGCTGGCTTGACGAAAGACGATGTAGATTATCTAGTTCCTCACCAAGCAAATATCCGCATTATGGAAGCTTCACGTGAGCGATTAGGTTTACCAATTGAAAAGATGTCAAGTACGGTTCATAAATACGGCAACACATCTGCAGCATCTATTCCAATTTCATTGACAGATGATTTGGCAGAAGGACTTGTCAAAGACGATGACATTATAGTTTTAGTAGGATTCGGTGGCGGCTTGACATGGGGCGGCTTATGTATAAAATGGGGTAAGTAAACAAACAATCGACCGACCGAATAAAAGTTAATAATAGAAGGGGAGTTTAGCTTTGGAAAAACGACGTGTAGTGGTAACGGGAATCGGTGGAGTATCACCAGTAGGTAATACAGCTGAAGAATCTTGGAAAGCAGTCATTGAAGGGAAATCCGGAATTGACATCATGACAAGATTAGATCATGATAAATTTCCTGTACGTGCGATGGCAGAGGTTAAAGATTTCGATATCGAACAATTTGTTTCACGTAAAGATGCCCGTAAAATGGATCGTTTCACGCATTATGCGGTTGCGTCCGCATTAATGGCGATGAAAGATGCGGATCTTGTTTTAGACGAAGAACTGGCACCACGCACAGGTGTATGGATCGGTTCTGGTATTGGTGGAATGGAATCACATGAAGCACAATTCTTAACGTTCCAAGAAAAAGGCTATAGACGAGTGAGCCCATTCTTCGTTCCTATGATGATTCCGGATATGGCTGCAGGACAAGTATCCATTATCACGGGAGCAAAAGGAATTAACTCTTGTTCAGTAACTGCATGTGCTTCTGGTACAAACTCAATAGGTGATGCATTTGAAGTTATTCTTCGTGGGGATGCAGACATCATGATCACAGGCGGAACAGAGGCACCTATTACATCACTTGCTGTAGCTGGTTTCATCGCGAGTACTGCGCTGTCACTAAATGGAGATCCTGAAAAAGCTTCTCGTCCATTCGATAAGAACCGCGATGGTTTCGTAATGGGTGAAGGAGCTGGAATTCTAATTTTAGAAGAGTATGAGCATGCGGTGAAACGTGGAGCGAAAATCTATGCTGAGCTCGTAGGTTATGGTTCTACTGGTGATGCACATCATATTACTGCACCTGCACCAGGTGGAGAAGGTGGCGCTCGCGCGATGCGTCAAGCGCTTGCTAAAGCAGGAGTTGAGCCGACACAAGTTGGTTATATTAACGCACATGGTACAAGTACGCCGTATAATGATTTGTTTGAAACGATCGCGGCTAAAACAGTGTTCGGTGATCATGCGTATAAATTGGCAATGAGTTCGACAAAGTCCATGACGGGTCATTTACTCGGTGCGGCTGGCGGAATTGAAGCGATTTTCACTGTCAAGGCGTTGCAGGAAGGTATTCTTCCTCCGACAACGAATTTTGAAACGCCAGATCCTGAATGTGATTTGGATTATGTGGTGAACGAAGCGCGTAGGTCGGATATTACGTATGCGATGAGTAACTCTTTAGGCTTCGGCGGTCATAATGCTTCGTTAGTGTTTAAGAAGATATAAAGTGTGTAAAATAGAGCTGTGCAAGAAGTTAAGTTATAACTTTCTGCTACAGCTCTTTTTTGGCGTTGCTCGACTTTTTTAGGATACTGAAGTTAGTGCAGGTCGGCTTTCTATCATCGCTGCGGCACGTGGGGGATTGCCTCCCAGAAAGAGCCAGCTAGCGAAAGTTCACGCTAGTTGTCTCCTGGCTTCGGCTGACCCCGCAGTTGTGCCTACGCTTTTGAGTACAATGTAGATTGGATGGGTTTCTGTACTTTGGAAAACCAGTTTGTGTTGGGGCGTTACTCGACTCTTTTTCGATACTGAAGTAAGTAAAGGTCGGTTTCCTATCATCGCTGCGGCACGTGGGGGATTGCCTCCCACAAAGAGCCAGCTAGCAAAGGACGCTAGCCGTCTCTTTGTTTCGGCCGACCCCGCAGTTGTGCCTTCGCTTTTTTGAGTACAAGGTAGCTTTAGTAGGCTTTGGTACATAGAAAACTCACTTTTAGACTTTAAAGTACTGTGCCACTTACTTCCACTCATAAAACGCAGGCGCCTTACAAGCGGTAGGCGGAGCGATAAGACAGAGAGGCGCACTTCCTTTCTGGCTTATTGCGGGAGCCATCCGCCAGCGCCGAAGTGGGTACAATGACAAATTACTTCCCTTTATATAGAAGCGGATTGAAGTGTCTAGAACTTACTGAATCCCTAACTAACATCAAAGAGCTATGCCGCTCACTTTCCCATACCAAACGAAGGCGCCTTACAAGCGGTAGGCGGAGCGATGAGACAGAGAGTTGCTCTTCCTTTCTGGCTCATTGCGGGAGCCATCCGCCAGCGCCGAAGTGGGTACAATGACAAATTACTTCCCTTTATATAGAAGCGGATTGAAGTGTCTAGAACTTACTGAATCCCTAACTAACATCAAAGA
>NZ_PDYM01000046.1 GCF_002743055.1 Sporosarcina sp. P13 | reverse complement strand
AACGCAATGCCTATGGCTATCGACGCTTCGATCACTTTAGAGCGAAGATCTTATTAACTATTAAGTATAAAGAAATTGGGGTTCATTTAGGGTGACGTGGATTATCGGTCACCCCAACATTTGACGTTGAACCGATTTTTATAAGCAAAACATTTACATCATGCCCTTCTCTCCTTTACTGAAATCAAATATTGGTGGGAGAAGAATTTCTCGTGCCTTCTTTTGTGTAGTCGCGGCAGGATGTTCACTAATTAGTTCTAAAGTTATAATTTATTAAAAACACTATTCTATTCCTCTGTTTTGATATATCTATTTCCCTCTTTTCCTGTTATTATTTTGGTAATTCGCTTGCTTAGAATAAACGTAAAGCGATAGGAAACAGAGAAATTTGGAGGGATAGTATGGGAGCATTTATTGGTGTACTTGGATCACTACTTGTAATGGTAGGACTTATAGGAGTTTTGGTTTTATTTATTCTGAGGAAGCCAAAAAAGATAGCAGGTATTTTAACGGGTGTTGGCTTTGCGATGGTTATTACTGGAGTTGCGATTGATCCTACGATTGAAACCGAGAAAGCAGAGACAGCTAATGAAGCAGTGGACACGGCAAAGAAATTGACGGAATCTGAGAAAAAAGATCCAATGCCTGTTGCTGTGGCACCTGATATTGAAAAACCACTAAAAGAAGAAAAAACGGTGGAAGAAACCAAGCCTGTTGAAAAACAATCTGCAAAATTAGAAAAGCCGGTACCCGCAGAAAATCCAACAAACTCTAACGGTACAACAAATTTACTAGCAGTGACACTCGTAAAGATTATTGACGGGGATACGATCAAAATTATGTACAATGGAAAAGAGCAAAACGTCCGGTATTTATTGATTGATACACCTGAAACGAATCATCCACGACTAGGCAAGCAGCCATTTGGAGATGAAGCAAAACAACGAAATATTGAGTTAATACATAGCGGTAAGTTGGAAATCGAATTCGATATAGGACAGCGCTATGATAAGTATGATCGTCTACTTGCTTATATTTATGTAGATGGGAAAAGCGTGCAAGAAACATTGTTAGAAGAAGGATTAGCACGCGTTGCATATGTATATCCACCAAATACGAGATATCTTGACCCTTACGAAAAGGCGCAAGAGAAAGCGAAAGAACAAAAGCTTGGTATTTGGTCTATAGAAAATTACGCAACAGACACTGGATTCAATACAGATAAAGTAGCGAATGAAAAACCAGTTACACCGAAACCAGAAAAAATCACTCCAGCACCAGCAGCACCTGTTCAACAACCAGTCGTTACACCTGTGCCCCAAGCTACTGAAACAGAATGGTTCCAAAATTGTACTGAGCTTCGTAAGAAATATCCAAATGGTGTCGCGAAAGGTCATCCTGCATATCAATCCAAGATGGATCGAGATGGCGATAACTTTGCGTGTGAGAGATGATTTAGTAGGATGAAAAAGCGAGGATGGGCTATGAAGTATAGTCTTTCCTCACTTTATTAATATCCTATTTTGTCAAATCCCCCAACAACTCTCTCGCATTCCCCTTATTCTTCCTCTGCCCAGCCTCCTGCGCTCCAATACAAACCGGACAACCATACTCGCAATGACATTCCGCAATATGCTCCGCCGCCAACAACAACATCTCATCCCAACGCCCATAAATATTCTCGCTCAATCCAATACCCCCTGGATAGCTATCATAAATATAAAACGTCGGTTTCTTCGTATGAATGGCCTTCACTTGTGGTACGACATGAATATCCCCACGATCACATTTAATAAACAATGGGATCAATGATTGAATCGCATAAGCAGCTGCAGTCATCGCGTCCGTTAAATCTGATTTCTCCCAGCCTTCAGGCACGTCAAACGTCATCCATGTACCTGATGTATGCATTTCTTCAGCAGGCAACGAAATCGGTCCAGAGCCTATATTGTCGTGTGTATCGAACTTAATCTTCTTAAAGATTGTCGGAATCGCAAGCACAGCTAAGTCACCGTATGCCAATGTCCGGTTCCCTTCGTCCTGCCGTTTGTCTTCGCTAATGACTTTCAATTCCACCGCTAAATTCGCATCCGTGAAATAATCGACATCGACGGCCGTAACGTAGGCTTTTTTCTCTTCCCAATCCAATGTTTCCACTTGATATTGCGTCCCTTGATGTAAATAAATTGCTTCTTCATGTAATAAAGTCATTGCGCTGAAACGGTCCATTTCTCCAATGACACGTGTTTCTTTAGGAAATGTCTGATCGATGATGATGACGTTTTCTTGTGAAGCCGAGCGCAAACTGATTTCGCCTGCCGGAAAACGATCCGTCATCCAGTGCCATTTATCCGAAGTTTGCAGCAACACGCCTTCACTCTGCAAAAATGCTAGCAACTCTTGCACTTGAAATTCACCGTAGTTTTCCGTGGAACTAAATGGCAATTCAAATGACGCACATTTTAAATGATCCATTAAAATCAGCATATTATCCGGATGAATATGAATTTCTTCTGGCTGTTGTCCAAGTAAATACGCTGGATGTTTAATAATATACTGATCAAGCGGCATCGACTGCGCGACATAGATAATCAAGGCATCTTCCTGTCTTCTACCCGCTCGACCTGCTTGCTGTAATGCACTCGCAATATTCCCCGGGTAACCTGTCATAATACATGCCTGTAATTGCCCGATATCAATACCGAGTTCAAGGGCATTTGTACTAACAACCGTACGGATCTCACCATTCTTCAATCCACTTTCAATCTTCCTACGCTCCGATGGTAAATAGCCGCCACGATAGCCCATCACCGTCTCATCGAACAGTTTCTTCTTCGTCAATTCCTTCATATATGTCACAAGCATTTCCACACGCACCCGACTGCGTGCAAAAATAATCGTCTGAATATGTTGCTGATAAAGAAATGCGCCTAAATCTCGCACTTCAAGGACGGCATTTCTACGAATTCCAAAGACCTCATGAACAATCGGTGGATTATAAAACACAAAATGCTTTTTCCCTCGAGGTGCACCATTTTTATCAATCAACACCATATCTTTATTCGTTAAATTATCCGCCAGTTCTTTAGCGTTTGAAATCGTTGCTGATGTGCAAATAAAAATCGGATCACTCCCATAAAAACGACAAATGCGTTGCAAACGTCGTAACACATGCGCCACATGGCTGCCGAATACCCCTTTATACGTATGTAATTCATCAACAACGATATACTTCAAATTCTCAAACAATGAAATCCATTTCGTATGATGGGGCAAAATCGCCGAGTGCAGCATGTCGGGGTTCGTCAAAATAATATGTCCCGACTTTCGCACCTTCGTCCGCAATCCTGGAGCTGTGTCTCCGTCATACGTATGACTTAAAATTGTCTCGCCACTCGCTTCGATTAATTCATGTAGATCTGCTAATTGGTCCTGCGCTAAAGCTTTCGTCGGGAATAAATACAATGCCCGTGACGAAGGTTTGTCTAAAATGGACTGTAGCACTGGCAAATGATAGCACAGTGATTTTCCCGATGCAGTTGGTGTAATAGCGGCGATCGAATGCCCTTCACTAACTGCATCAAATGCTTCACGCTGGTGACTATAAAGTTGCGTAATCCCTTTCGTCGCTAACGCTTTTCTAATGGATGGGTGCAAGCTAGGTGGAAATTCCGCAATAATCGCTTCCTGCTCCTTCAATGTTTCGATATAAGAAATATTCGGACCAAACCGTGGATCCGCAAATAATTGCTGAATCAAGTCCGGTATATTTTGCTTAGTCATCCTTATGCTCTCCTTCTTCATTCGCCATCGCATTCAACACTGTCTGCAATGTATAACGCGCTGCATTAATCGACAAAATGAAACGCTTCTTCCCCGTCTCTTTATAAAACGACTGCACAACAAACTGTGTCATCGAATCCTTCAACGAATCAACTTGCACTGCATGTACATAACGCGGCTTCACTTTCACAATCCACGACTTCATCTCATCAGCCCAATCCGCAATCGCTTGATGACTAACATCCGCGTACGGCTTCACCTCACCAAAAAAATCCGGCTCATGACCTGTCTCCCGCATTCTATAAAAACGTTCCTCACACGCATCACAAATTGAAAGCAACACGCGCGTATCATTTATTCGACTCATCTATAAAACTCCTTCACCACGTTACTTTATATTTTTTAATCCTAAAAGTTATTGCAGAAATACGACCTTGAACGTAAACAAAAGAATGAAGTGTTACTATGTTACATACTAACTACAATGAAATTTTAAAATGATTGTACTCTCAATTTTGGATTGAAGGGAAAGCGTCCCCTCTGAAGAGAATATCCAAGACCACTCATAAAGCAGCTTTTGAACTTCATCTCTTAACTCTAAGTTTATCAGAAATCTAACCACCACTCCACTAACTACGAACAAACATTCCAAACCGCCACAAAATTGCCCACTTTCAACCACTGTGAAACTTTCTTTTCGGTAACTCGTCTAGTAGTGGGTATGGTATGATGTAGAGTACGAGGTGGTCACATTGGCAATTCGTTATCCAAACGGCAAAAAATACAATCCATCAACACCCGCAACAAAAAATAAAATCTATGATGTCTCCTTCAGCAACCGTGGTAAATCATTAGAAGACGAACTCAACGACACAAACGAATACTACCTAGCCCACGGACTGGCCGTAATTCATAAGAAACCAGTACCCGTCCAAATCGTCAACGTGAGATACCCAGCACGAAGCGCAGCAGTCATCACAGAAGCCTACTTCCGCACCCCTTCTACAACTGACTACAACGGCGTCTGGAAAGGTCATTACGTGGACTTCGAAGCGAAAGAGACGAAAAATAAAACGTCATTACCTTTGCAGAATATTCACTTGCATCAAGTGCAACATATGAAGCAAGTACATGACCAATCAGGGCTTGCTTTTTTTATTGTCAACTTTAGCTTACTCGACCGCTACTTCTTATTGCCGTTCGGTGCTTTTTATCCACTCTGGAAACGGATGGATGATGGCGGGAGAAAGTCCATCACTTTGGTGGAAATCGAAGAACGTTCCATCGAAATTACGACCGGCTATCAACCAAGACTAGATTATTTACAAGCGGTAGAAAAATGGATGCAAAACAACACAACAGATTGAAACATTGAAAGGCAGGAACGTAAATGAGCGAACATATAAACTCGAGAACGGCAAGAAGACAGCAACAAGACACCAAACAGAAGAAACCCGGTAAAATGCCACAAGGATTATTCAAGAAAGTTCTAATGGCAATTATTATATTCGGTCTGGCTGTTCTAGTCGGTGGTGCATCTTTATTCGCCTTCTATGCGAGCACAGCTCCGGATTTAGATGAAGAATTACTAAAAGATCCGCTCACCTCCAATTTCCTAACAAAAGATGGAGATGTGTTTTTGAAATTCGGGACAGAGAAACGGGATTATGTTCCTTACGATGAAATACCTGAACAAATGAAAGATGCGATTTTAGCAACAGAAGATGTGCGATTCTTTAAGCACGGCGGAATCGATTTTTACCGTTTGGGTGGTGCCGTACTTGCTAACTTCCGTAGTGGATTTGGTTCACAAGGTGCATCTACTCTTACACAGCAAGTCATCAAGAACTCTTTCTTAAAAGATGAAAAGACATTAAAACGAAAAGCCCAAGAAGCCTGGCTTGCACATAAATTAGAAAAAGAATATACAAAAGAAGAAATTTTCGAAATGTATTTCAATAAAGTCTTAATGTCGGGTAATCGATATGGCTTTGGAACAGGAGCCAACTTTTTCTTCGGAAAAAAACTGAATGAACTTGAGTTATCCGAGATGGCTATGCTAGCAGGTATGCCACAGTATCCGAATGGCTATAATCCGTTTAAATATCCTGAACGTGCCGAAAAACGTCGGAATGTAGTCTTAACTCTAATGAATCGTCACGGCAAAATTTCTACTGAAGAAATGGAAGCCGCGAAAAAAGTTCCTGTCACATCTACTTTATTATCAGAAGATGAGCGTGAAACATTCAGTAAATACCCAGCCTACGTGGACGCGGTGCTCGATGAATTAGAAGAAGCGGGCTACTCTGATTTATTGGCAGAAGGTGTCACAGTTCAGACGGCACTAGATCCGAAAGCACAGGAAGCAGTAGAGGCGGCAATTAATGATCCGAGCTATTATGAATCAGAAAATATGCAAGCAGGGATGACTGTTCTGGATACGAAAAAAGGAACAATTGTCGCACTTGGTGGTGGACGTAATTATTCAGGTCGTAATTTGAATTTCGCTGAACAAAAACGTCAACCTGGATCTGTTATCAAGCCAATTCTTGCCTATGGTCCAGCTATTGAAGAGTTAAATTGGTCTACAGGTCAAAAAGTAGTTGATGAACCTTATAAATATAAAGGAATGGATAAGTCCATCAATAACGCAGACGGACGATTCCTTGGAACGTTGACAATGCGCGAGGCTTTGTATTATTCACGAAATGTCCCAGCAGTTAAAACGTTTGAAGAAGTCGGTGGGAAGAAAGCTAAAGCCTTCGCGTCGAAGCTTGGTTTACCATATGACCAAATTAGTTCTGGCAATGCGTTAGGTGGCGGTGAATATGAATTTTCGACTGTCCAAATGGCAGGTGCTTACGCCGCATTCGGTAATGGTGGGATTTATACGAAACCTCATACGGTGACGAAAATTACGTTGCGTGACGGTAAAACTGAGAAGAATCTCCGTCCAGACCCTGTCACAGCCATGAAAGACTCAACAGCGTATATGATTACGGATGTGTTGCGTGATGTATTGACGTCAAACGGCACAGCAGAAAGAGCAGCAATTCGTGGTATGGATATCGCCGGAAAAACAGGTACAACCAACTATTCCGCCGATACGATGCGCAAAGAAAATATGAAGAGTCATTATGTACCAGATACATGGTTTACTGGCTATACGACAGAGTATACAATCTCTACTTGGGGTGGCTATGCAGACTATAAGACGCCAATTACGACTTACGAGCATGGTCGCTTTGTACCGCAAAAACTATTTAAAGCAGTGATGAGTAGTATTGCAAGTAATCCAGGTGAATTTAATCAACCGGCTTCGGTAGAAAAGGCTGCAATTGTTAAGGGTAGTGATCCCATTGTTTTGGCTAGTTCATTCACTTACAAAAACTTAATAAGCAATGAATTATTCGTCAGAGGCACGCTGCCAGCTAAACAAGCGATTCCGGATAAAGTTTCTATTCCGAGTCCAAGTAACCTAACAGCACAATTCGATGCAAATTCTAATTCCATCGCGTTGAACTGGAATTACGATGCGCCGAGTACATTCGATAGCTTAGGCCGTCCATCGTTCAATGTAAGTGTGTCGGTCGATGGTGGCGCGATGCAGAGCATAACGAAGACAAATGATCTATCAGCGGTCTTCTCAGGTGCAGAATTCGGTAGGAGCTATACATTCTCAGTGACTGCCAATATGGGCGGCTATACGAGCGGATCCGCTACAGCTACTTTATCGTTAGCAGGATCTAGTTCACCAGAAACCGAAGAACCCGATATTGAAGAGCCAAATGTAGACATCGAAGAGCCCATTGAAGAGCCAGGCGATCAAAACGAAGAAGATAATGATACTAACAATGACTCCGAACAAGATGATCAAGACAACCAAGGTCAAGATAACTCCAATGGCCAAGGACAAGATGAACAAAATAATCAAGGTAATCAGGGAAACCAAGGTCAAGGTAATCAAGGACAAGGACAAGGTCAAGGACAAGGTCAAGGCCAAGGTCAAGGTAATCCAGGCCAAAGCAACCAAGGACAGAATCCAAACAATCCATCGCCTGAATCATCCCCATCAGAAAACAACTAAAAAAATCGGCAAGAGGATTTTTCCTCTTGCCGATTTTTTATGATTGCACACGTAGACGAGCCGCTTTCTTTTTCACTTCATCATATAACATTGTCAACTGAATTAACGCATAGTGACTCGTGCGTTGCACCCTAATAAAATCAATTCGTTCTTGATAATTATTCGGAGCTAACACAAAATGCGTCTTCCCGGTGAACGTATTCACTTCTGTTCCACTATTCTCGACTAACGATGCCAGTTGATCAATCGCCGGCTGTAATAACGCCATTCGTCGCTCGTCACGGATTGCATACACCTTCTCAAGTTCCGGCTTATGCTGTTCCCACTGTATAAGAATTAGTTTAACAGATTCTTTTAGTTGCTCTGTACTCATTTCGCTTTCATCCTTTTCTGACCTTCTCGGCATAAATGCAATAGCGGACATTCCGGACATTTCGGATTTTGTGCTTTACAGTGATAGCGTCCGAAGAAAATGACTTGATGGTGAGTTTGTGTCCACTTATCCATCGGCGTCCAGCGCATGATTTTCTCTTCCACATCGATTGGCCGGTCTTTCCAACGATTCATGCCTAAACGTTTGGCAACGCGTTCAACGTGTGTGTCGACAGCAAGAGCCGGTACACCAAAAGCATTTGAAACGACAACATTCGCTGTTTTTCTGCCCACTCCAGGAAGAGTCATCATCTCATCTCGATTTGGAGGAACTTCTCCCCCGTAGTCATCAATTAATTGTCCACTCAACGCTTGAATGTTTTTTGACTTGTTACGATAGAGTCCGATAGAACGTATATCTTGTTGCAACTCTTCTATTGGTACGCCTAGATAATCTTCCGGAGTCGTATACTTTTGGAATAAGTCGGCAGTCACACGATTCACCAAAACATCCGTGCATTGAGCAGATAAAAGCGTCGCGATGAGTAATTCAAACGGATTTTTATGCACGAGCTCACAGTGTGCGTCCGGAAACATCTCTTTAAATGTTTGCAGGCACAATTGCCATTGCGTTTTTGTCAACATCGTTTATCCTACTCCCGTTCTTCCAACCAATTATAAAAGGGAACTTGCTTGATCGCAGGATTACGCGGTTGCTCAGCAGTAGCCGCCACTACCGGACGGAAGGCGCGTGTCTGCTTTTCAACGTCCCGCATCGTTTTGACGTTTTTCTTTTTCCAATCAAATAAAATGCGGTCAATATAGCGCAAACTCATCTTCTGCGCTAATACCGCTTCTTTCAAAGCGGCACGAATAATGTCCGGTGTGTGTCCGTCTTTATCAATCCACATTCCAATCGTTTCACATTCCATAGGCGATAGAAAACGTCCGAATTCCTGCTCAAATAGCGAGTATACTTCCCCTTCAGCTAGTTTCGTTTGTTGTTCAGTTGCCTGCACTTTTTGCTTTTCGATTACTTCCAATAAACGATCCCATAATGGTAATAATGAAAACTTCTCGTGTAATACTTTGTTTTCATCGGTACTTTGTACAATCGTAAATAATCCTTTGCGCATCAGACGCTGCAAGCAATCTGTTACTTCTTTTTCTGGTTGTTGCATACGATTCGCGATATCTGTTGGTGTCGGAAAATAATTTCCATCTTCTTGAAATGCGATAATATGCAAAATTACCATGGCGTCAGTATCTGAGATCAGTAATTGTTTGTACTGTTGAAAAAAGAGCTGGGAAATAGATACATTTCCCTGCTCAATCCAAATTTTCAACCGTTCATCTTGCTGCATAATCGAAACTTCCTCTCATCAGCAAATGATTCCTTGCCGCTGTTGTGTTTAGGCTTTCCAATGTTCCTTGACAAATTTTTCGATACGTTCGATACCCTTTTCCAACTGTTCGATTGACGTCGCATACGATAAGCGAATCGTCGTAGCCGAACCAAAGCCAGATCCAGGAATAACAGCTACATTTGCTTCCATAAGTAAAGCTTGTGCAAAATCATCCACAGTATCGTAGCCTGTTTTTTCCAATGCTTCTGTTACATCCGGTAAGAAGTAGAACGCACCTTGAGGCTTTAGTACATGGAAACCTGGAATAGCTGCTAACTTTGGATACGCTTGATTTAAGCGAGATTCAAAATCTTTACGCATTACTTCTACCGCGTCTTGCGGACCGTTATATGCTTCAACCGCCGCGTATTGTGAAGTCGTGACAGGATTGGAAGTTGAGTGACTAGCTAAGTTCGTCATCGCGCCGACTACTTCTGCATCTCCCGCAATATAACCGATTCTCCAGCCTGTCATAGAATGTGATTTCGATACGCCATTAATGATCAACGTTCGCTCTTTCGCGTCATCTGAAAGTTGAGCGATTGATACATGCTTCCGACCTTCATAGACCAATTTTTCATAGATTTCATCGGAAATAATCCAAATATCTTTTTCGCGGCAGACGTCAGCAATTTCTTGTAGTTCTTCTTTTGTATAAATCATGCCCGTCGGATTTCCTGGCGAGTTGATAATGACTGCTTTTGTTTTCTCCGTTACAGCTTCGCCAATTTGCTTCGCTGTTACTTTGAATTGATCAGCCGCTGTACCTTCGATAAATACAGGTACACCTTCTGCTAATTTCACTTGCTCTGGATAACTTACCCAGTATGGAGAAGGGATAATTACTTCATCACCTTTATCAAGTATGACTTGGAACAATGTGAAGAGCACGTGTTTCGCTCCAACACCGACCATAATTTCATTGCGTGCATAGGTTAATTCTTGATCTCTTTTCAATTTGCCAATTATCGCATCTTTTAATTCCGGCAAACCACCGGATGGAGTGTACTTTGTCTTGCCATCTTTCATCGATTGGTTCGCAGCCTGTAAAATATTCTCAGGTGTATTATAGTCCGGTTCGCCTGCTCCGAGCCCTACGATATCGATGCCGGATGCCTTCATTTCTTTCGCTTTCGCTGTAATCGCTAATGTTGTAGATGGTGATAATGTATTGACTCTCGATGCTAATTGTTTTCTCAAATTGACCGCTCTCCTTTAGTCCTAATTCCACATCAATTTATAAATTCATAATTTGCTTCTGCCACTTTCCATCTGTAAAATTCAGATAGACATAATTCAAACTATCATTTTCTCCTATATAACTTACTTCCCAGAGTAGTCTCTCTTTTTCCATTCCAAGTGAAGTATGAAGAATCTTTTTGACAAGCTTTTCTTTTTTTACAATAGCTGTCGCTTGTTGCTTTGTAATACCTTTTGAAGGCGTCACAGTGCGGACGATTTCATTAGTTTTCTCGTCCACTAAAAGGGCTTTGTATTTACCTTTTCTGTCTGTACCATATACAGTGATCAACGATGCATTGCCACGGTAACTCGTTGTGTTGTCGACATCCACAAGTTCGCCTGCGTTCATCACGACTTCGATTGCCGCATCTTCTGAAAAGGTAAATGGTTTGTTCGCTTGATACAAAACAAAGATTGTAATCATTACAAAAAGGGATAGTAAAAAGACGGATAAAAACTTAATCCAATTAAGCATAGGTAACCCTGCCTGTCGAATGAATCGTCTGATTGTTTCGATTCATTTTCTAACCTACTTTCTATTCAGTACATCCTTCATTATAGCAATTTTCGATCTCGTTCACCAGCGCTTGAACAGATACTTTTTTAACAAATGATTGTGGTAAAGCTTGTAAAAATGTTTTGCCGTAGGATTTCGTTTCAATACGGCGATCGAGTATGATGAAGAAACCTTTTTCGTCTGAAGACCGGATTAAGCGACCAAAGCCTTGTCGAAATCTAAGTATCGCTTCTGGTAATCCAAGGTGCATAAAGGCATTTTTCTGTTGTTCTTGTAAAGCAGCTGACCGGGCTTTAAACAAAGGTTCTTCAGGGGAAGTAAACGGTAATCGTACAACTACAACAGCGGATAATTGTTCACTTGGCACATCGACACCTTCCCAAAAACTCGTCGTCCCAAATAAAATTGCTTTTTCCTGCTGTTTAAATGTCTTCAACAATTTATGACGACTTCCTGAGCTAACACCTTGCGCGATAAGCATGAATTCACCTTCCAATGAACCACTATCTTGTATAGCTTCATGTGTTTTCTTCAACATATCATGCGACAGGAATAACGCAAATACACGTCCGTCTATCGCAATCGCAGTTTGAATCAGTGCATCTGCTACCGCATCAATATATTCTTCATTCGATACTTGCTGAATATCCGGCATATCTTCTACGATAAATGTGTGTGCACCTGCATAAAAATTATTAGGCGCATCAAATGTATAGAGTGGAACGTCATTAGGGACGCCCAGTTGATCAAGAACGAAGCGCCTGTCTTGTCCGGCAGTCAACGTACCAGACGTCCAGACCACACCCATTTCGCCATCAAATAACTCGACAAATGATTGAACGGCGGACGCACTATTGATAGGGCTTTTCTTAATACGTAAACTACCTGGTAAACTACGACTATCCTTCTCAATCCAGATCGTCGTACCCGGCTGACGCTCATCCAGAAACAATTCAACCCACTCGCCCGCTTTGATCTTCATCTCATTAAGCCAATATAGCCACTCATTGCTCGCTGCTTGTTCATGAACTGTTAATTCATTTGTTAACTCACGAAGCGGTGCACCGTAATTTTCAGCGATACGTATATAATCATTCATTTTCCGCAAGACTTTGCCGAAACTATCATGTGTGCGTATTTGATCACTAAGAGTTTCAACTGAACGTGTCGTTTGGCTGTTACCCGACATTCTACTATTCGCGAGTACTAACATACACTCGTCAAATGCCTCCATGAATGCTTCATACGAATCGAGTAGGCGTTCCGTAGAAACCTTATAATTGAAATGAAAGCGAGTCAAAATTTCTTGCACATCAAATAACAACTGTCCATTGCTGAATGCATTCAACTGTCCCATGACGTATTTCCAATGCGTATAGGAAAATACTTGTTCATGCATTTGAATCGCTGCTTGATTCAATTGATGCGCTTCATCTACCACTAGTCCACCAATCGAATGAAATAATGGTTCATGACGGTCTTTATCATTCATCAGCATCGCGTGGTTCGTTAGTAAAATCATCGAATGTTGGCAACGTGTTAAATTACGCGAATAAAAATCTGCTATTCTTTCATCTTTTTTTACCTTCATCGAGCGCTTACGAATGCGGTCGATAAACAACTGTCCACCGCCAGATACATTCACTTCATCTAAATCACCGGTTGTCGTCTCCGTCAACCATACGAGCACTTGCATAATCGTCATGGAGTCGTCGTAGACCTCGTCATTGAAGTGTAATAACTCTTCAAATTTCCCGAGAGAAATATAATTCGCCATACCTTTAATAACCGTCGTTGGTATACGAATCTTCAGTGCATTTTCTAACTTCTCAACTTCTTCTGCTAACGTATCTACTAGATGATTTGTATATGTGCTAATAACCACTGGCTTTGATGTTTCATAAGAACGCACAATCGCAGGAATCAAGTAACCGATCGTCTTTCCTACGCCCGTTGGCAACTCAATCGCTACCTGATCCTTTTCTGTAAATGCCTTCCACGCTAAGTCCATTAATTCAGCTTGTCCCGCTCGTACTTGATATACAGGATTAATTTGACTCAGTAGCTGTTGCTTCGCTTCAACAGTCGTCGGAAAATGAAAAGGTTGCTCCCCTGTTGTGCCGATTGGCTGTTCCGTACGATAGGGAATCCCACGGAATAACGTATAGCTAGTAGCCTTTTCTTTACGGCGAGCTCGTTTTAGCGCTTCATAAAACAAGGACGATACATCTGATTTCAACGCAAAAGAACGCTCATGCAATCGACTCAGCGTCTCTTTCGGTAATCCCTCAATTTTCTCAAGCGTTTTTAACAAAAAAAGGGCTGTCGCTTCCGCATCATCATCCGCCCGATGCGCTTGATGCAAGGCAATATCAAGCGATTCCGCAATGTCTTGCAAGCGATAGCTAGGCAATGAAGGATAGACGATTTTCGCCAATTCCACTGTATCGACTTTTTTTCCACGCCAAGGAGACACGCCACATCGTGCGAGTTCCTTTTGTAAAAATGACACATCAAAGTCGGTATTATGCGCGACAAATATGCAGCCTGTAAGTAAATCCGCCACTTCCTCAGCGATTTCTTCAAAAGGCAAAGCATCCGCAACATCTTCATCACCAATCGATGTCAATTGGTGAATGAATGGAGGGATGGGGCGCTCGGGATGAACGTAGCGCATATATGTATCGGTTATTTGATTGTTTTCAATGAAGACAATTGCGATTTGGATGATCCGATCTCCTTTTGAAGGTGAGTGACCAGTCGTTTCCAGATCAACAACTGCATATTTGCTTGTGGACATACCATCATCAACTTCCTATTAAGTTTCTAAAGCAAATTGTATCATACTTACTACAGCTACTCACGTCTTGCATCATTAAAGAAGAATAGATATGTGGAAGTTAGTAACGTCATGGGATTTCCGCTACAGAAGGGGACGCTTTCCGGGGGGCACGGCCTTGAGCCTCCTCGTCCGCTAGCGCTTCCTGCGGGGTCTCAAGACGCGTGCTAATCCCCCAGGAGTCGCCCCTTCTTTCGCTTCAATCCTATAAATAGAATACAAATACTTTGTAACTTCTTACTTAGTCATCAAGTAACTTTGTGTCTGTTCTAACTTTTTTAGATTCAAAAGCAAAACCAAGTAAAAACTGAATACTTCACTCGTCTTAACAAGAAGACACTAGTGAAGCGTTAGGAGCTCAGTTGCCTTAATTTCTGCAAAGATCGCAGAAATTAAGCAAAAGCGCCCCCTCCGCTGATCGCTTGGCTCACCGCGGGACCTCCTGATCGCGCCGCCTGGAACGCAGTGAAACGGTAGCATACCCACTCTTCACTTCCAAAGCGTAAATCCCAAACCGTTCTCCTAACTAAAACCCCACCTGAACAATTCAGATGGGGTTTGCGATTAAAATATAGCGACGCCTGGTTTTTCGGTGATGACTTCTTTGACACGATTGTTCTCATCCATAATCAAAACGTTCGGTGTATGTGTGCGGGCTTCTTCGTCAGTCATGTATACATAGGATAGAATGATGACAATGTCGCCTGGTTGCACGAGACGAGCGGCGGCACCGTTGACGCAGATCACACCGCTTCCGCGTTCACCTTCGATAATATAAGTTTCAAAACGTGCACCGTTATTATTATTAACGATTTGCACCTTTTCGTTCGGCAACATGCCAGCTGCGTCTAGTAACGCTCCGTCGATTGTTATACTGCCTACATAGTTTAAGTTGGCTTCAGTAACTGTTGCGCGATGGAGTTTTCCGTTCATCATCGTTCTAAACATTTTTCTCATCCTTTATACTTGACATAATTATATTATCTATTAACCGGGTCGAAGTGAATTTCACTGCAACCGCGATAATGATTTCTTCTGCTTCACTAACGTTTTCGTCCAGTGAAGGATATGCTAATGCTTTCACGTAGTCGATTGTGCCTGACGTTTCGTTTTCAATGACTTTTGAGACGACTTTTTCGACTTCTTTTAATGCTACACCTTCATAATAGCTTCTTTTTCCCATACATAATGCACGATAGATTGCAGGCGCTTGTTTGCGCTCTTGTGATTCCAAACGAACATTACGTGAACTTTTTGCTAGTCCATCTTCTTCACGTACAGTCGGTACACGATTAATCGATGTACGTAAATTGAAGTCACGGACGAATGTTTCAATAATCGCTAATTGTTGTGCATCTTTCATACCAAAATAAGATTCATCAGGATCTACAATGTTAAATAATTTCAATACAACTTTTAACACGCCATCGAAATGTCCTGGTCTGGACGCACCACATAGAAGAGCTGCTTGTTCTCCTGGTAGGATGCTGATTGAACTTGTCCGTGGATACATTTCCTGAACTGCTGGGACGAATAAATAATCGACACCCGCAGTCGATGCAAGCTCAGCATCACGCTGTTCGTCACGCGGGTATGCTTCGTAATCTTCCCCTGGACCAAATTGTGCAGGATTAACAAAAATACTCATGACGACAAGATCATGATCTTGTCTCGCCTGCTTCACTAATTCTAGATGGCCTTCATGAAGAAAACCCATCGTCGGTACAAATCCGACTGTACGTCCTTCACGCTTTCGAGGATTCAATATATTTTGTAGCTCAGCTATCGTACGAACTATTTGCATCGTCGCACTTGCATTCATAGCTTGATCCCTCCATATAAAGCATCCAATTCTTCTTCTTTCATCGTAAATCGATGGCTTTCGGCAGGGAATGAGCTATTTTTGACGGCTAGGTTATAGAGTCTCATAGCGCCTTCAATATCTTTCCCAACTTCCGCATAGCTTTCTACAAATTTCGGCAAACTATGATTGCCATAACGTACCATATCATGGAATACGAGCACTTGACCGTCTGTATCTGCACCCGCTCCGATGCCGATGAGTGGAATCGATACTGCTTGAGCCACTTCTTTCGCCAATTGGAAAGGAATACATTCTACAACGATCATGAATGCGCCTGCCGCTTCGCATGCTTTAGCATCTTCAATTAACTGCTTTGCTGCCGTTGCTGTTTTGCCTTGTACTTTATATCCACCCGTTACACCAGCTGATTGAGGAAGTAATCCTAAGTGCGCACAAACTGGCATACCAGCTGACGTCAACAACTTGATTTTATCAATCACCTTACCGCTACCTTCAACTTTCAATGCATTCGCTGATGTTTCTTGGAATAAACGCAGCGCATTTTGTAAAGTTGTATCAGCTGACCCGTGGTATGTAGCAAAAGGCATATCGACAATAACAAACGTGTCTTTGGCGCCTCTTCGAACAGCTTTCCCATGATGGATCATTTCGTCTAATGTCACACTAGCTGTCGATTCATAGCCTAAGACGACCATTCCTAACGAATCGCCTACTAGTAAAACATCGATACCTGCTGTTTCTGCAATTTGCGCTGTTGGAAAGTCATAAGCCGTCAGCATGCTGATTTTCTCACCGACTACTTTCATTTTTGAAAAATCTGTTGTTGATTTCACTTTGTATCTTCTCCTTTTTGAGTCATTTCAGCGCGGGCTTTTAAAACAAAAATAAAACCCTACTGATCCAAAATTGGACAGAAGGGTTGCGTAAGCGTTACATCATGCTTCCTCCGTCCCTGTCTCTACAGATCAAGGCAGAACTACTTTCTATTTCATTTGCCAATCAGGTGCAGCTCAACGTACGATACCGCCCTACGATGTATACTATATCAAAACAGTAAGATTCTGTATAGTTCTAATTTTTCATTTCTATATCCGCAGAGTAAATTCCCCGAATCGTACCATCTTCAAGTTGTAACTCTAGCATGCCGTCCTCCGATATACCGAGAGCAATTCCCTCAACGGATTCATTGACCATATTAGCTTTGATTTTCTTCCCTGTAATCGTTGCATAGCTTTCCCATAATATCTTAATCGGCGCAAAGCCTTTTTCTACATAGAGCGCTGTGTACTGTTCTAAGTACTGCATGATCTTCGCAACCAATTTTGCTCGGTCAACTTTTTCACCTTTTTCAATCCGCAATGAAGTAGCAATGGTTTGTAGTTCTTCTGGAAAGTCCGACAGTACTTGATTGGCATTGACACCCATGCCTAGAATAATTGCTTTGACACGGTCTGGATCGGCTTGTAATTCTGTTAAGATTCCGGTCACTTTTTTACCGTTGATTAAAATATCATTTGGCCATTTAATGACCGGTTGGATGTTGGTCACTTCTTCAATGGCGCGAACGATTGCTACCGCTGCTACTAACGTCAATTGTGGCGCTTGTTGAGGTGGAAGCTGCGGTCGAATGATTAAACTCATCCAAATCCCACGTCCAGCATTTGATACCCATGGTCTAGCAAGCCGCCCTTTACCAGCCGTTTGTTCTTCAGAAATGATCAACGTACCGTCCGCTGCACCATTTTGCGCTTCTTCATGAGCAATCGTTTGCGTCGTTGCACATGTTTTAAAGTATTTTACAAAGCGCCCATAAGCAGTCGTTTCTAACTGTTCGCTAATATTCGCCGCATTGACTAAATCAGGTGCTTCAATTAAGAAATATCCTTTTTTTCGTTGCGAGCCGATTTCATAGCCTTCATCCTCGAGCTCTTTAATATATTTCCAAATTGCCGTTCGAGATAAACCGAATTCATCTGCAATATCTTGCCCCGACACCGGCTCACCTTGCGCCGCAAATAACCTCTTCAATAATTCATTCTTTACGGGAGATTTCATATACGAACCATTCCTTTATCGCCTGTGCGTCATTTTCAATTCGTCCACTGACTACTGCTTGTTCAATTTTTTCAATCCATTCACTCGTCCACTTGCCGCCACGCAATCCAGACCACTCTAATAAATTAGTTCCTGTAAATGCAAGATCTGCACGTGTTTGAATGGGCAAACTACTTTTTCGTTTCGTTAATTGTTCTAGTGTTTCTATCGATCCATCTGCATACTGTGCATGTCGAATCCTTTCCACTACATCCAGCACATCTAGTGAGAAGTAATAGACATCGAGCTCGTCAAATGAACGATCAGTCCGCAATTTTAGTGCTTCTTCACATTGTTTTAAGAAACGTTTTTCTTCTTTGGACAGTTTAAAATGATGGGCTAGCTCTGTTGCTGAAACGTCTCTTATCGACAACATGGCAGCCCAGCCATGACGTGCATGGATGAAGGGGGCGCACCGCTCAAGTTGTTCAAATGAAGAAAAGAGTTCCGGAAATAGCGAAGGTAAGCCGATATCGCGACTATACCGAAAAGCTTTCGATGGATTAACTCCTTGAAACAATTTATCTATCTCCACTTTAATACGCTCAATCGCTATGTGTCCTAATTCATGCGCCAATTGTTTCATTGCGTTCAATGTTTCTGACTCAATGCGGAAATTTAGAACAGCCGAAAAACGTAACGCACGCAAAATCCGCAGCGCATCTTCACCAAATCGTTCGTACGGATTGCCAACCGAGCGAATAACGCGTGCTTCTAGATCCGCTTGTCCACCAAATAAATCAACGAGTTCACCGTCAAGCGTCATAGCAAGTGCATTAATCGTAAAGTCACGACGTTGCAAATCTTCCTTTAATGACGTGGTGTAGGCGATTTCACCTGGTCTGCGGTGATCGCTATATGTAACGTCCGTACGAAACGTAGTCACTTCAATCGGTTCAGGCGCAAGTACTAGAATCGTGCCATGCTCAATGCCGATATCCACTGTATGGCGAAAGACTTTTTTTACTTGCCCTGGTGTTGCTGACGTTGCGATATCTATATCTGTTGGCACTTTACCAAGCAAAAGATCCCGCACGGCACCACCTACAAACACTGCTTCAAAGCCCGCCTTCTGTAAGTTCGAAACTACGTGACGGCTTGCTGCCGTCCCAAATCGAGTTGTCACTTCATCGCCGCCACTTCATAATATAGTGCTTCATATTGTGAAACGATTCGGTCAGAACTGAACTCTTCACGTACCGTATCAATTGCCTGTGTCTTCATCCCTTGATGCAGTGAGGAATCCGTCAATAGCCGCGTGATACTATCCGCCACTGCTTGTACATCCCCTAACTCCACAAGAAAACCGTTACGTCCATCATCTACAATTTCTGGTATTCCTCCAATCGCTGTCGCAACAGCAGGAACACCGCAAGCAAACCCTTCTAACAAGACGAGTCCGAACGCTTCCTTTTCTGACAACAACAACATCACATCGCTAATTGATAACAAATCGGGTAAATCATCGCGCATACCTAGAAATAAAATATCATTTTGTAGTCCCTCAGCCTCCACGTACGCTTGCAAATCAAAAAGTTCAGGACCTTCCCCGACAAAAAGTAATTTCGCTTTATGCTTTTTATCAATTGATCGATAACTTTCAATAATATCCGGAATTCGTTTCACTTTACGGAAATTGGAAATATGAATCAACACGCGTTCATCCGGTGCAATGCCTAGTTCCGCGCGTACATTCGTTGCTTCGCGCGGATAATACTTTTCTTCATCAATAAAGTTATAAATAGTGTCAATTTCGGTCGTCGGCTGCAATAATTCAATCGTTTCATTTTTTAACGAACGAGAAACAGCAGTTACACGATCCGATTTATTAATACCATAGGATAACGTGTTTTTTAACGCAGGATCATGCCCTAATATCGTCACGTCAGTACCGTGCAATGTCGTAATGATACCAATTGTGGAATTCGCCATATCTTTCGCTAAGATGGCAGAAATGGCGTGGGGCACCGCATAGTGTACATGTAGCAAATCGAGCGATTCTGACTCAATGACTTGTGCAATTCGATTAGCGAGCGCTATATCATAAGGCGGATACTTAAACACAGCGTACCCTTCAATAGTCACTTCATGAAATTGAATATTCGGATGAGCATCTAAGAAACGAAACGGCTTACTTGATGTAATATAATGCATTTCATGACCTTTATCCGCCATTTTCAAGCCAAGTTCCGTCGCAACGACACCCGAACCGCCTAATGACGGATAACAAATCACGCCTACTTTTAATTTTCTTTGTTGCATACGTTCAACCGCCTCACTGATGGTGTTTAATCGATAATTTTTTCTAATCCATAAACGAACTGTTGTGACGAGACCGCTTCGCGAATAGCTAATAAAATACCTTGCATAAATGATTTACGATCGAATGAATCATGACGAAGGGTCAATAATTCCCCTTCACCACCAAGTAATACTTCTTGGTGCGCAAGTAATCCTGGTAGTCTGATACTATGGATTTTCATACCTTCAACGTCTGCTCCCCTAGCTCCTTTAAGCTTCTCTTGCTCTTCCGGGTGACCTTGAATATGCGAAGCACGTACTTCTCGAATCATTTCAGCGGTTTTCACTGCTGTACCGGATGGCGCATCTAGTTTACGGTCGTGGTGCATTTCCAAAATCTCAATATCTCCCAAGTAACGAGCAGCTTGCTGAGCAAATTTCATCATTAATACCGCTCCTATAGAGAAGTTCGGTGCGATAATACAACTTTTCTGTTGTTCATTAGCTAAATTTTCAAGGTCTGTTAGCATCTCCATCGTTAGTCCAGATGTGCCGATCACTACGTGCATACCAAGGCTTAGCGCTTCACTTGCATTGGCGAAGACTGCGTCTGGATCCGTAACGTCCAATAAGATGTCTGCGTGATGGGCGGCTTGTAATGCAGCGAGGGAGGTATAAATGGGAATACCTTCTGTGTCGTTTACTGTTTCATTATGTAAAAATTGTCCCTCATGTTTATAATCAAGTGCAGCGACTACTTCCATATCCGCTGCTTCGTATGCTGCGAGTACAGCTGTACCACCCATTCTTCCACGTGCACCTGCAATTGCTACTTTAATCGTCATTTTGTTTCCTCCTTTTTAGTCCAGCGATCCTTGTCTCTCGTGTTGAATTTATCCATTACTGTATCTAATGCTTCTGCCAAGTCAATGTTTTGTGAGTTAGCAAAACAAATGAGTACGAATAATAAGTCACCTGTTTCTTCTTCAAGTGACCGCACAGCTTCTGTCGTTTTTTTCTTTTTCATGCCATAGCGATCCTGGACTTCACGTGAAAGTTCACCAAGTTCTTCCGTCAGTCTAGCGAGTAGCTCCATCGGCGGGAAATACCCTTCTTTGAAGCCAGTTATGTATGTGTCGACTTGTTGCTGTAGTTGTTCCATTGTTTTAGGTGTTTCCATTATGCTATCAACTCCCCTTCCTATGGTATGCATTCTACTGGCTATTGTCAAAATATAATATTTAGCACATACTGATTATATCGTTGTATTTGCAAAAGCGTTCTTAACATCAAGAGATTATATACATAAGGAGTGATATATTTGTTTACTGGGATTCGCGTTCGAAATATTTTATTGATCATTCTAGGTGCAGCGATTTTTAGTTTTGGTTTAGTAAATTTTACGATCCAACATGAATTAGCAGAAGGTGGATTTACAGGTATTACACTAATTTTACTATTTGCGTTTAATTGGGATCCTGCGTTAATGAACTTAGTATTGAATGTTCCAATGTTCTTTTTAGGTTGGAAAATGCTTGGAAGACGGTCTTTCATTTATACAGTAATTGGTACAGTAGCCGTATCGGTGTTTATCAAGATCTTCATGAAATATCAAGCGCACATACACATGGAAGGCGATTTGTTTTTAGTCGCGTTATTTGCAGGGGTCTTCATCGGTGTCGGTCTTGGTATTATTTTCAGAAGTGGTGGCACGACAGGTGGCTCAGATATTATTGCGAGACTCGCACATAAAAAGTACGGCATTACGATGGGCAAAACGATGTTCGTATTTGATGCAGTCATCATTCTGCTATCGTGGGCAGTGTATTTGGACTACCGTTCGATGATGTATACGTTAGTCGCGTTATTCGTAGGTGCACGTGTAATTGATTTCGTTCAAGAAGGTGCGTATTCTGCTAGGGGTGCATTTATCGTTACAAACTACCCGGACGAACTGGCGGAGAATATCAGTGAGAAGATGGGTAGAGGCGTAACCGTATTCAAAGGGTACGGCCACTTCTCAAAAGAAAATCGTGAAATTCTTTACTGCGTCGTGGGCAAGAACGAGATGATCCGCTTAAAGAACCTAATCACCACAGTAGATCCAGCAGCATTCGTTTCGTTGATGGAAGTACACGATGTTATGGGCGAAGGCTTTACATTAGATGAACAGAAAAGACCATTGGCTGATTGAATCGGGTGGTCCAGGACTTACACTTCGGAAGAGGACACAGTGAAACACTATACTTCCCCATTCTCTCTTACAAAGCAAAAAATCCGTCTGCATTTGTAAACTGTACCCTATAAGATGGACACTTTGAAAAAGTCCGTCTTATAGGGTATTTTTGTTTATACATAAAAATGAT
>NZ_PDYM01000045.1 GCF_002743055.1 Sporosarcina sp. P13 | reverse complement strand
TGAATTCCTTTTAAGTGATTCATTATAGTTCCTCCTATTTTTAGCTCAAATTGATATACTTCAAACTCAAGGTATATTTATTCAAAAAAATTTACAATTTTCAATAGATTCTTTTAGATTCACTTTCCATTTAACCGCTTCTTTTCTAGTCACATCTTGAATTGATTTGGAGCGAGAAAGAATTACAGAATAAGTATTCTTCTTTTTCAAAGCAAGTTTTGTTCGTATTACACGTTAAATTTAATCGAATTAATATATCTCTAATTCGAAATAAATATAACATAGATTCATTTTATTTGTCAATACTTTAGTTTGGATCAAGTAGTATTGTAGCCAAGCTAGCATCTATACTTGCCTTTCAGCAAGCTACCTATACTGAGATAAATTTAAATGTAAGAGCTAGTTACACTTATAGGGAAAAGACTTCCGCCTATCGCAAAAGAAATTACCCCCGACTCTTCTGACACCACCACAACTAACGCATCACTTTTTTCCGAGAGTCCTAATGCCGCACGGTGACGGGTGCCAATTTTCTTTCCACCCGAAACTGTGTTAGATAATGGAAGAACATTTGCTGCAGAATATATTTTATCTCCTTTTATTAGTACAGCGCCATCATGTAAAGGATTCCCAGGATAAAAAATGGACTCCAATAGAGAGCTTGTCAATGTTGCACCCATAATGGTACCCGCTTGAATTAATGATGCTATACCATCTTTACGCTCAATTACGATTAACGCTCCATGTCTTTGATGAGAGAGATGTTGTATACAAGTAGATATTTCCAAATACTTATCTGTATAGGGGGACAAATAATTATTGAGATAAAAAGAAGCCGCCATCGTTCCAACTTGTTCAAATTTATCCTTAAGATTCTTAAGTTCAACTAAAACACAATAACTGTCATTATTTAATGTTTTTATACCTTTATTAATTTCAGCTGAAATTTCCTCTAAACTTTCCTTCAATTTGATTTTTAATTGCGATAAATCCAAATATCCTTGGGTCATATTAAGCTACCTCTTTTCAATCTTACTATTGTTCCACTTTAATTATCCCCTAATTTATAGTAAGCATACTTACTTCACCAACGTAATATTTAGTTTCAAAATATTTATCACAGGACTGTTAACTCAAGTTTAGCGTTTGCAAGAGCCCTATAGTATTTTTAAGAAAAGCATTACAAGTCCAGCCATAGTTACATAGCTTAAGTGAATGTAAACCCAACAGTGGCTGTCTGTAAAGATCTACAATCGCCAGAAATGGATCCTTATCCGTATTTATTTCAATTTGTTAACACTAAAGTAAATAACTTTCTAGATAAATCCTTGAAAAGTAGTTTGGAAAGGTAATCAAATTCTAAACGGAACTGCGATGGTGAATAATCATCGAATATATGCCCATCACATTTTAACTGCTCGGATTTATTTTCGAATTTTTTATAACGGAATGCAAAACCAATTGTACGTTGTTTCCTTCTATAAAAATCGACTCGGCTTTTTTAATACGCATTTCATCACCTTGCACTTAAACATTTTCTCTAAATGAAAATAACAGCTAAAGGTTTCTAATACATTTTGTAAAACGACATATACTAGCTTACCTGATTACCGCTTCCACACTTCAGCATATTCTTTTTTCTTTTCAAATTCTAATTTAGCAAAAGGACTCAAAGGTATAATCGTTTTATTTTCTTCTCGCGCTTTAGTAACAACTTCTTTTACCAAGGCTTGTGCAATGCCTTTCCCTCTTAATGAATTCTCAACAAATGTATGATCAATAATAAAGTATTAATCAGTAGGTTGAGTAAAAGTAATTTCGGCAATTAATTGTTTCTCTGCATTTTCTAAATAAAATCGATTCGGTCCCTGTAAAAACTAAATATTTCCCACGTCTTCTTTTTTGTATAACGCAAAGCCCCCGTTGGACATGCATCAATCACCTTCATCACTTGATCTATTTCTCCATTACCTGGTATAATTTACGGTCTTCGTTTTGAATTAAAAACATCTCCATTCCCCCGAGCGCAAACCCCTGCATGTTCACATTATTTTATCGAATAAAATATATCTATCTCTGAACCTTCATATTTCTTATAGCCTTCATTAACTTATTCTCTTCCATTCTATACATCCTCCTCCGATTATTTATGTTGTATAATAAGGCTAAACTGATATAAATAACTTACTATTATAATGATTCATAAAGTATTCATATGTAGATGTTTCACAGAATTGATTTAGAAAATGCCAATCGAATATAATCGATTGGCATTGCGTTACTTATTGATTACCTTTTTTAACCCACTCCGCAACAGTCGCCGTCCGTTTGGCTTGATGTTTCACTGCAGCTTGAACGTCCTCAATCATTTTACCATCTTGACCGACTGTTACACTTGTTCCGTATGGGTTTCCACCTGCTCCAAATACGACCGGATCAGTGTAACCAGGAGTAGCAATAATCGCGCCCCAGTGCATCATGGCTGTATATAAAGATTGTAATGTAGCTTCCTGACCACCGTGTGGATTTTGTGCAGATGTCATACCACTTACAACTTTATTGATTGTTTTACCGCTTGCCCATAGTCCACCTTGGAGATCGATGAACTGTTTCATTTGTGATGCCATCATACCGAATCGAGTGGGTGTACTGAAAATAATTGCGTCTGCCCACTCAAGATCTTCTGAGGTAGCTACTGGAACGTCTTTTGTTGCATTTACAGTCGCCTTCCATCCTTCGTTTCTTTCAATAACAGCATCTGGCGCTAATTCTTGAACTTTTAATACTCTAACTTCAGCACCTGTTTCTCTTGCTCCTTCTTCCGCCCACTTTGCTAATTGATAGTTTGTTCCACCCATACTATAAAAAATAACCGCTAACTTTACATTTGACATATTTTCCATCTCCTTTGATTTTCCAAAAAACTTATTTAAAAATCCCAAATTTACACCTGCTTTTTTTATTTTTGATGGTTCCTTATAAAGATCACCTCCCAAAAATACAAATCTTCAATACAGTCCTGTTCTTCTTATGCCCTCATAAGAGAAACTTTAACCTTCTATTGACTTAATATTTTTTGGTTCACGGGATGAGGGGTGATTAGAATTTGAAATCCTAGTAGTCTTTACCTTTACATATCACATGTCCTAAAGAACATAACTTACTACCATTCATGACCATGTGTACTGCAATGACTAATAATACAAGATCTAAAACATAGCCATCGAGAAATCCAGCAGGCAATTTCACCATAAAGATTGCACCAAGCATGATCATGCCAAGTAGCAGTGAAACAACACGAGTCCCTATCCCTAAGATCAGAGCAATCCCACCTACCAATTCAATCAAACCTACTGCATATGCAAGGAATCCTGGAATTCCTATACTTTCAAACCAATCTGCTGTATTTCCTATCCCACCTTGAAACTTAGAAACTCCGTTTGCTAAAAAAACAAGTCCAAACACCACACGAAGTAACAATGTTCCTATTTCATTTCTGTTTGTCATAAGATGTCTCCCCTCCTTTTTTCCATGTCTAGTTCATTTACTCCAGTTATATGAAGCAATAGTAAAGTTGGCTTAGTAGAATTTCTTCATTTTTTAACTATTAGTTTCATTAATTATCCGCATCTAAAACTTGAACCTTCACAGTAGGTAATGTATTTTCTAGTTCATCTCGTTTTGATTCTAACCACGAAGGTAACATAAGTTTTTGTCCAAGCTCATTAAGTGGTTCATCAACTGTAAAGCCTGGGGGATCAGTAGCTATTTCAAATAATATCCCTCCTTCTTCTTTGAAGTATAGAGCTTTAAAGTAATTACGATCCAGAATTTCTGTCGGTTTATATCCCTTGCTTAGAAGAAGTGTTCTCCACTTGTGAAGATCTTCTTCATCTTTTGCTCTCCAAGCAATATGGTGAACAGTTCCAGCCCCCTTCAACCCACGAACAGAAGGCGTTAATTTCATATCAATTAAATTTCCAAGCTGCGCTTCCGACTTAAACCTATGAAAGCCATCTTCTTTCCCAAGGCATTCGAGCCCCAATACATCTTCAAGCACATTTGCGGATTTATCAGGCTCCGCAGAAAGTAAAATAGCTCCCCCGAACCCTTTAATAGCAAACTCGGGTTGAATTCCTCCAAATCTCCAATTATTTATCGGTCCATCAATTCGTTCTACCAATTCAATTTCGAGACCATCAGGATCTTGAAATATCAAGTATTTTTCACCGAAGCGTACCGATTGTATAAACCTGACGCCAAATTTCTCTAAACGATTCTCCCAAAATTCAATCGAATTTTTTGGGATGACATAACTGGTGGCACCTACTTGCCCTGTTCCAATACGACCTTTTAATTGCTTTTCCCATGGAAAGAATGTAATAACAGTTCCCGGTTCACCAGATTCATTCCCAAAATAAAGATGATACACTTCTGGTCGTTCGAAATTAATCGTTTTTTTGATAAGCCTTAATCCAAGTACTCCTGCATAAAAGTCAATATTTCTTTGTGGGTAATTAACCATCGCTGTGATGTGGTGAATCCCCATTGTTCTCTTCGACATTTACTCTTCACTCCTAACCATATCATTGTCTCGAGTTCGAGGTATATTTCAGCAAAAAAAATTTGACTTGACTCTTTTAGATTCACATTTATTTCAACACTTCTTCTATAGTTACATCTTGAATTGATTGGGAGCGAGGAAGAATTGAAAAATCAGCATTCTTCTTTTTCAGGGCAAGTTTTGTTCGTATCGCCCTAATAAATGACCAATTAGTATATCTCAAATTCGTAATAAATATAACATAGATTTATTTTATTTGTCAACACATTAATCTATATCAAATAGTATAGTATCCAAGTCCGCTTTTATTAGATGTTATGTACAGCTATGGAACCCGCTATTCGTCAACTATGCGGCCATAACGGTTATAGTGCCGTCTAGACATTTGTTGACAATGTAGAAAAGTAGCGATAAGCAATTTCACATGAAGGATAAGTAATAAAGGTGGAGATGTATGTTCTTAATAAACAAGTTGAATTTTCTCTTCAAACAAAACGATATCGGGTGAAAAGCACGCCATAGTATATGTGTCGCATTTGTGTTACGGTGATACGTTCCTCATCGTTATCAAACGTTTACACAGAAATTTAAAAAACCGTTACAAATGTTGTTTTAACAACACTTGTAACGGTTTAATTTTTTCTTAACTTCTCTAACAAAAACCTTATTACGTCCCAGAAGGGATTTGAACCCCCGACCTACGCCTTAGGAGGGCGTTGCTCTATCCAGCTGAGCTACTAGGACAAGATACTAAAAAGATGGATCACTTCGATTCAGATTGCAAATCGAAGTTTGGGCTAGATTATTAATCGTTAGCAGTTCCATCATAATCTTCATTAAACCATAGCTGTTCGTCATCGTCTACTTCACCGTTATAATTAATCAAAATCTCTTCGCCCGCTTTAATATCTTTGTATGCAAAGAAATCAAATGTGTGCTTATCAAAATTGATATCATATGTAGCGTTTGGTTCATATGAGTGATTGAATAGCATTCCGTATCCTAGCAGCATAGCCGTATGGTTTGCGCCATATTCAAAAGCGTAGTCAGCTAAAATGGTTTTTTCGATATGTTCGTGTTCTTCGTTAGGATAGGAGATGACAGGCGCTTCGTGTAACAGCGTACCTTTTTTAATATCGCATTTAGCGAATACTCCCCTGTTAAATTCTCCGCCACTGATTGGAGAAATTTTCACTTCTATCATGTCTTTCACCTACTCGCTTGTAAAATATACTTGGCAAGTATAACATTAATTTCAATGGATTGCTCTAATCTTTTCTTAATTAAATGCCCAAATATTAAGGGGGGGTCTTTCATGCAAAAAAATTATGAATTTTGGTATTGCGGTGACTTTTCGTGATCAACGCCCAACTCGAATAAGTGTTTCACAGAACAAAGACGAAACATTGTAGCATCCATCCCTATCGAAATTTTGCATCAATGGTCTCGCGGTCATAATCCAAAATCCATTCATTATACCTTTCATAAAGATATCGAATCGACTCTCGATCCGCCGCCACCACATCACAACCGCGATCGTCATATAAATGAAAGATCATATTCTTCGTAATATTGATGAAAAATATATCATACCCACTCCCTTGCTGGTTTTTCATAATCGTTGATGAGTGACGGAAATCTTCATGACAAATCGCCCGCAATAGTTTTCGATAACGAATATCGCTCTTTTCACAAGAAAGAACGAATCGATGTGTCATGAGATCTTCATCACCATGCAGATTCGGATTTGTCTCAAATTTCATATTATGCAGTAAACTTTTATTCTCAATGTATTTTGGATAGACATTCAGCTTAGTTCTACGAAGAAAATCATTAGTAGAATTAGTATACACATTGGTTACTAATAAAATCTTATCTTCATCTGCAAACACCGCATCAAATAAAGCATTCGATCGTTCAAAAGCTTGTTTTAGAAATCCTGGTTCATCATAAAAAACTGATTCTGAAATTTCGAACCGTATGCCGTTTTTGCAATCATAAAATAAGGCGGGCGCTAATTCGATACCTTCAAAATACTGTGTTAAAAAATCTGCTACATTATTCATTTACAACCCTCTTTTTTAATTTTAACCACATCTCTTGTAATTCAATCTCCCGAAATTCTTCTAACGAATGTAGCGTTTCTTCATTCATCTTTGAAACGAGTAATTGCTCATATATTTCCTCTGCTTGTTTTCTATCAGCTGACGTCAAAATTCCAACGTTCGGTCTTGTAGTATCCTCCGCTAAAAATTGACTCGATTACGTTTAATAACACCTTTGAAGTTAACATAATATTATTATTTAATAAAACTGAATGTTTATAAATATTTCCACTATATGCTAAAAAATATGACGTGTCTCATTTGCAAGCTTGGCCATATAAAGTTCAGCACAAATCGAATAGGTAGATTATTCCTCAATCTATCATGTATTATATAAGTACAATTCAAAAAGTGAGGTCCGTATTATATGAAGGAACATAAGAAAATGAAAATCCTATGGTGGAGTCTAGCAGGTGTGGGAGTCTTAGTATTGGCATTGATCGTATCAATCGTGAACAATAAACCAAAACCAGTCACTGTAAAGGAAGAAGCACCACTGATTGAAACATCTGCTTCAGAAATTCTAGCAGATGAACCTGCCGAAGCATCACGTCAAGAAGATTCTATTACAGAAGAACCAAAAACGGAAGGTTCGAATCAACCAGACGTTCCCTCTACAAATGAGTCTACTGACGGACAATCCGCTACAGCTCCATCCAAAGTAGAGTCTAAAGATGTGCCGAACACAACACCAACGCAGCCGTCAACACAAGAACCAGCTCAAAAACCTGTGTCACCGCAAGTACAAGAGCAATCAAAACCAGCACCATTCACGTCTATTAAATCAGGAACTTATCAAGTAGGAAGCGATATTGCACCAGGTGAATATATTGTCTTCTCTAACGGCATGACATTTCTAGAGAACTCGAAAGATCAAACAGGAAATCCCGATAGCACTGTATTCAATATTGCATTAGACGGACGTTCACATACCTATGTCACATTACTTCAAGGAGAATACTTCAAATTGGACGGTGGCGAAATGTACCCTATTGCAAAAGCACCTGATTTGAAACCAGCAAACGGCGTCTATAAATCTGGACAATACAAAGTCGGAACAGATATACCGGCTGGGCAACTTAAACTCATAATCGATAATACAAACGATATAGGATTTTACGAAATTAGCAAAAACAGTAGACAAGAAATGATGGATCTCATCATAAGCGATGTTGTTGAAGGTGATACGTATATTGACGTAGTAAACGGGCAGTACTTAACAATCAGAAATGCTTATATAGAAGTAAAGTAAAGAACACTCAAAACCGTCGTACGTATCGGTTTTGAGTGTTTTTTCATTCTTCTTTAAACATTTCACTTACAAGCAACTCTAATTATTTACGAATCAAATAAGGTAATTCTTACTCATTTGGTTTCATTATATCAAAAAACGAATCATAAATATTAGCAACTTGCTTAGTAGAATGTTAACTGCATTTAACATATGACCGTTTTCGAATTCGTTTTTTTTGCGCAATTCAGATACATGCACTTGCTCAAATAGTTACTTATCATTCAAAATCTGAGAGTAATCGCTTTAATATGACTAGTGTATCTTTTCGTATTCTATTCGTTTCATCGATGGATAAAATCGTATCTTTATGGATTTGTGAATTCCGTACATTGGCTGTCCAGTGTGTTACATACTCTTTCACTTTCCTTTTATCTGCAACCGGCTTCAAGATCGTCGTACCGTAGTCCAATAAATAGTTATATAAATTGCCCATTGTCACGCCATTGCGATAGTCTTCTCCACCGACTACAACATTTTTCGGTTTGCCAAATTTATAAATCCCGATTCTTGGTAAATTTTCTTTTTCCGCTTGAATATTTACTAATTTATCGCACAAGAAAATCTCCACAGCTTTCAAGTAATTTGCCACGATATACGCGTACTCTAGGCCTGTTTGCTCTTCGCCCCCTGCCTGATTTGTATCAAGGAATTGCACATGATTTTTCCATTGCCACTCAGCAGTCAACAATAATTTCTTCACTTCATCAAATGCCATTAGTTTATCGACACGATTGTCTTCTTCGACAAAGCGCTGTTGCTCTTCATGTGTGAAGCCGTATGTTGTCTTATGGTTTACCGAATAATCACTTGGTCGCAAATCGGCATATGTTTTTGTAAGCAATGCCAATGCCTTCGTTTCATCATAGGCTTCGATGACTTTCTTACCGAACTTTTGAAGAATCGCATCTGCATCATCCGACAGTTCTATCAAATAAAATTCCGTCAAAAAATCTCGAAGCTGCGACAATGCGTCATGAATCACAGTTTCTTTATAGTCGATTCCTTGAGATGGGGATAGAGAAATGATTCGGTTTCGCAAACGCATACCTTCGATGCCTAATTCATAGTCGATCAACATCGATAAAGCAGGCTCTAATTTATTGCCAGCTTTAGAAGTTAGCTGCTTCTGTTCTTTGAAGAAACAAATCACCGCATCAAGTAGTTTACGTAATAAGTAATCTTTTTCGATGAAGGACAGCACGGTAAAGTCCGAGGAAGCCGATTCATAGATCGAACATTCATCGAAGAAGAAATCAAAGCTCTCTCTAATAAATGAATCTCCTTGTAACATCTCGCTATGATTTTCTTCAATCAATTGTTTCACACGCAAGATGTATTCTGAAATCACTTCTAAATGGCCGTCGATATCGCCTCTGTATTTATCGATGCGATTCTTCACGGTCTGAATATCACCGTAAATCACATTCACTGCATGATAGTCATTCGCATACTCCGAAAGCTCTACCAATTTAATGATAGTCGGTGTTTCATTCAAATTGAAAAATTCTTTGAATGTAATATAAAACTCTATACCAAGATGGTGCATATTTTTATTTAGCATGAAATGCACTAAATTCTCGCAAAAGCTTTGTTTACTAGATGTTTCTATTAAAATATTATTACGGATGATTAACAAAAAGAGTTCATTCAGGTTACGTACTGTTTTGTCATCTACTCCGTACAATACATCCGGATTCTTCGTCTTCTGCATAAGAATACATATTTCATCGAAGTATCTCGATACCGCCTGCACATGCTCTGTCCGCGTGTTACTTAAACTTGTGCACAATGGGTAGATTTCCGTGTCGAATAACTCCCAGGCTTCATGTATATAACCTTCGTTATTCAAATAATAAAACCATAGATGATACTTCCAATCGCCTTTGACATGGACTGTCGACTCCATATCGAGCGGGTCAAAATCCTCTCCGTAGACGATAGCTAATAACGTATCATTATATGTATTCGCCAAAGCTATTTCACCTTGATATAGTCGTGATAGTTCCACAAATACAGAAAAACGCTCTTCATCTTTGTAGTTTTCTATGATTTCCTCGAATTTCGGATGATCAATGACCTGGCAGACATCTAGATGACGTCCACGTAACGTCCACTGTCTAAGCAAATAGTCTAAGAATGTCTCCGAATCCAAACAAGCCATCATATTACGAGCCGAAAACTCCTGATAAATATCCAACCCATTTCCCCCTTTACGCTTGGCACACTGTCCTTTTGAAAGCCGCCACGCTGAAACTCCCCTAAGAAAGTTTTATCTATTCTAATCATAGCGTTAAAAGTCATTTTTCTCCACAGGAATCTCTATTTCTATAGAAGAATTTCGAGGGAAATGTGTAGATTTCTCGCTATTGTTTCAAATTCAGGAGCTACATTGAACGCTATGTTACATTAAATACTTTTCTTTTGATGGTGGGTGTTCTATAGGAAATACATAATTATTTGAGATCAAAAAGAATATTCCACCCATGAAGGGCTATGAGCGTGGGGCCAGGTTCTATGAGCACGGGGACTAGTTCTATGAGCGTGTGACCTGGTTCTATGAGCGCGTAGCCTGTGTCTAAGAGCGCGGGGACTAGATCTATGAGCGCGGTAGCCTGGTTCCATGAGCGCGGGGACTAGATCTATGAGCGTGCGGCCTAGTTCTATGAGCACACAAAATTCATTCTTCAACCACATTCATACAAATCAAAAATTATGCACTCCCCCTTGCCGTTGCCTTAATTGGATCCTTTCGTCTAGCAAGTGATTGCATCATTTGCTCATAGATTTCTATTGAAATCATTCCCCCTGCAAAGAAATAAACAACCTCTTTAATCTTTTAGTTTCCAAATCTGCTAGTCGAACGGGAATAGGTAAACGACTTTCTTTCGTTATTAAACACAAAGTAATGTTTGATGCGGTTTCCAAATCAATATAATTTCCACAGGAGACGAAAATAGGTTTTACATGTATATGCGTTCGGAGCACTCTACCATATACTTCGTTTTTCACGATAATATCTTCGAATGCATTCTCTTCATTTTTAGGTTCAATAAAATTGGTATCGTCAATTTTCAAATAACTTTTTGCAATACCTATACAGGGTTTGTTTAAAAAGAACGATGCGTGTGTAGCAATCCCCATTTTCCTTGGATGTAAGATTCCGTTTCCGTCAAACATAAATACGTCTGGTGTACAAGATAGTTTTTTAACAGCTTGCACAACGAGTGGAAGTTCTCTGAAAGCTAAATATCCAGGAATGTATGGCATAGTGACTTCACCTGTACTGTAGGTTTTTTCAATAGCAAGCTTGGCCTGAAAATCGAATACAACAACACAGCATATTCCATATTCAACACCTTGTACATCATAATAAGCCAGATCTACGCCCGCAATTAACTTGATGGCTTCGATATGGAACGTATTCTCCAACAGTAGTTTCTTGGATAGATCGTATTGAATGAATTTACATTGATCCATTTCCAAATCGAATGAATGAATTTCTTTAATCTCCATTGTATCCTCCTAAATTCAACATACCATCCTAATAAGTATGCATCATAGAATCCTGAAATATAATAGTGATATTTGTTATGTAGACAGTTGTGTCCTTCCTCGACCAAAAAATATGCTATTATGGAACTACTTTCGTTTCACTACACAGGAGGATCATTCATGACAACAAACGATATGCTTATTCGATTGCGCTATGCACTCGATATTAAAAATGCAGAAATGGTAGAGATTTTTAAATTAGGCGGCATTGACGTTACAACTAAAGACGTTTTAGCTATGCTGAAAAAAGAAGAGGAAGATCAACTGGAATGTTCACTTTCGACGTTTAACGCTTTTTTAAACGGCTTTATTATTTTCAAGAGAGGTAAACAGGAAGATAAGCCTGGTAGCACGCCAGTAGTTGAAGTGGAAGAGTCTGCGAATAATCTGCTGCTAAAGAAAGTGAAGATTGCACTTTCGCTTACTAGTGAAGATATGCTGGATATATTAGAGGAAGCGCGTGTGTCGATTACTAAAGGAGAGCTAGGAGCTGTTCTTAGAAAAGTAGGACATCGGAATTATAAAGAGTGTGGAGATCGCTATGCCCGTAACTTTTTGAAGGGCTTGACGTATAAGTATAAAGAATGAGAAACACACACAGACGATAGTATAATCGTTTGTGTGTGTTTTAATGTTGTTCATTAGATGAGCGATAATAAAGAGCCCCCGACTACGCCTGAAACTACAACAATCCACGGTGGTAATTTCCAAAATGCCAACATACTGAAAAGAATCGCGGCGAGCGCGAAATCCATTGTAGACAAAATCGAGCTAGTCCAAATCGGAAAGTAAAATGCAGAAATCAAAATACCAACAACGGCTGCATTCACACCTATTATCGCACCTCTGATTTTCGAATGATTTCGTAAAACATCCCAAAACGGTAACGTCCCGACAATTAATAGGAACGCTGGTAAGAATATCGCGATGGTGCCAATAAGGCCACCTTGCCAGCCGTTCATTACAGCACCGATATACGCAGCAAACGTAAATAATGGTCCCGGAACCGCTTGTGTGGCACCGTAACCCGCCAAGAAACTTTCCTCGCTAATCCAACCGTTCGGTACGAATTCTTGTTCCAATAAAGGTAAAACGACATGACCGCCACCAAAAACTAATGAACCCGATCGATAAAAACTATCCACAATCGCCACCCAATAAGAGCCTGTCATTTCTCTAACAAGTGGTAACGCAATGAGTAGTCCGAAAAACAAACTTAAACACATTACACCGACACGTTTCGTAACCGGAAATGTAGAACCCGTTGTCGAATCCCCTTGTGCGTCTTTGAATAAAATGAAACCGAATAATGCAGCAAGTAAAATGACTACTATCTGAGCTCCAGCCACCTGCCACACCAATGTACCAACGAGCGCAAACAAAGCAAGTGCCTTTGTTTTCAAATCAGGCGTTAAATTTTTTGCCATGCCGAGTATCGCATGCGCCACTACAGCAACCGCCACAACCTTCAATCCTTGAATCCAACCCGCATTCGCCACATCAAAATTCATCAGCACTAACGCGAAAAGAATCAATGCAATAACAGAAGGTAAAGTGAAGCCGATAAAGGAAACAATGCCACCAAGGACACCGGCACGCATCACACCAATCCCGATACCTACTTGGCTACTAGCAGGGCCTGGTAAAAACTGTGCCAGGGCGACTAGATCCGCATAACTTTTTTCATCCATCCATTTCCGTCTACGTACATATTCTTCATGAAAATAGCCTAAATGTGCAACCGGTCCGCCAAAAGACGTGAAACCTAGTCGCATCGACACAAGAAGTATTTCAACTAGTGAAGCCAATCGATTATTCATCATTTCCTCCCTTTATCATCAGTCATTAATTTCTTTAAACAATTCATATGCTTTTTTCCTCGCCTCCACAAGAACCTCTGCCCCTTTTACCGTCGTCGTATAATACTTCCGAATTTTCCCATCCATATTAACATCTTCCTTACTCAACAAACCATCCGCTTCCATCGAATGCAAAATCGGATACAACGTTCCTGGACTGATTGTATAGCCATGCTCCCTAAGTTCCTCCACCATCCATACTCCGTAAATTGGATGGTCCTTCGCATGATGTAGGATATGGATATGAATGAAACCGAGGAATAATTTTCGTAGTACTTTATCTTCCATGATTGATTCCTCCTTTCACTCAATATCGAATCGCAATATTGACCCTCGTTATTGATAGTGTAACAGATTGGTTTATGGTTGAATGTAAAGATTATGTAAAATAATAGAGACAAGCGAAGATGATATTCTATGAGCAAAGTGCTTTTCAAATTTTCATTGCAAAGAGACGTTTATGATAAGCGTATACTCCCTTAACATACGAAAACCAATTCTCACTCATAAACGAGTGAGAATTGGCTCTTTTTGTTACTATTCTCTTGCTAATTTTTTAAATTTACTTTCTGAAGACGCAATGCATTCAACACCACGGATACAGAACTGAACGCCATAGCTGCACCAGCAACCCATGGAGCTAATAAGCCAATTGCGGCAATTGGAATTCCGATTGTATTATAGAAGAATGCGAAAAACAAGTTTTGCTTAATGTTTCGCATGGTTTTCCTACTCATTATAATCGCATCTGCTACACTATTTAAATCGCCACGCATCAGTGTGATATCTGCTGCTTCAATTGCAATATCTGTACCTGTTCCGACAGCCATTCCGATATTTGCCATCGCAAGTGCGGGCGCATCATTTATCCCATCCCCGACCATCGCTACATTCTTCCCTTGCTCTTGAAGCTTTTTAATTTCTTCACTTTTCTGCTCAGGTAACACTTCTGCTATAACGTGAGTTAAGCCGACTTGACGCGCAATTGCCTCTGCAGTACGTTGGTTATCACCTGTCAACATAATGACATCGAGGCCCAATTCTCGCATTCGCTTTATCGATTCCTTAGATGTATCTTTCACTGTATCTGCTACTGCAACGATACCCGCCAGTTTTTTGTCAACTGCAATAAGCATCGCCGTTTTCCCTTCACTTTCAAACTCTTTCATCGCGACTTCAGCGTCCCAAAGTTCGATTTGTTGTGAACGCATTAATTTTCGCGTTCCAACAAACACTTCTTTAGCATTAACTTCAGCTCGAATTCCATAACCCGGCAATGCTTCGAAGTCCGTTGTCTCATATAGTGAATGACCTTTTTCTTTCACTCCTTTAACAATCGCTTGCGCCAAAGGATGTTCAGATTGATTTTCTGCCGTTGCAATTAGTTGAAGAACCTCTTCTTCCTTAAAACCATTCATCACAGTAATATTTGTTAAAGCAGGTTCACCCTTCGTCACTGTTCCTGTTTTATCCAATACAACCGTATCAATCGACCTTGTGTTTTCTAAATGCTCTCCACCTTTAAATAAAATGCCTATTTCAGCAGCTCTTCCTGAACCAGCCATAATCGAAGTCGGTGTTGCCAAACCAAGCGCACATGGGCATGCGATAACCAGAATGGATATTGTTGGAATAAGGGCTGATCGGAAATCACCAGGTGTCACAGCAAAATACCAAATAAAGAATGTAACCACAGCAATCAACACGACGATTGGTACAAATACTCCAGAAATCCGGTCTGCCAAGCGTTGTATTTCCGCCTTAGACCCTTGTGCCTCTTCAACCACTTTTACAATTTGAGCCAACGCTGTATCTTTTCCCACTCTTATTGCTTTGATTTGCAATGAACCGTTCTTATTGATCGTTGCCCCAATCACTGGATCACCAACCGTTTTGTCAATCGGAATACTCTCACCTGAAATCATAGATTCATCAATTGCTGAACGTCCTTCAATGATTTCCCCGTCCACAGGAATCTTTTCACCCGGCTTCACCAAAATTGTATCCCCAACTACCACTTCTTCAATAGGAACTTCTTTTTCAATACCGTCTAGTAGGACTCTAGCCGTTTTAGCCTGCATACCAAGTAGTTTTTGAATCGCCTGGCTCGTTTTTCCTTTTGCACGAACTTCAAATAATTTACCAAGAACAATTAATGTAATAATGACGGCAGATGCTTCAAAGTAGAGTTCCGGCATTCCAATACTTCCCGCATTCACCCATTCTAACGATAAATAAAGACTGTAAAAATAGGCTGCGCTCGTACCAAGTGCCACCAATACATCCATATTGGCACTTTTATTTCGCAATGCGTTAAAAGCGCCTTTATAAAATTGAGCACCGATAATAAATTGAACCGGTGTAGCAAGAACAAGCTGTACCCACGGATTCATAAAAATATTTGGTAAATAAATAAATGACAAAAAACTGAAATGAGCGACCATCGTCCATAACAATGGAATCGTTAAAATAAGTGAGAAGATAAACTTTCTTTGTTGCTTGTGAATTTCTTCCTCTTTGTGATCGATCTTCGCATCGCTGTCTTGATTAGGCATTAATTCATAGCCCATTTTCTTAACAGCGGTCATCATATCAGAAGCTTTGACTTTATTATCATCATATTCAACGGAAATTGTTTCAAGCGCAAAATTCACTACGGCACTAGAAACCCCATCCATTTTACTAATTCTTTTTTCAATTTTCGCTGCACATGCTGAACAAGTCATACCTGTAATATCAAATGTTTCTTTTTCTTGAACAACCTCAAAACCGAGTTTTTCTACTCTATCAATAAATTCATCTACATTTGTTTTCTCTGTGTCATAAACGATGGTTGATCTTTCTAAAGCAAAGTTTACGCTCGCTTTCTCAACACCTTCTATTTTGGAAAGACCCTTTTCAATGCGATTTGCACATGCTGCACAGGTCATTCCCTTAATTTGTATAGTATTTTCAGTTGTTGACATATTCCGTCCCTCCGATACTTAGTAGGGGTATATTTTATAGAAAAAGAAAGACCATACCTGATGGTACGATCTACCGCACTAATAAACTAAACGAGACTAGGCAATGTCATACCCTTGCTCTTCGATTGTTTCTTTAATCTGTCCAATTGAAATCTTCTCATTGTCAAACTCTACCGAAACTTCACCACTGCCAAGATCAACCTTTACGGAAGAAACACCTGCAAGATTGCCAACACTTCCTTCAATTGAATTGACACAGTGATTACATGACATTCCTTGTACTTTTACTATATCTTTCATTTTGAAAACCTCCTGTTTAATTATCGCCCCCAATTTACCATACCCCCGTAATGTATGTCAAATTGTAAATAAAAAATGTTTTTTTTCCAGACTTTTATTTCGTCATTGTTTTCATAATAGTCATGAGCTCCTGAATGGCTGCTTCACCATCTTGTCCTTTAATCGCATTTGCTACACAATGGTGTGTATGATCCTCTAATAAGGCTAAAGAAACTTTGTTCATCGCTGATTGAATTGCGCTAATCTGATGTAAGATATCTACACAATAACGATCACCCTCAACCATTTGATGAATACCTCTCACTTGTCCTTCAATGCGCTTTAAGCGGTTAAGAAGCTGTTGTTTATTTGGCTGGACTGTTTTTTTGGGAGTTTCTTGCATAATTCACCCTCCTCAATAATTACTTATACCCTGTACCCCTATATTAACACTGTCATTGAATAGGGGCAAATAATAACTTGATGATGAGTTATTTTGATATACTCGATTAAGAAAAGGAAAGAAATTTATTCTTAATTTTTTGGCATCGTGGTGCTTTCCGTGCAAGGTGAAAATGCTGCACAAGAAAAGTTACTATGAGAAATATAAAAATCCAACGAAAGTAAAAATCATTGCCATAAATATGACGACGGAAACCATTGGCTCGCGAGTCTTTAATGATAGACAAATTCAATAGTTACTACTGACTTAAAAATGACAATTCTTTATTCATGAACATTAACTTAATTGATGATAGTTAAATTATAGTAGAGATAATAATTATTTTCCGGAAATAGATTCGCTTTGCAATGTTTGTGAAATAGCTTTTGCGAGTACAGCCGATGTCCTACCTAGTTCCGCTTCGTTATTTCCAATTCCCCCCATTTCAACAAGAACAAGACGTTTATGAAGATCCTGATTGTATTTTCCGTCCACACCATGGCCTGATTTAAATACGATATTCTTTGTTATATTAGGCACTTCCTTCTCCATACTAGCCATTAGTTTTTTAGATAATTCTTGATTGAATTTGAAATTTGCATGATCACCACCGACAACAAAGACGACTTGCGCAAACTTTTCCCCTTTATAAGTGACAGTCGTCCTATCCGCTTTAAGTGAATCTCGATGTATATCGATGATGATGTCGTACTCCCCATCTTTTAACGCTTTTTGAACATATGGCCTAGCGACATCATACGATTTATGAAACGGAATTCCAGCTTTATTCATTTCCGCGGTGAAATCGACGTCAATAATATTCGCCTCTACCCCATTGAACTCTAATTGCGATCCAATTGTTTTACTAAGTTTCATAATATTTGCAACCTCATGGTAAACTGCAATTTTCCCGTCATGCTTAAGCGTGATTGGTTCAAATGCTTCTTGAGAATGTGTAGCGTATAAAAGCGCACGCATTCCTGATTGTATTTTAGGCGATTGTATTTTAGGGGTTTGTATTTCAAGTTCCGTTTCGAATATATTTGCTGCGTAAACTAATTTCCGCTCATCTGATGAAACAACTGCTATTTCTTCCGATAATTCACTTGGAATCAGAACCAAAACAATTGGAAATAAGAAAAGAAAGACGATGAATGTACTCCAGATTTTTAACGATTTTTTCATGGACAACCCTCCGTTGTCAACCAATATATGCAGCTAAGGTATGTTAAAGTATTTAACTTACAATAAATCGTCCAATCATCCCTAATTCCTTATGCCCTGGAATCGTACAATAAAATTCATAATTACCAGATTGAGTTAGAGTAAATGTTAGTGTCTCCGTATTTTCAGGTGCAGCATGTAGGTGTAACAAACCCTTATCTGCTCTATGATTATGTTCGGATTCCTTTATCTTGTTAAAAGAGGAAGTCCTAATTTCAATGTCATGATCAATAGTATCCAGATTTGTGAGAGTTAATGTGACTGGTTTATCCCTCTCAACAATAACTTTAGATTTAGAATACTTCATTTCAGTAGTTTCTATATATGGGAAATAACCGTGTGTTACTTGGAAATTTCTTCATATCCTTATTTTTATTCAATGTAGTTTATATTTCCACAACTGCTTCAGGTATTATTTTAAGTTATTTCTAGTATACCTTTTAAAAGTGCAATCAACTTAAGTCGTAATAATTACTATTTAAAAAGAGAGGGTTTTATCCAATGAATAAAAAACTGGTTATCCTAATTTCATTATTCACATTGGTACTGCTTTCAGCTTGTAGCAATATAAGGAATGAGAAAGAAAGCAAAGACCGACTAACCGTTTACACAACCGTATACCCACTCCAGTATTTCACGGAACGAATTGGCGGCAATCATGTAGATGTGAAATCTATCTATCCAACAGGTGCAGATGAGCATACTTTCGAGCCTACACAAAAAGACATGACGACTCTTGCCGACTCGGATTTATTCTTTTTTATCGGACTTGGTCTTGAAAGTTTTGTAGAAAGTGCCAAGAAAACGCTGGAAAATGAACATGTAAAAATGGTTGCCACATCTGAAGCAATAACGGAAGAAATGCTTGGTGGGGATCATCTTGACGAAGGACACGTACATGATGACAGCGACTCTGATCCACATGTATGGATGTCGCCCATTTTGAGTGATGCACTTGCTTATTCAATTAAAGAGGCACTAATTGAACTAGCTCCCGATAAAAAAACTGATTTTGAGAATAACTTTGAAATGTTACGGGATGAGCTACTTACACTAGATCGGGAATTTATAAATATGGCATCCAGTGCACCAATAAAAACATTTTACGTTTCACACAATGCATACGGTTATATAGCCGAAACGTACGGCCTTGAACAAATTGCAATTGCTGGTTTGAATTCACAAAGCGTACCTTCACAAAAAGAGATGGCATCCCTGTTCGAGCACGCGAAAGAACAAGATGCGAAGTATGTTCTTTTCAAACAAAACGTACCTTCAGAGCTAACAGAAGTAATACGAAAAGAACTTGGTTCCGAATCACTTATGCTTCATAATCTAGGGGTATTGACGGAGGAAGATGTGAAAAATAAAGAGGACTACTTCTCATTAATGAACTACAATATTCGAACGCTCGAGAAGGCTTTGAGCGATAAATAAGTTAACAAGGGGTGTCCTATATGTCGGTAATAACCCCTCGTATAGGACTGGACCTTGTTTATTTTTATTAAACCGGAACTAATGAACCAACTTTAGATAATAAACCTCGACCCATTCCCTTCTTATTCATTACCGTTGAAGTATCGACATCAAGAAACACAGTCGAAGTTCCGGTTAATTCCAAATGTGATTTTAATGTTTAAATAATCAAATTTACATTTTGTACATAATTTATAGATACTGATCTTAGATTTCTATATGTTGATGGATATCTGGGTTTGGTAAGATTGTACCAAAGAGGTGCTTCGTTTGATTGGAGACTTGGAATAAAAAGCAGCCGAAAACATTGATTAAACAATGTTTTCGGCTGCTTTCACAGGCTCTTATCTTATGTAGAATTCACCTTATTACGTTCGTACCTTATAACGTCCCAGGAGGGATTCGAACCCCCGACCGATGCCTTAGAAGGGCATTGCTCTATCCAGCTGAGCTACTGAGACAAACACCTGAATAACTCAGGCACAAGTAATATTATAGGCATGCTTTTTAAAAAAGTCAACACTATTTTTCACTTATTTAAAATTGTTTTTTCTATCAGTTCATGGTGCATGTTATAAAAGCTCACTTCCACCGTTTCACCTGTCTCAATTACTGCATATGACGCTGATTTACCGCCACGTGGTTGCGTTGTGCTACCTGGATTTACGAACAATACACCTTCAATCATTTCTGCTCCATATAGATGCGAATGACCGAATAGAGCAATCGTTGCTTGTTGTTCTGCTGCTGCATAGGAAAGAGTGAGCAATGACCTTTTGACGTCGTGTTCATGACCATGGACGACAAGTACGGTGTCTTTTCCTACTTTCTGTACAACGGAAGCTGGTAACCGATCGTCCAGATCACAATTACCACGGACAATATGCATGTCTTGTACTAATGGATGATCCGCTAACAGCTCACTGTCACCACAATGAAATATTGCGTCCGCCGGCAAAGCGGCAATCTGTTGAACAGTTGCCGTATCACCATGTGAATCGCTTAACACGATAATTTTCATTATTCTTCACCTATCATTTCAAGAAATTCAGGAAGTTGTTTTTTTAGCTGAGCGAGTGCTGCTCCCCGATGAGAGATTTCACTTTTTTCTTCAGCTGTTAATTGTGCCATCGTTTTTTCTTTATCGGGTATATAGAAAACCGGATCGTAGCCAAAACCGTTTCTTCCTTGTCTTTCACTTGCAATTACGCCTTCACAGCTACCAGAATAGGTAGTTGTTGCAATGGATGGCCCCGCTATGGCTAAAACACATCTAAAACGCGCCTGACGCTCGTTTTCGGCAACGTTAGCCAAGTTAGTTAGTAACTTATCGATATTTGTTTCATCGTCTGATGGCTCCCCTGCATAGCGTGCAGAGTAAACGCCTGGTTCACCGTTTAACGCATCTACTTCAAGTCCACTATCATCGGCAATTACTACTTTATTAAGCAACATAGCAACGGTTTCTGCTTTTAAGACCGCGTTCTCTACAAATGTTGTGCCGGTCTCTTCCACATCGATTGCACCGTCGACATCTTGTAACGTGAGGACTTTGATCCCCAAAGGTAGAAAAAGCGTTTCAAAATCTCTCGCTTTTCCTAGGTTGTTTGTCGCTATTAATACTTCTTTCATTACGCTTCGCCTACCTGTTGTCCGACTTTATCTGCCAATTCACCTAATACTTCTTTTTGAATGTTGATCAATCGCTCAATACCTTGTTCTGCAAGTGTCAATAAATCATTCATTTCCGCGCGAGAGAATGTCGCTTCTTCACCTGTTCCTTGTAATTCAACAAACTGGCCTGCACCTGTCATCACGACATTCATATCGACGTCTGCAGATGAATCCTCTACATAATCTAAATCTGTGATGAGCTGACCATCCGCTAGTTTCCCTACACTTGTCGCTGCCAAGAAGTCACGTACAGGGAATACAGGTAAGTTCTTTTCGATTTGCAATTTATTCGCAGCGATAACTAACGCTACGAAAGCACCTGTGATAGAAGATGTACGTGTACCGCCATCCGCTTGAATCACGTCACAGTCAATCCAAATCGTGCGTTCACCAATAGCGTCTAAGTCTACAACCGCACGTAATGCCCGGCCAATTAAACGCTGAATTTCCATCGTACGGCCACCCACTTTACCGCGTGAAGATTCACGGATTGTTCGCTGCCCTGTTGCACGCGGAAGCATAGAATACTCCGCTGAGATCCAACCCTTTCCGCTATTGCGTAGAAATGGAGGTACGCGATCTTCAATTGTCGCTGTACAAATTACTTTCGTATTGCCAATCGAAATTAGAACCGATCCTTCCGGGTGAATCAAATAATCCTTCTCGATTGTTACTGAACGTATGTCCTCTGTTGCTCTGCCATCATGTCGCATGTAATATCCTCCATTGTATGTATCGTTTTTGTACATAGGTTATCCAATTTATCATTTCAACATTCAACTCATCTTACCATATCGACAGCAAAAACCCGAAAACTACTACCTGTTTTCGGGTCATTTATGCTGTTTTAAAACTTTATCGTGCGCACATCAGGCTGCTTAATGCTCAACCAATCTTCAACGATTGACTGAAACTTCCTTATTGAGCCTGTTGTATAGAATATCGGTTGTATCATAGAATTAGACTGCATCTGTTGTTCATTCAAAATACGTTCCACATCCACTACAGTTTCTACTGCAGATGAAATAATTTTCTTTTGGTGTAAAAAATGTTTCTCAATATGTTCCTGCAGTAGCGGATAATGCGTACAGCCTAGAATAACTGTATCAAACGAATGCACATGCAATGGTTGCAACGTCTGATCAACAATTTCTCTCGCCTGCAGCGAACGATACTCTCCACTTTCAACAATCGGAACAAATCCCGGACATGCAAGTGAATGGACCGTCGCATCCGGTCGTAACTGATGAATCGCCCCATCATAAGCCTTACTCTTGACCGTTCCCATTGTACCGAGCACCACAATTTCACCTGATTGGGACGCTTTCACAGCCGCTCTTGCCCCCGGCCGAATAACACCAACTACCGGAAAGTCAAATTGCTTTCGTACTTCCTCTAACGCAATCGCAGTCGCTGTATTACACGCGATTACTAACATTTTTATACCCATTTGGGAAAGACTTTCTACCATTTCCATCGTAAACTGCAAAACTTCTTCAGCAGACCTCGGCCCATACGGACAACGTGCATCATCGCCAATATAAATAATCGGTTCATTCGGCAGATACTTTCGCAATTCCCTTACGACCGTTAGCCCACCAACTCCCGAATCAATAACTCCAATAGGTGCATTCACTGTAATCCCTCAATCTCTCGTCATCTCTTCATGCAATTTTGTTAACAAACTTGAAAACTGTTGCATTTCCTTAGCATCATAATTTTTCAGAACATCTTGTAAATATTCTTGCCTCTTCTGTATCGCCTCTTCAATAATCCGTTCACCCTTAGGCAATAAATGAACACGAACGACCCGACGATCTTTGTCATCTCGGACGCGTTTCACTAACTGATTGTTTTCCATTCGGTCCACTAAGTCAGTCGTTGTACTAAATGCCAAAAAGATTTTATTAGATAAGTCACCAATAGTCATATCTCCATATTCCAACAACCATTGAAGCGCTCTAAACTGGGGAGGCGTTATCGAATAGTTTTTGAGAATTTTACGTCCTTGCTCTTTGATATTTGCGGCAATGTATCGTAAATCTTTCTCCATTAACGCAATCTGTTGCGATGTATTCTTCTGCTCGTTCGACAAAAAATCAGCTCCCTGAAATGATTCCTGTCTTTTCATTGTACCTATTTCATTGTTGAACGCAATAGTTTTCATACAATCTGTCGAGAGAGAAGGAGACAGGGACACCTATTGATTTAAACGCAGTCACTTCAAATCAAATACATAGTACATTCAGTTTAATTGTAATTCGCCTAATCGTAACAATTCCACGATTGCTTGCGCTCGGCCCGACACGCCAAGCTTTTGAATCGTATTGGAAATATGATTTCGAACAGTCTTTTCACTAATCGTCAACTGCCCTGCTATTTCCTTTGTAGTAAAGTCTTCAACAAGCAAAGTAAATATTTGTCGTTCTCGATTCGTTAATAAAGAACGGTTCTGCATTTCATCCAAGATGCGCCCCTCCTCTTTACGCTTTCCCCATAAGATATGTCAGAGGAAGGGCTACCGTGTAGGCTACAACTAAAGTGGAAGATGCCTTCTAGCCTCGACAGGTATATAATTAGTTATTCTCCATAAACAATTGATGCTCTTCTTTAGTCCAAGGCACCGGTTTTCCAGTTTTTCGATCAATCTGGACCATTGCCCCTCTACCAGTAAAAACCACTACATCCCGTTCGTTTTTGGCCATATAATGTAGATCTACTGAACTCTTTCCTATTGAATTGGCTTTTACATAGATTTTAAGCTGCTCATCAAAAAACACTTGCTTGACAAAATCACACTGTAGATCAGCTACTACGGGAATCGTATCCCCCTGCGGACCTGTCCACTTCTCCATACGATTCAGAGATTTGAAATATTCAATTCTTGCATACTCAAAATATGCGAACACTTTTGTATTGTTTAAATGTCCGTACATATCCGTTTCGGAAAAACGCACGGATACGTCCGCGTGAAATTTGAATTCTTCTGTCCACGTTTTTATTTCTTCAATATAATTTGCTCTCATGCAGAAATGCCTCCTTTAATATGAATGAATATTCATTCCTTTATTATAGCGAAAGAGGAATGTATATTAAATAGCTTAGGGTAATATTGTTTTATGAGCGCGATACCAAGGTCTATGAGCGCGACACCAAGGTCTATGAGCGTGATGACAAGGTCTATGAGCGCGACACCAAGGGCTATGAGCGCGATGCCAAGGTCTATGAGCGCGATGCCGGGGTCTATGAGCGCGACGCCGGGGTCTATGAGCGCGATGCCGGGGTCTATGAGCGCGATGCCGGGGTCTATGAGCGCGACGCCAGGGTCTATGAGCGCGATGCCGGGGTCTATGAGCGCGATGCCGGGGTCTATGAGCGCGATGCCAGGTTCTATGAGCGTTCTACCAAGGTCTATGAGCGCGATGCCGGGGTCTATGAGCGCGATACCAGGTTCTATGAGCGCGACGCCAGGGTCTATGAGCGCGATGCCGGGGTCTATGAGCGCGATGCCAGGGTCTATGAGCGCGACGCCGGGGTCTATGAGCGCGATGCCGGGGTCTATGAGCGCGATGCCGGGGTCTATGAGCGCGACGCCAGGGTCTATGAGCGCGATGCCGGGGGCTATGAGCGCGACGCCGGGGGCTAT
>NZ_PDYM01000044.1 GCF_002743055.1 Sporosarcina sp. P13 | reverse complement strand
GCTCATAGACCTCGGCTCCACGCTCATAGACCTCGGCTCCACGCTCATAGACCTCGGCTCCACGCTCATAGACCTCGGCTCCACGCTCATAGACCTCGGCTCCACGCTCATAGACCCCAGCTCCACGCTCATAGACCCCAGCTCCACGCTCATAGACCCCAGCTCCACGCTCATAGACCTCGGCTCCACGCTCATAGACCTCGGCTCCACGCTCATAGACCCCAGCCCCACGCTCATAGCCATCTCACTCAAAATGTGGATTCAGACTATTAAAAATTCACTTCGCATCTTCTATAATCTCGCAACATGTGATAAAGTTATTTTGTTTCAGTTAGACAGATGTGTATTTGAGGAGGACGTGTTGTGAAATTTAAATTAGGGCTCATTTGGCGGATTTTGATTGCCATTGTGCTAGCGATTGGGCTGGGTTTTCTACTGCCTGCTATTCATGAGGGGGGTGCCCATTGGTTCGTTCGGTTAGCAGCCACGTTTAATATGTTGTTTGGTGGATTTTTGAACTTTATCGTGCCATTGATCATTATTGCGTTCATTGCACCAAGTATTGCGAAGCTAGGAGCAGGATCTGGTAAGTTGCTTGGTATGTCTGCAGCGTTTGCTTATAGTTCTACTGTTATTGCGGGACTGCTAGCGTTTGTTGTGGCGACAACGATTTTACCGAACTTTATTCACCAATCGACGGATACGGATATTGCAGAAGGTGCGCGTGAAGCAGGGGTAGCGTTTTTCCAGGTGGATATGGATCCGATGATGGGAATTATGACTGCACTTTTACTCGCATTTGTACTTGGAATTGGTATGGCGGCGATCAAAGGAAAGACGATGATGTCATTTTTCGATGAGTTTAATCTCATTATTGAAAAAGTTATTTCAGTCGTAATTATTCCATTGTTGCCATTCCATATTTTCGGGATCTTCTTGAATATGACGTATACAGGTGAAGTTGCGAATGTGCTTTCCGTCTTTGTATTAGTCTTCATCATGATCATAGCGCTACATTTGATCATGCTAACATTGCAGTACACAGTGGCGGGTTCGTTGAATAAACGCAATCCATTTGTGCTCATGAAAACGATGTTACCCGCGTATTTAACAGCGATTGGTACACAATCTTCAGCAGCAACGATTCCTGTTACGCTTCGTCAGGCGAAGAAAACAGGTGCGTCTGAGCGTGTAACGAATTTCGCAGTTCCTTTATTCGCGACGATTCACTTATCAGGTAGTACCATTACGATCGTATCTTGTTCAATTGGTGTCATGTTAATGAATGGTGTTGACATTAGCTTTGGCAGTTACTTACAATTCATTTTTATGTTGGGGGTCACAATGATTGCAGCTCCAGGGGTACCAGGTGGTGCAGTTGTGGCGGCGACGGGACTATTGACAACAATGCTCGGCTTTTCAGATGCCATGGTTGCGTTAATGATTGCTTTGTATTTAGCGCAAGATAGCTTCGGAACAGCTACAAACGTAACAGGTGACGGGGCGCTTGCGATGATCGTTGACCGCTTCACGAAAAAAGTATAGTTTATAAAAAAATCGGCGAAGTTTGCCGATTTTTTTGTCTAATTCTTATGTACCAATCGTTCATTGATTCTCATTCAATACTAGTCAATTGAAAAATAAATATTGTATAAAACACTTTGAACCGCGTCAAATCAATGATTTCACTCTTGATTTGTAATGATTCTTAATGATTTGCAACTAACTCAAATATGGGTTAAGATTAGAATGATACTAAATAAAGAATGGCTAACCATTCAACGCGATCATACTGGAGGTATTGGAATGGCAACTTTGGAAATTAAAGATCTTCATGTCCAAATTGAGGGCAAAGAAATCTTAAAAGGTGTTACCTTAACAATTAATACAAATGAGGTCCATGCAATTATGGGACCAAATGGTACGGGGAAATCTACACTTGCATCTGCAATTATGGGCCACCCTAAATATGAAGTGACATCAGGTTCTATTACAATTGACGGTGAAGATGTTCTAGCAATGGAAGTAGACGAGCGTGCGAAGGCAGGTCTATTCCTAGCGATGCAATATCCTAGCGAAATTACAGGCGTTACAAACGCTGATTTCCTTCGTTCAGGCGTAAATGCACGTCGTGAAGAGGGTGATGAAATTTCCTTGATGAAATTCATCCGTGAACTCGATAGCAAAATGGATTTCTTAGAGATGGACGAAGATATGGCTACTCGCTACTTGAACGAAGGCTTCTCAGGTGGAGAGAAAAAGCGTAACGAAATCCTCCAGTTGATGATGTTAAAACCAAAATTTGCAGTTTTAGATGAAATTGACTCCGGTTTAGATATCGATGCATTGAAAGTCGTTTCTAAAGGAATTAACGAAATGCGTGGCGAAGGTTTCGGTTGCCTAATGATTACTCACTACCAACGTTTGTTGAACTATATCGAACCTGACCAAGTGCATATCATTATGCAAGGTAGAATTGTTAAGTCCGGTGGCGCTGAATTAGCTTCGAAACTTGAAGAGCAAGGGTATGACTGGATTAAAGATGAACTTGGTATTGAAGATGAGACGGTTGGAGCAGAAGCATAAGAAAGGGGACGACTCAAAATGACGGTTGAAACAACATTGGCATTGACCGAACAAGACGTCCGCTCTTATTCCGCAAACGTGGAGGAAGCTGCTTGGATGGCAGATTTTCGTGCGAGTGCTTTAGCGAAAGCAGAAGTGCTTGCAATGCCGAAACCAGATAAGACTAAAATTACTAATTGGAATTTCACGGAATTCCCTTCACATACAGTAGAAAGTTCAATCTACGCTACATTATCGGAACTACCGACAGAAGCGATTGAATTGATTGATGAAGAACACCAACAAAACATTTACGTGCAGCATAACAATACGCCTGCCTTCACATCGTTGTCAGCTGAACTTCAGGCTCAAGGTGTGATCTTGACAGATATTTTCACAGCCACTCGCGAACACAGTGAGTTAGTGCAAAAGTATTTAATGACTGACGGCGTAAAAGTGAATGAGCATAAATTAACAGCTCTTCACGCAGCAATGATCAACGGTGGCGTATTTATTTACGTACCAAAAAATGTGGTCATTGAAGATCCGCTTCAAGTTCTATTCATTCACGACAATGAAAAAGCTTCATTGTTTAACCACGTACTGATCGTGGCGGAAGCGAATAGTTCGGTCACTTACGTAGAAAACTATCTTTCTACAATGGAGCATGCAGAAGGACAAGCAAACATCGTTTCTGAAGTGTTTGCGATGGATAATGCTAAAGTCGTTTACGGCGCAGTAGATGTGCTAGCTGAAGGTTTGACAACATACGTCAATCGCCGCGGCATTACAGGCCCACACGCACGCATCGAGTGGGCACTTGGTTTGATGAATGACGGCAATACTATTTCAGAAAATATCACGCACTTGGTCGGTAACGGTTCATCTAGTGATATGAAAACAGTGGTCGTTGGACGTGGGAATCAGAAGCAAAACTTCACTTCCGAAATCGTTCATTGGGGTTTAGATACAGACGCATTCATCTTGAAGCATGGTGTGATGAAAGAGTCATCCTCAGCGATTTTCAACGGGATTGGCCGTATTGCAAAAGGTGCAACACGTTCAAACGCTGTACAAGAATCTCGTATTCTGATGTTGAGTGAAAGAGGACGTGGCGACGCGAACCCGATTCTACTCATTGACGAAGATGATGTAACAGCAGGTCACGCAGCTTCAGTAGGTCGAGTAGATCCATTGCAGATGTACTACCTCATGAGCCGCGGGATTTCAAAAGAAGAAGCAGAACGCCTCATCATTCATGGATTTTTAGCGCCAGTGGTCAGCAAATTGCCGATCGAAGGTGTTAGAAAGCAATTGACGGAGGTTATTGAAAGGAAAGTGCGTTAATGCTCAGTAAAGACATCCGCAATCATTTCCCTATATTAGACCAGGAAATCAATGGTCATCCACTAGTATACTTGGATAGTGCGGCAACATCGCAAAAACCTATTCAAGTGATCGAAGCACTCGATCGCTATTATCGCTTGGATAATTCCAATGTTCACCGGGGGGTGCATACACTCGGTAATCGTGCGACGGATGGTTATGAAGGTGCACGTGAAAAAGTTCGTAAATTTATCAATGCAAAATCTACGCAAGAAATTATTTTCATGCGCGGGACAACAACAGCATTAAATACAGTCGCTCAAGGCTATGGCCGTGCAAACGTCGCTGAAGGTGATGAAATTGTCATCACTCATATGGAGCACCATTCCAATATCATTCCTTGGCAACAACTAGCCAAAGAAACAGGCGCTGTGTTGAAATATATTGATTTAGAAGAAGACGGTACATTATCGCTTGAGAAAGTACGCGAGACGATTACGAATCGTACGAAAATCGTTTCGATCATGTATGTGTCAAACGTTCTCGGCACGATGAACCCAATTAAAGAAATTACTAAAATCGCTCACGAACATGGCGCGATTATGTGTGTGGATGCGGCACAAGCGGCACCACACTTAAAACTAGATGTACAGAAACTAGATTGCGATTTCCTTGCATTTTCCGGACATAAAATGTGTGGACCTACCGGTATCGGTGTCCTCTACGGTAAAAAGGATTTGCTGAATGCAATGGAACCAGTAGAATTCGGTGGCGAGATGATTGATTTCGTTGGTTTGTATGAATCTACTTGGAAAGAGCTACCTTGGAAATTTGAAGGCGGTACACCCATCATTGCAGGAGCAATCGGACTCGGTGCAGCAATTGACTTCTTGGAAGAAATCGGTTTGGACGCTATCGAACAGCATGAGCATGAATTAGCAGGCTATGCGATGGAGAAAATGTCTGAAATCGACGGTTTGACGATTTATGGTCCAACTGATCCGGGTAAACGTGCGGGCTTGGTCACATTCAACTTGAATGATGTTCACCCGCATGATGTCGCAACTGTACTCGATATGAATGGAATTGCTGTACGTGCAGGTCATCACTGTGCACAACCATTGATGAAGTGGCTGGAATGTTCAGCGACTGCACGCGCAAGCTTTTATCTATATAACACCACGGATGACGTAGACCGCCTCGTGGAAGGACTTCGCACAACAAAGGAGTATTTTAACGATGTCTACTAACAAACTCGACCAGCTGTATCGTTCAGTGATCATGGATCATTATAAAAACCCGAAAAACAAAGGGATCCTCGAAGGTGGGAATGTCACAATTGACATGAATAACCCTACTTGCGGAGATGTCATTCATTTAACGATGAACGTTGAAGGCGATATTGTTAAAGATGCGAAGTTTGAAGGGGAAGGATGTTCCATTTCGATGGCATCTGCTTCCATGATGACACAAATGATCAAAGGTAAAACGACAGAAGAAGCAACAAAGTTAGCTCAAACTTTCTCAGATATGATGTTAGGCAAAGATTTGGACGAATCAATTGACCTAGATGACTTAGAAGCATTATCGGGTGTCGCGCAATTCCCTGCCCGTATTAAATGTGCTACATTGAGCTGGAAGGCGATGGAAAAGGGAATCTCTGGCGAGTCGCAGTGACCTTGGCCATAGTACGAGCAATTACGGGACGGAGGAATTATAATGGCGAAACAAATGCCTGAAATTGGCGATTATAAATATGGTTTCCATGACAAAGACGTTTCTGTATTCCGTTCAGAACGTGGACTGACACGTGAAATAGTGGAAGAAATCTCTGGTATGAAAGACGAACCACAATGGATGCTGGATTACCGTTTGAAATCATTGGAAATTTTCTACAGCAAGCCGATGCCACAATGGGGCGGAGACTTGAATTCATTGAATTTCGATGAGATCACATATTACGTAAAACCATCTGAAGCTACAGAACGTTCTTGGGATGAAGTGCCTGAAGAAATCAAGCGTACGTTTGATAAACTAGGTATTCCTGAAGCAGAACAAAAATACTTGGCGGGTGTATCTGCACAGTATGAATCTGAAGTGGTTTACCACAATATGAAATCAGAACTTGAAGATATGGGAATCGTCTTTAAAGACACAGATTCTGCACTTCGTGAAAACGAAGAGCTATTCAAGAAGTATTGGGGTACGGTAATTCCGAACTCAGATAATAAATTCTCAGCGTTAAACTCTGCTGTATGGTCTGGTGGGTCTTTCATCTACGTACCGCCTGGCGTAAAAGTAGAAACACCGCTACAAGCGTATTTCCGTATTAACTCGGAAAACATGGGACAGTTTGAGCGTACACTCATCATCGTAGACGAAGGCGCAAGCGTTCACTACGTAGAAGGCTGTACAGCACCTGTTTACACAACGAACTCTCTACACAGTGCTGTAGTTGAGATTATCATTAAAAAAGACGCATATTGCCGTTATACGACGATCCAAAACTGGGCGAACAACGTCTACAACTTGGTAACGAAGCGTGCAGTATGTGAAGCGAACGCGACAATGGAATGGATCGACGGTAACATCGGTTCTAAATTGACGATGAAGTACCCAGCAGTCATCTTAAAAGGTGAAGGCGCACGTGGTTTGACGTTATCCATTGCATTGGCTGGTAAAGGTCAACACCAAGACGCGGGTGCGAAAATGATGCACTTAGCACCAAACACATCTTCGACAATCGTATCCAAATCAATTTCTCAACATGGCGGAAAAGTTACGTATCGTGGAGTGGTTCACTTCGGACGTAAAGCAGACGGTGCGCGTGCGAACATTGAATGTGATACATTGATCATGGATAAGCAATCAACTTCTGATACAATTCCATACAATGAAATCTTGAATGACAATATTTCATTGGAACACGAAGCAAAAGTATCAAAAGTTTCGGAAGAGCAGCTCTTCTACTTGATGAGCCGTGGAATTCCTGAATTAGAAGCGACTGAAATGATCGTCATGGGCTTCATTGAGCCATTCACAAAAGAACTACCGATGGAATATGCGGTAGAGATGAACCGCTTGATTAAGTTCGAAATGGAAGGTTCAATCGGATAATACAATTTCTCCCCTTGCCACTTTAGTGTGGCAAGGGTTTTTTTGAGTAGAACTATGACAATCATCACTATTTTAAGAACATATAGACATTCGTTTCGTAATGAAAAACGTAGTATACTCACAATCTATGTGAGTGAATCTGAACTAACTACATCTTAATAATACGGATATACATACGGATCTTTAGGTGTATCTATTTTCACTATTTGATCTGGCGATAAACGCATCACTTTTTGACCCTTATATGACGTCTCATTTATTGTTCCAGTCACTTCAATCCATGAATCTGTTTCATAAGATTGAACCTGATCACTCTCTACTATCGTTCCAAACACACTGGCATCAGCTACACAACAATTCATCGCAAATCTGGCCACAACGATTTGTTGTTCGTTAAAGTCGGGTTCCCGATATACAAAACCTTTCATTGTCAATGTTTTTCCGACAAACTTATCCAAGTAGATATTAATGACAGAGATGACATCTAGATAATTTTCATCAGTTACCTCAATGTGATCCATTTCCGAATACTCCGCTAAAAATTCATCGTATACGCTATAAATATTATATTCACCAGTGGTTGTATCGGGAAGGGGAGTTGGAATATCTTCCGCCATATCTTTACTCGCATCTTGTTGATCCGTTTCCACCAAATATTCTTCGAGGTCATCAACGTGTTCATTCATATCTATTGTGCTTGAATACTTTTGATTTTCTAGCATAGTAGCAGAGTTTTTTTGGTTGTAATTGTACAAACCACCACCGTATTGAATTCCTTTATTTGCAGCAACTGAGCTATCGATGATACTTTGGGGAAATCCAAGTCCGAAAATAATAGGTAGGATAAACAATAAATAAATAATGGTTTTTCCGATAAATGACCCTTTCATGTAGTGATCAACACCGCAATTGCATTCAATATCCTCTGCTAGATTCGAAGACATGCTTTTGAAGAATTGAAAGACTCCGATAATAAAGAAACATCCACCTGCAAAGTAAACAAAAGGAAGCATTTTAGGGGCTATATATAAATGAATTGTTTCATTTACTACAAACTTTAAAATTAGCAAAAAGAATCCGATTAAAATAATCCCTCTTAAGAACATATGAAATTGCAATGAAACGGTCGATTTTCTTGAATTCAACAGCCATCCGCCCTTCTCATTGTAGAAAAATATGAACTAGTAACACAGAACAAAAGGTAGCAGTAGTTATCGTAATCGTGAGAATAAGCACAAATTTCGTTTTAAAATAGGCTAAATAAAGCAATACATTTTTCAAGTCAAGCATAGGACCGAAAACTAGGAATGCTAGCAAAGAAGCACTAGAGAACTGATTCGAAAAAGAGGAAGCTACAAAAGCATCCGCTTCTGAACAAAGTGACAAGATAAATGCCAATCCCATCATAATTGCGGTTGAACCTGCTTCGTTGGAAGTAAGTGAGGCAAGCATCGTGCGATCCAGAAAAACATTGACAATACTCGCCAAGAACGCACCAAATATCAAATATTTACCCATATCAAAAAACTCATCACTGGCATGATAAAAGGTTTGTTTCCACTTATTTCTTTTTTTAGATCGTTGGATACTTGATGCACCAGTAAGTTCTTCCTTTGTCCATCTTAATTGGTTCGTCTTGCCAAAGAGTTGAAACATGATGAATCCAATAATAATAGACAAAATAAAACCTAAACTCATCCGCAAGTAAAGCATAGTAAGATCCTGTTGAAAAGCATAGTACGTAGATGCCGCTACAATCGGATTAAGTATGGGAGCAGACATCATAAGAACAACTCCGAATTGAAGAGGCATGCCTTTTTTAATTAATCTTCTAACTACCGGTATAATGGCACATTCACACACTGGAAATATTGCACCTAGTAGCGCCGCAGGGATTAGTCCAAGATAGGCGTGTTTCGGTAACACTCTTTGTAAAGTGTCCTCAGAGACAAATGATTGAATGAGAGCTGACACAAAAACGCCTAAGAGTACAAACGGAAACGCTTCTAATAGGATACTAATAAAAATAGCATTCACATGTAACCATTGATTAGCGATAAAGATCCCGAAGTAATCTAGCAGCTGTGTATTGAAAAGGAATAAAGTGATAAATACAAAAAAAGTTACGATACCTATTAGGTCTTTCATTCCATTTGTTATCGAACTAATCATATATTCAACTCCATATCTACTATTCCAGCTATAAATATAACCTTATTATCCTTTTCCATTATCACGTGAAGTCCTTCTTAAGCAGTGCTAGGAAATCACTATTTATTACTTCTTCATTTAATCCATCGCCAATTAGAATAATTACTGGTTGCATTCCTTTTTTCTTCACTTTTTCAAAACGTAAAATCCCTGATGAAAACTGTATGATAAATAGTCCGGGGGTATCTGTTAATTCAACGATCCCTTTTCCTCTTAGAACCTCTTTTGGTAATTGTTCTATCCACTGAGTTAAAAAACTCCGATTCACAGCAGGAACATTTTTAATTTGGATAGAATGAATGATAGATTGATGATGTTTGTGGTCTAGATTGGCTGGCGTTTTTTCAGCATGTAGATCTGGAAGAAAATATCTTTTTTTAAATAACTGATTCATCTTTACTTTACCAAAATTGGTTTGAAAGACGGGTACACTCTGATTAAGAATGCCTTTGATTTTTTTATCTACTTTTAATAGTATTGCAGGCTTCGTTAGATCTATTTTATTAATAACGACCATCGTGGTTCGCGTAATTTGTTCATGTAATAACATACGAATCTCCTTACTGCTTGCAAAAAAGTTTTGATATTCAAGAAAACAACTTCCATCGACAACACTTATCATAGAATGTAGATCAAAAAACTCTATGAACTCTGGACTGATTAATGTTTCCTCAATATCTGCTGGATTCGCAACACCTGTCCCTTCGATAAAAAGAATGTCAATAGTTTCTCCTACAAACGACCTGAGTGTTTGCCTCAAGTCGTTTTGCATAGTACAACAAATACATCCATTTAATAATTGTTTCAAATTCTGATTTTCAAAATATCCCTCCTCTACATTTTTTTCTCCTAATTCATTAAGTATGATTCCGGCCTTTAACCCTTTTCTTTTACATTCTTCAATCATAGTAAGTAGAATCGTTGTTTTACCACTGCCAAGAAATCCACTAATCATATACACAGGTATTTTCATTTTTTATGGCATCCCTTTCCCAAGTTATTAGAAGTATTCTTTCTAATAAATCGAAGTCATTACGACATGCAAAACGTAATCATTCCGATTTAATGAGTTATACTATGTAAGTGTACAACTGAAAATAACTGAAGAGCTGGAAACCACAAAAGTTTATCTCCGTATGGAGGTTACGCATGTAAATCGGTAATATATTTCCTTGTCATTTATTGTGGGGAGGGAATTTTAGGAGGTGGATCTTCACATGTAGCGTTTGAAAGAAAGCATTGTATAATAAAACTATTTGAAGAAATTAATGAAGATGCTTTGCTTTTCAGGGGATTATTTATTTTGATGAAAACGATACGCCGCGGAATGACATTGCAAAGGACGTAGCGATTTTAGATGACCTTTTAACATCTACCTTTATGTTACGGAATGATTGGCACTTCCATGATGCCACACTCATAGGTGCTACCGAAGGAATACGCGGTAGAGAGGAACCGCTTGATCAAGTTCGAGATGGAAGGTACTATCGGATAAAACAAAAAAACCTGCCAAATTCGGCAGGTTTTTTCTTGTTGAAAGCAAAACGCTAAATGTTTTAGGGTTTTAATGTTCATCCTTATTTTTCTTCACAACAGCAATCGTGCATCTCGAAACACTGATTAATTTACCTTCTTCATCAGTTATCTGGATGTCCCATACCATGGATGTGCGGCCCCTATGAAAAGGGACAGCAGTTGCGGTAACGACACCATCTTTTTTACCTCTTATATGGTTTGCGTTTATTTCCTGACCCACTGGATAATGGGTCTCGCGATTCAGATTCAAGGCAGCAGCTATGCTGGCAGCTGTTTCAGCAAGAGCGACTGAAGCTCCTCCATGCAACAGTCCCATCGGCTGGATGGTTTTTGGTCCTACAGGCATTTCGCATACTACCTTGTCAGGCCCTGCCTCTTTAAATGTAATTCCTAATGCTCCAATAAGCGTCTTGTCCAAGTCATTTTCAAATGATAAATTAAGTACGTTCATAATTCCTCTCCCCTCCATTTTATGAATACTGCGGTTACGTTCTCTTACTGGATCCGTTACATTGATTTCGCTTTAAAAGCTATTTCTCACCAATATATGTATCTACATGTATCTGCGGGAAATGAACAACTACGCTAGTAAACGAACTTTCAAATCATTATCTATACATGTACAATAGTATAGCGTACAGATAAATTGTCAAGGATAACTGAAAAAATAGATAACTTTATTATTAAGAAAGGGGAGAGCTCCATGAAAAGTAATTTAGATCAGACCCAAGTCGATCATATTATCCAAGTTTGTGCCTGTGCAAATCTTCGAACAGTGACAGGATCTCTTACGCAGCTATACAATAAGCTGTTGAAACCTACTGGATTGAAAATCACCCAATACTATATGCTAGGTAATATTTATAACTCTCCAGATATTTCAATTAGTAAACTGGGGGAAATAATGCTACTTGATCAAACAACAGTAACCCGAAATTTGAATATTTTAAAGGACTCCGGCTATGTCGAGATCAAGAAGGCTACGCTTGATTCACGAACTAAGGTGGTCACTATAACAGAGTTAGGGTATGAGAAATTAAACAATGCCACACCCATCTGGATGCAAGTACAAGAACAGATTGAAGGCTCTATCGGAAATGAGGAGTATATGAATTTATTAAGTAAACTAGGGGAATTGCAGAAAGCTATAGACAATTACAAAGTCTGAGTTAGCAGGAAAAGAATAGGATGGGTACTATATTCTAAATGGAATCACCTAGTTTATAGCGGAAATAAAAAGATTGATGGATAAATTGATTGACAAGTCACAAAAATCAAGTAAAATACATGTATATACATATATTGTGAAGTTGCTTGAACCGTCTAGTTATGTTGAAGAACAGTATATGTGCATACTTAGAGAAATTTATAGAAAACCAATTGAAAGCGTTTGCAAAAGGGGGAGGGCATACTTGATGAATATAATGGAATTGAAAAAAAATATGAGTATTCCGGTGATTGCGTCACCAATGTTTATTATCAGTAACCCAAAAACGGTCATTGCGCAGTGTAAAGCAGGAATTATCGGTTCTATGCCGTCTCTGAATGCTAGACCGGCATCTCAATTCGATGAGTGGCTTGCAGAGATTACGGAAGAATTAGCGGACTATAATGCAAAAAATCCTGATAAACCAGCAGCACCGTTTGCTATTAACCAAATCGTTCACCGGTCAAATGAAAGACTTCAAGAAGATATGGAGATTTGTGTGAAGTATAAAGTACCAATCCTTATTACGTCTCTTGGGGCGAGAGAAGACGTCTATCAGGCTGCTCATAGTTATGGTGGTATTGTCTTGCATGATGTAATTAATAATATGTTCGCTAAGAAAGCAATTGAAAAAGGAGCAGATGGTTTAATTGCCATAGCGGCAGGAGCAGGGGGGCATGCAGGATTGAAAAGCCCGTTTGCTCTCATTCAGGAAATCCGTGAATGGTTTGACGGCCCACTGGCGCTCGGAGGTTCAATTGCAACCGGAGGAAGTGTTTTAGCAGCGGAAGCAATGGGAGCAGATTTTGCTTACATCGGGTCACCATTTATTGCCACTGAAGAAGCAAGAGCTGCTGAAGAATATAAGCAGGCGATAGTGGACGCAAATTCTGATGATATTGTTTACAGCAATTATTTCACTGGCGTACACGGGAATTATTTAGCTCCGTCCATTCGTGCTTCTGGCTTGGATCCAGATAACTTGCCGGAAAGTGATCCAACGAAAATGAATTTTGGTGGAGATGTTGGAAAAAAAGCCTGGAAAGATATTTGGGGCTGCGGTCAGGGAATCGGTGTTATCGACAAAGTACAGCCTACAAAAGACTATATCACACAATTAGCAGACCAATATAACCAAGCGAAAGATAAATTAATGTGCAACAGGAGAAACATAGCAAGCAGGTAGTTTTTAAGAAACTAACTATATAGTACTCCGTAAAGATAGAGTACTATATCATATTAAGGCCTATGATTTACAAAAGCTATTTTAGTGGAAGTAGACTCTGAGTTTAGAATGACGTCTAGCCTTTCACCGAACGATATAAAACTAGTAAATATATTATATAGTAGAAACCGAAGTGTCATATTGCCGCTTCGGTTTCTTTTGTGTGGCCGACATGGGGATAGTCTTGGGGGTGTAGTGGAGTGTGTTCGTCACTATGATGTCAATCATTCATCTAGAATCTGTTGCAACAACCCTTCGCTCATTACATACAAGAAACCGATTAGTTGATTGTATACCGACGGGGGTATATAATGTAGCTATTAACCAATGAAATGGGGTCTTTATTTATGACAGCAAAAGCAACAGTGTATGTTTCATCTACTTGCCCATATTGTACGATGATGACGAATTATTTAGATGAGCTCAATGTACCTTATGAAACAATCAATGTATCGACGGATCCAGAGGCGGGTCAGCGTTTAGTGGAAACTACCGGGCAGATGGGAGTTCCACAAACACAATTCAATGGTCAATGGATTCTAGGTTTTGATCCGGCGGGCGTGAAAGCTGCATTAGACGCATGAATTGGATCAAACGATTTTTTGCTTGCAAAACATGCACCATTGAAACACCAGAGGAATTAGAGAAAACATTCTATCCTCGTATCTGCATCGGACACATAGCATTTGTGGTGATGGGTGGGATCCTCGTCATCATGGAGTTGACTCACTAACTAAAGGAGGCCACAACAATGGATGGTTGGATCTTATTTGCGCTTGTCGTCCTATTTTTAATTTGGCGAATGAAGCCAGCGAAAGGTGTACGAATCATATCAACGGATGAACTGAAAGGGGTGTTGAACGACAAGAAAGTTCAGTTCGTAGATGTACGAACACCAGCAGAATATAAAGGACGACATATAAAAGAATTTAATAATATTCCTTTGAATGAGTTGAATAGAAAAGTCGCCAGTTTGAAGAAAGACCAAGAAGTAGTGGTTATCTGTCAAAGCGGTATGCGTAGCTTAAAAGCAGCAGGCGAGTTAAAAAAGGCGGGATTTACTCACGTCACGAATGTTCGTGGTGGGATGAGTACGTGGCAAGGTTGAATAGGGCAGCATTTCGGAGGTATTTTGTCTGAGATGCTTTTTTTTCGTGGGGAGGAAAGTGTTCTATGAGCGCTGGGCGAGTTCAATGAGCGTTGGGTTGAGTTCAATGATCGCTTGGGGAGTTCAATGAGCGTTGGGTTGAGTTCAATGATCACTTGGGAAGTTCTATGAGCGTTGGGGCAAGTTCAATGATCACCCACTACGTTTCTATAATCACCCACCATGCATCCAGAGCATCCTCCAAATCAAAAGCATCGATTTTTCCGAAAATACATAGGATATGATACACTAAGCTAAAGGTAAAAGGAGGGGGGGCCATGATTCATGTAGGTTTGACGGGCTGGGGAGACCATCCGAGCCTCTATAATCAAAGTACAGTAGCGAATAAAAAACTAGTCGACTACAGCAAACATTTCCCGATTGTCGAGCTAGACTCGACATTTTACGCGATACAATCTAAAAAAGTGATGGATAAGTGGACCGAGGAAACACCTGCGAACTTCCAATTCATGGTCAAAGCGTATCAAGGCATCACAGGACATCAGCGTGGTAAACTACCTTATGATACTGAAGAAGAGATGTTCTCGCTGTTTAAACTGTCGATGACGTCGTTTGCGGAGTCTAGGAAACTAGCGATGGTGCTTGTGCAGTTTCCACCGTGGTTTGATTGTCAGAAGGAAAATGTCGATCACATCCGCTATGTCCAGGAGCAATTGCAACCGTTGCCGATTGCGGTAGAGTTCCGCCACCAATCATGGTACTCGCCGGCATATCGCCAAAAGACATTGGATTTCCTTAAAAGCTTAAACATCATCCATGTAGTCTGTGATGAACCGCAAGTAGGGGATGGTAGTGTGCCGCTTGTGCCAATAGCGACGGATCCAAAAGTGTTGTTGCGTCTGCATGGTCGCAATGGCAAAGGCTGGGTCAATACGATGAAGGATAACCAAACGTGGCGAAAAGTCCGCTATTTATATGATTACAATGAAAAGGAACTGCAAGGTATGCGTGAGATCGTCAATACCCTACAGCAACAAGCGCAAGACGTATTTGTCATTTTTAATAATAACTCCGGTCAGCATGCAGCGAAGAACGCGAAGCAATTTGCGAGTCTAGTTAACATAGAATATGGTCAGCCGCTTACGAAGCAGTTGGATTTGTTTGAGGAGGATCAGTAATGGAATTTGTAATACTCGCACTTATCGGATTGGCGTCAGGTGTCATCGGCTCAATTGCTGGCCTTGGTGGAGGAACGATCTTAGTGCCGGTCACATTGTTTATTGGGTTGAATCTTAGGATGATTCCTGATATCACGCCGCAAAGTGTTGTAGGTTTGTCGGTCATTATGATGATCGCGAATGGACTCGGTTCGACAGTTACTTATATGAGAGTGAAAACAATCGATTACCGCAGTGCCTTTCTATTTTTCGTCGCAAGTATACCAGGTATCATATTCGGTGCATGGATTAATAAAAGTGTAAGTTTGCAATCATTTAATCTATACTTTGGTATTTTATTAATCGTTTTGTCTACACTATTACTGACAAGAAAATACTTAAAGCCAATTCGTTGGTTCGTTGATAATGGCAAAAAGATTAAGTTTACCGACCCACAAGGGAAAACGCATATTTACGGTTATCCAGTTTGGTTCGCAATCCTGTTGTCACTCTTCATCGGGGTAACGTCCGGATTATTCGGTATCGGTGGCGGGACGATGGTTGTACCGGCAATGATTTTGTTGTTCTTATTCCCTCCACACGTAGCGGTTGCGACTTCGATGCTAATGGTGTTCTTATCAGCTGTCGTTAACTCGATCTCGCATATTTCACTTGGGCATGTACCTTGGATTTATACGATTCCAGTTGTGCCTGGAGCGTACTTCGGAGGGATGTTAGGGGCTTATTTAAACGGCAAAATGAAATCAGATACACTCGTCTTAGTCATACGCATTATTTTACTCGTCTTTGGATTACGTTCCATTTATGAGGGGATTTGGGGGTGACGTATATGAAAGAAACGGTAACGACGATTCATATTTATCATACGAATGATGTACATAGTCATTTCGAAAACTGGCCGCAGATCAAGCGGTTTCTGAAACAACGGAAAGAGCTAGCTATACGGGCTGGAGAAGCTGTATTTCTATTTGATATTGGTGATCATGTCGATCGATCCCATCCGTTTACAGAAGGTACGGAAGGGAAAGGCAATATCACTTTGCTAAACGAAGCTGGATATGACGCTGCAACTATCGGTAATAACGAAGGCATTACGATGTCTAAACAAGAGCTAGAGTCGTTATATGAAGAAGCAATGTTCGACGTCGTGCTATGTAATATAAAAGAACTGAACGGGGAACAGCCTTATTGGTCGAAAGCTTCTAGTATACTGGAGACAGCGGACGGTGTAAGAATTGGACTCGTCGGTGCCACAGCTCCTTATTATACATTTTATCGCCAACTCGGCTGGGATGTATTAGAACCACATGCTGAATTACAGAGAGTCTCCCGTAATTTGCGGAAAGAAGTGGACGTTATCGTCTGTCTATCGCATTTAGGTATCAATGAAGATCGTCTGCTTGCTACAGAATGTCCTGAACTAGATATTATTTTAGGCGGACATACGCATCACCTCCTGCCAACAGGCGAGTGGTCAGATGATACACTCATTGCGGCAACAGGAAAGTTCGGTCAATATGTTGGGCATATACAAGTGGATATTGATCGCTTAACAAATCAAGTCGTCCATATGGAAGCAGAAGTATTTCCTACCGACGCGATGGAGCGAACGGCAGAAGATGTGCAGGAAATTAATTCATATATCTCAGTGGGTGATCAATCCTTACAAGTGCCAGTATTTTATAATCCGTCACCGCTATCTCAGCGTCTAACAGGTGATAGCCCATTGTCATCGTTATTCGGACGCGCGCTACTTACTTATACGAATGCGGACTGTGCTCTTTTCAATGCAGGGATTTTCCTTGGTAGTTTAGACGAAGGTTGGGTAACGAAAGGCAATCTGCATTCATTATTGCCACACCCTATTAATCCATGTATCGTACAACTGGACGGTGCGGAGTTACTAGCAATCTATGAACAATCACTCGATCCGAAATGGGCTGAACTTGAAATTAAAGGACTAGGCTTTCGCGGAACGTTCATGGGAAGCATGATACATGAACATTTATACCGCAATCATGAAGGGCGATTATTTGCGGGTAATCGATTAGTAAAGTCTGGAGAGAAATATTCACTTGCTACGCTAGATATGTTCACATTCGGCTACTTCTTCCCGTTATTAAAAGAAGTGCCGAAACAATATATCATGCCTGAAATGCTACGTGATGTACTCGGTTGGTATGGTAAAAAATATTTCAATGAATAAAAGAATGTACGCCTCCCGTTTCGCATAAAGTGAAGCAGGAGGCGTCTTTATGCGGTTTTATACTAATCAACAACGACCGAGAAGAAATCGTCAGGCGAAAAATATTTTACGTTTTATCATTCCTACGATTTTTGTGGCAGTGGCCTTATTTTTTTACTCAGTTAATAAACAGCTGACCCCCATTTACACACAATATGCCGAAGTTCAAACAGAAAAAATAGCAGGTCACGTCATTAGCCAAGCGATTAAGTCGCGTTCGTCAAGTATTTATGATGTTAATGATATTATAGAAAATGTGCCGGATGATTCGACAGATATCGTCACGACAAAGTTTAATGCAGATATTATTGGCCAAGTGATGGCCGAGGTTCATCAGCTAGTGGAAGATCATCTAGAACGTGCGGAAGGCGGGGAGCTAGACATGCTACCACCGCTTGGAGATTTGGAATATAACCCAGATATGACAGCGAAAGGCCAAGGGATTGTCTTCTTCGTTCCGCTAGGGCAAGCAACGAATATCCCATTGATTGGTAACTTGGGCCCGAAGATACCTATTCGTTTCCACGTCATCGGTGATGTCCATGCCACGGTAGATACGAAAATCACTGAATTTGGTATTAACAATGCACACGTAGAAGTCAATGTAATTGTTAAGGTGAATGTACAAATTATCGTACCGCTCGCAACTAGTAGAAGTGTCGTTGAACAAAAGATTCCAGTAGCGATTGGACTGATTAGAGGGAAAGTACCACAAATTTATTCAAAAGGAGAGCAAACGCCTGCACAGGTCGAAGTACCGCTACTAGATCCCGAGTAAATGGGTGTTGTGTACATTGTCGATTATTGCTACACTTGTTACTAGAAGAATATCGAAACTACCGTAGAGGCTGCATAGTTTATAAGTAACTTGCATGAGAGTGACGTCTAAGACCGCGAGTGAAAGGAAGCGATGCCGAAGTTTGAGAAAGGTCAACTTCTCAAGTTGGGGTCATTTCAAAGAGGAATGGCACTGTCATACAGCGATAATGTATGGGGAACTACAACAGCCAGATGATCCGCACGCATTGATGATATGCAGATGAACTGTATCGCCGACTCCTACTCGTTAGTTACAACTTGTTGGAGTCGGTTTTTTAGTTGAATGAACTCTGCACTTTTCGTATGGCCTTCTTACATGTTCGATAGAATTTGCAACTAGAAAAAGGAGGAATTACTATGATTGGAACATGGGTTTCCATATTGCCTCCTGTGATCGCCATCGTGATGGTATTGGTGACGAGGAGAGTGTTATTATCTTTAGGAGCTGGGATTGTTACAGCCGCTTTACTCATTGCTGAATTTGCTCCTTTGGAAACACTAAAAGGCATTTGGACGGCGATGACGATTTCGTTTTGGGATGATGGTATAAATACGTATAATATATTTATCATGCTATTTTTATTACTACTAGGAGTGATTACAGCATTCGTTAGTTTGTCTGGAGGAAGTGCGGCATTTGCGCGCTGGGCTGTTACACGCATTCGGACAAAACGTGGTGCGAAGTTGCTAACGATGATTCTAGGAATTGCGATTTTCGTAGATGACTACTTTAATGCTCTAGCAGTCGGACAGATTGCACGACCTATTACGGATCAACACAAGATATCACGTGCGAAATTGGCCTATTTCATTGATTCTACTTCAGCACCGATTTGTGTAGTGTCACCGATTTCAAGCTGGGGTGCATTCTTGATTGGACAATTGGCGATCATCCTTGGAACAACAGCCGCGATTAGTTATTCACCGTTGACAGCTTTCATCATGATGGCACCGATGAATTTCTACGTCATCGCGACATTATCGATGGTGTTCTTCTTCGCTTGGACGAATAATGACTTCTTTGAAATGAAGAAGCATGAAGATCGTGCAGTCAATGAAGGTGAATTATATGATCCCGAAAAAGAAATTCCTGGTCAATTAAAAGAAGAGTTCCCTGAACATACGCACGGAAAAGTACGTGATTTAGTGTTGCCGATCGTGACGTTAATCTTTGTGACGCTAGGCATGATGATTTTCACAGGCTATCAAGAAGCGGGCGTATTCGATATTTGGGCTATTTTCGAAAATACGGATGTACCGAAATCATTAGTAATAGGTGGCGTTACAGCGACTCTTCTTGCGATGCTATTATATGTAGCTCAAATGAAGGAAAATGAAACAGCGAGTACCTCGTGGATGGGCCGTGCGTTCGTTAGCGGACTGAAAGCGATGATGCCAGCTATTCTAATTTTGATTTTCGCGTGGGGCTTAACAGCATTGATTGCTACGCTGGATACAGGTTTATTCTTATCGCAAACCGTGGAAAGATTAAATATACCTGTAGCATTCTTACCTGTACTAATCTTTGTACTCGCTGGACTGATGGCGTTCTCTACTGGGACATCTTGGGGGTCGTTTGGAATACTGATGCCGATTGCGGGTACGATTATGGTTAACGCGGCACCTGAATTATTATTACCAGCATTAGCGGCGGTGTTGGCTGGAGCTGTATTCGGTGATCACTGTTCACCGATTTCTGATACAACCATTCTATCTTCTACAGGAGCAGGCTGTAATCACATGGATCACGTGGCGACTCAATTACCATATGCAGTAGTTGCGGCAAGTGTGGCGTCTATAGGTTACTTCGTTCTGGGCTTAACAGGTTCTGTGTGGATTGGATTAGCAGCGGTTATTATTGCCTTAATAGTATTATTCACATACTGGAGTGTAAAAGGAAAACGACGAGAAGCTAGTACTGTATAAAATACAACATTAGACTAAGAGTGATGGATACGTCATTCTTAGTCTAAATTTGTTTTGACATCTCTGAATGTCCTGTTTATACTGTAGTATACAGAACTAGAGTTGTCAGAATAAATAAAATGGTAATAGGTTTTGTAAAATAACAATAAGAGAGGAGAGAGTTGTATGGAAAATCGTGCGCAATGGGGAACAAGAGCCGGTTTTATATTGGCAGCAGTTGGTTCGGCAATCGGATTAGGTAACATTTGGCGCTTTCCGTATGTCGCATACGAGAATGGCGGCGGGGCATTTTTCATCCCGTATTTATTTGCACTTTTAACAGCTGGTATTCCTATTCTCATCATGGAGTTCACAATAGGTCATAAGTACCGTGGATCGGCACCACTTTCTTTCTTCCGATTAAATGGAAAGAAGACAGAGTTCCTAGGCTGGTGGGGGATTTTCGTATCCTTTGTCATTTCCACCTACTATGCGGTTATCATCGCATGGGCGATGAAGTACACGATTTATTCGTTTAATTTATCTTGGGGGGATAAGCCACAAGATTTCTTCTTTGGGGATGTGCTGAAATTAGCGGATACTCCAGGAGAAGTCGGTGGGTTAGTTGGAGGCGTAGCCATTCCACTAGTACTCGTTTGGGTAATTTGTTACATTATCTTACTAGGCGGAGTTAAGAAGGGGATCGAGCTTGCGAATCGTATATTTATTCCGGTTCTTTTTGTTCTCTTTTTATGCGTCGTGATCCGTGCGATTACACTTGACGGTGCGATGGTCGGTTTGGATGCGTTTTTCAAACCAGATGTAGAGAAGTTATTGAATCCACGGGTGTGGGTTGCAGCTTATGGACATATTTTCTTTAGTTTATCAATCGCGTTTGCTATTATGATCACGTATTCCAGTTATTTGCCGAAGAAGTCGGATATAACAAATAACGCATTCATTACGGGCTTTGCGAACTCATCTGTAGAGTTATTATCAGGGATCGGAGTGTTTGCAGTACTAGGATTCATGGCAACTACACAAGGGGTGGACGTAAAAGACGTAGCATCCGCTGGTGTAGGTCTCGCGTTCGTTGTGTTCCCCGAAATCATCAATCAAATGCCAGGATTGAATGGTCTGTTCGGTACATTCTTCTTCCTGTCACTCGTACTTGCAGGGATTACGTCCCTCATCTCGATATGTGAAACGTATATCGCAGGTATGTCAGATAAATTCAATATGTCTAGACGTCGTTCTGTAACGATCGGTGTTGGGTTATCATCAGTCATTTCCTTGTTATATGCAACAAAAGGAGGTTTGTATTTCCTAGACGTAGCAGATTACTTCATTAACCAATTTGGTATTGCGGTCATCGGGCTAGTCGAAGTCATCTTGCTGGCATGGGTATTCAGAAAACTCGGAGTTTTTGAGCAACATGCAAATGCGGTATCAGATATTCGTTTAGGCTGGTGGTGGAAAGTTTCCTTAACTTTCATCACGCCATTTGTACTTGGCACGATGTTATTCTTCTTGATTAAAGATAATATCGCTGAAAACTACGAAGGATATCCTACATCTTTCTTATGGACAATCGGGTGGCCAGCTGCGATTGGTGCGTTTGTGATGGCAATCGTCTTCACGTCGCTGAAGTGGAAAAACAATACGCATATTGCTACGGATTATGAAGATGATAAAGGAGGACATTAAATGGTTACAGGAATGAGCGGTTCTGCGATTCTCATGATGATCGTTGGCATAATCATTATCTGGGGCGGTCTATTTTTGAGTGTCTTCTATGCCTCTATACTGACGAAGTTTAAGAAAAAGTTTAAGGTCGAACAGTAAATACAACAAACGTCCGCAACCGGGGAATTGGTTGCGGACGTTTTTTTGAATGTTGGCTTAGGGAAAGGAGAGGAGAAAGTGGGAAGTGGTTCGGGATTTAAATCAAAGATGTGCTTCCAACGCTACGCTTATTTTCGCAAACGCGTCCGCCTGGAGCGCAGCGTAACGATAGCCTTCCACTCTCTTACTTACTATTTCACCAGCACGGAAGCGTCATCTATAATTGAAGGATTTCTGAATTTATGTTACATTGACATGAGTAGAAACTTAGAACAGAATGGAGTCGGTAGCGTTGTCATGTAGACCTGAAACAGGAAGAAAATCAGAGCATGTAAAGAAGCCTGATTGGCTGAAGATCAAGCTAAACACCAATGAGAACTATACAGGTTTAAAGAAATTAATGCGTGAGAAAAATTTACATACAGTTTGTGAAGAAGCACGTTGTCCAAATATCCACGAATGTTGGGGAGAGCGTCGAACAGCAACTTTCATGATCTTAGGCGCTGTATGTACAAGAGCTTGCCGCTTCTGTGCAGTAAAAACCGGCTTACCAAACGAACTCGACACGGCTGAGCCTGAGCGCGTAGCAGAATCAGTTGAACTAATGAACTTAAAACACGTTGTCGTCACAGCGGTAGCACGAGATGATTTGAAAGATGGTGGATCTGCGATTTTCGCGGAAACAATCCGTGCGATTCGTCGTAGCAATCCATTTACGACGATTGAAGTATTGCCTTCAGATATGGGGGGCGATCGTGACAATTTACAACGTTTAATGGATGCAAAACCAGATATTTTAAATCACAACATCGAAACGGTACGCCGCTTAACGCCGAGAATTCGTGCGCGTGCAACGTATGATCGTTCATTAGAATTATTAGCACGTTCAAAAGAAATGTATCCAGATATTCCAACGAAGTCATCATTGATGGTAGGGCTTGGCGAGACGGTAGAAGAAATTATCGAAACGATGGATGATCTGCGTGCACATAACGTGGATATTATGACAATCGGACAGTACTTGCAGCCGACAAAAAAACATGCGAAAGTAGTAAAATATTATTCTCCTGATGAGTTTGGTGAATTGCGTAAAATTGCAATGACTAAGGGATTCTCTCATTGTGAGGCGGGGCCGCTTGTACGCTCTAGCTACCATGCTGACGAGCAAGTGAATGCAGCGGCTAAAGAAAAGCAGCGCCTAGGCGACGAGCAACTGGAACTAGAACGACAAGCGAGCAGTTAAATGGAAGTGAAACGGATGGTTATTTTAGAAAACACGAAATATGAAATAGAGGTAGAGTTTCGGGAAGGCTTTGATGAAGAAGCATTGAACGAACGCTTTAGCGAAGTGCTTTTAAAATATGATTATATCTTGGGTGACTGGGGATATGGACAGTTGCGGTTAAAGGGATTTTTTGAAGATCGTAATTCCAAATCTACGTATGAAACTAAAATTAGTACCGTACAGGATTATATTTATGAATACTGCAACTTTGGTTGTGCCTATTTTATTTTGAAAAAAATCGGTAAGGTGAAACCGGAACAAGAGTCCGCCACTGAACTGAAAACTGAAACACCAGATAAAGAATAAAATAAAAGCTTCGGGCAATTGCTCGGAGCTTTTATTCGTTTCGTTGAAAATATGGTAAGATAGAGTGAGTACAACATGAGGAGGAAGAGGCATTATGTATTTTATCGATCAAAACCAAATTAGTAAAACACTTTCTTATATGGAGCAATTAATCGGAACTTTTGAAAACGAAAGCAATTGGCAAGAAAACGAAGTGAAGAAGCTAGCTGTGGAGCGTATTGCACACGGTTTAATTGAGGGAATTATCGACGTGGGGAATTCCATGATCGATGGATTTATCATGCGTGATCCTGGAAGTTACGACGATATTATAGATATTTTAGAAGATGAAAAAGTGATTCAATCGGAACAAGCTGTGCCACTAAAAACATTTATTTCGATTCGTCCGATGATTGTCCGTCAATTTACAGAAGTGAATATTGCAGAAGTGGAAAACTCTATCCGTCAAACAGTGAATGAACTGAAAATGTTCCCACAACAAGTTCGAGATTATTTGACGAATGAATTAGGGCCGGTATCTGCATTTTTACCGACGGAGTGATGGCTATGAAATCGTATAAAGCGTATTGTTTAGATCTAGACGGCACGATGTATCGTGGAAGAGAACCTATTCAAGAAGCTGTAGATTTCGTATCTCGCTGTCAGGCACAAGGCGCAGAGACGTATTTTGTCACGAATAATGCGGCATATACTCGTGCGGCACAGCAACAGAAATTAGCAGACTTCGGTGTACAAACGGACATTGAGTATATTATGAATTCACCGATGGCACTGGCACGATACTGCAAACAGCAATATCCAGGTGCACGCGTGATGATGATTGGTGAAGAGGGTTTAGAAGAAGCGTTAGCGGCAGAGCAGATTACCGTCACAACGACGAATCCGGACGTTGTAATGATGGGTCTCGACCGTCAGATTACGTATAGTAAGCTGTCGGAAGCTTGTCTTGCGATCCGCAACGGTGCACATTTCTTAGGGACCAATCCCGATCAGAGGTTTCCTACTGAAAGAGGGCTCGTACCAGGCAATGGTTCATTCCTTCAATTGATGGAAGCTGCTACCGAAACGAAACCAATCATCGTAGGGAAGCCCGAACCTTATATGCTGCAGTTCATCCAGCAGCAAGGAAACTACGCAAAAGAAGACATGGTGATGATTGGTGATAACTACGACACAGACATCTTAGTAGGCATTCGCTACGGCATCGACACAGCCTACGTCGCAACGGGCGTCACACCAGTTGAAGAACTGCTGCAAATGGAAATCCAACCGACCTATGTACTGTCTACACTTGCTGACTGGAGAAAGTGAATGTGTTGTGTGATCTTTGATTTCTATTCTAAATTCTTTTGAACTCGCCTTTCTCAACCTTACCAAATAAAAGACTGTAAACAAACTCAGCCAAGAGTAAACTGTACCCTATAAGATGGACACTTTGAAAAAGTCCGTCTTATAGGGTATTTTTGTTTATACATAAAAATGATGTCGGGGGTCGGATCAAATGACTAAACTATTATTCACTAAAAAAGAACAAGATCAACTA
>NZ_PDYM01000043.1 GCF_002743055.1 Sporosarcina sp. P13 | reverse complement strand
GATCTTGTTCTTTTTTAGTGAATAATAGTTTAGTCATTTGATCCGACCCCCGACATCATTTTTATGTATAAACAAAAATACCCTATAAGACGGACTTTTTCAAAGTGTCCATCTTATAGGGTACAGTTTATTATTCTCCGGCTGGCTGTTTTTTGGCTGATTTAATTTGTTTACTACGTAATTGACCACATGCTGCATCAATATCCGTACCGTTTTCTAGTCGGACACCGCAGTTAATGCCTTTGCGTTTCAATGCCTCATAAAACGATTTAATCGCTTGTGGCTCACTTCGCTGATACTGTCCATGCTCATCCACTGGATTGTATGGAATCAAGTTAACATATGCTAAGTGGCGTTTGTCAGCAAGTAATCTGCCGAGTTCTTCTGCTTCTTTAACATGGTCATTGACATCACGTAACAAAATATATTCAAATGTAATTCGACGATTCGTCGTTTCTAAATAATAATTGATCGCGTCCATTAACTTTTCAATCGGAAATGCTTTATTGATCTTCATGATTTTTGAACGCAACTCATTATTCGGTGCGTGCAATGAAACAGCTAAATTGATTTGGATATTTTCATCAGCAAATTCTTTAATCTTTTCAGTTAACCCACTTGTGGATACCGTAATATGGCGCGCACCGATGGAAAGACCTTTTTGGTCATTCACAACATGTAGGAAATTCATCAAATTCGCGTAGTTGTCGAATGGTTCCCCAATGCCCATCACAACGATGTGGCTAACACGTTCGTCTTCGCCTTTACCATCAAGATGTTCTTGCACTTTCATAATCTGTCCAACAATTTCACCTGCATCAAGGTCACGGTTTTTACGCAGTAAACCACTTGCACAGAAACTACAGCCGATATTACAGCCAACTTGTGTTGTTACACAAACAGAATAGCCATAAGGGAATTTCATTAGGACTGTTTCAATTAAGTTACCGTCTGTCATTTTGAATAGGAATTTCACGGTGCCGTCTTGTGATACTTGCTTGACGTTCTGTTCAAGTGTCTGAATCGTGAAATGTTCATTTAGAAGGTCGCGCGTTTCCTTATTGATGTTTTTCATTTCATCGAAAGACTGTACGCGTTTTTTGTAGAGCCAGTCCCATACTTGTGCTGCACGGAATTTTTGCTGTCCTTGTTCTATGAAGAAGTTTGTCAATTGTTCGATCGTCAAACCGTATATGGATGGTTTCATTTAGATTCTAGCCTCATTTCAAAAATTGCAATCCCGTTATTATACTACAGGATTGCCTAAATTGGAACAACTGATTCGTTTTATTGATTTTTTCGCACATCTTTGTCGGTTCTTAGTTTCAAGTAAAAAGCAAGTAAGTTTAATAATGCGAGTACAGCGAAAAAGATTCCCATCCCAGTATGTCCAGTCGTAATTCTGTCATATGCAAAATACGCCATAACCGCACCGATGACGAGATCAATAATTTTTGAATTAAACATGATATTCCCCCCCAATTATCTATTCGTAGTATAGCAGAAAAACGCACCCGCGACCGGATTTTCATCCAAGACGGGTGCGTACTTAGTTAGATTTTCTTATACATTTGTAGTAGTTAATTTATGCTTTTGGATGAAGTCTGTCAAAACCATTTCAAGGTTCGGACTTCCAACTTCATCTAAGTCATAATACACACGTGTACAAGGCTTGTTGATGTTGATGACACGGGATAGATCCATTGGTGTTCCAATGATCACTGCGTCTACATCCGCTGCATTGATTGTCTCTTCAAGGTCTTTCAACTGTTGCTCACCATAGCCCATTGCTGGCAAGATATTCTCAATATGCTGATACTTGTCGAAAGTTGTGATCAAGCTACCTACAGCAAATGGACGTGGGTCAACGATTTCTGCTGCACCTAAACGCTGTGCTGCAATTACACCTGCACCCAATTTCATTTCACCGTGCGTCAACGTTGGACCGTCTTCTACGATCAACACGCGCTTACCTTTAATGATTTCAGGGTTGTCTACAGTGATTTTGGATTCAGCTTTGATAATTGTGCTGTTTGGTGCTGCAAATTTAATATTGTTTTCAACTGTTTGGATTGCTTCTTCAGATGCACTATCAATTTTGTTAATGATTGATACGTCAGTTGTACGCAAGCACACTTCACCTGGGTAATATTTCAACTCGTGGCCGGGACGGTGTGGGTCAAGTACTGTAATTGCTAAATCTGGCTCGTAAAATGAAAAGTCGTTGTTTCCGCCATCCCAAAGGATTACGTCACAGCCGTCTGGATCATTTTCAGCAGCATCTAAGATATCTTGGTAATCGACACCCGCATAAATGATGTTGCCACGATCTACGTGTGGCTCATACTCTTCCATCTCTTCAATTGTACAATTATGTTTCTTGAAATCTTCTACTGTCGCATAACGTTGAACACGTTGTGCCGCTAGATCACCATATGGCATAGGGTGACGGACCGCTACTACTTTTAAGTCATGCTCGAGCAATGTTTCAATGATTTTACGTGACGTCTGACTTTTACCTGTTCCCGTTCTAACCGCACAAACAGAAATAACTGGCTTATTACTTTTAATCATAGTCGCTTTTGAACCAAGTAATGTGAAGTTTGCACCTGCAGCGTTCACAATCGCACCGATTCCCATAACATTTTCGTAGCTAATATCGCTGTATGAAAATACACATTCATCTACTTTAAGTTCTTTGATCAACTCAGGTAATTGTTCCTGAGAATAAATTGGAATTCCTTCTGGATATAATTCGCCAGCTAATTCAGCCGGATATTTACGTCCGTCGATATCTGGAATTTGCGTTGCTGTGAACGCAACAACATTGAATTCTTCTTTGTTACGGTAGTATGTATTAAAGTTATGGAAATCTCGGCCTGCTGCACCAATGATAATTATATTTTTTGTTTTCATAAATTTTATCTCTCCAATCGAGCTTCTTTTTATTATTATAAGTCATGTTGTATAAAAATACAACAGCTAAATTAAAAAAACATATGATTTTGAGTATATATACGTCAAAAACAGAAATTAATTATGTCGAAAACGTTGTAGATATAGCATTTCTTATCGTATTATCAATATTCACATAAATAAAAACCATTCAGAGTCGAATGGTTTTTTATGAGTATATTCATTTATCCAGCTGTTTAAGTACTTTGAATAAAACGCCCATCTGTTCATCAGTGCCGATTGTAATGCGTAAGTAGTCACTGATTAACTCGGAATCAAAGTGACGAACCAAAATTCCTCTTGTCTTTAATTGCTCATACAGCATCTTTGCATCTTGGTTGATCGGCTTCGCAAATACGAAGTTCGCATCAGAAGGTAATACTTCGAATCCAAGTTGTTTCAATGATTCAACCGTATGCTCTCGTGTACGAATAATTTTCTTCGTACTTTCAGAGAAATACGCATGATCTTCAAATGCTGCAGTTGCACCCGCCATTGCCAGACGATCAATCGTATACGAGTTGAATGAATCCTTGATGCGCGTCAATCCAGCGATTAATTCGGGCTGACCTAACGCAAAGCCAACACGTAATCCAGCAAGCGCACGTGATTTTGACGTCGTTTGAATCACTAATAAATTATCATAACGATCGATCAACTTCATCGCAGAAGGACCTGCAAAGTCAATATACGCTTCGTCAATGATCACGACTTGATCTGGATTTTGCTGCAAAATCTCTTCGATTCCGTCAAGTTCTTCGTAAATACTCGTCGGTGCATTTGGATTTGGTAAAATCACGCCACCTTCTGAACCGAAGAATTTCTCCTTAGCGAGCGTAAAGTCCTTGTTCAAAGGCACCTGTTCATATGAAATATCGAATATCTTCGAGTAGACCGGATAAAAGCTATAGCTGATTTCCGGGAATTTAATCATTTTTCCTGGCTCAAAAAATGCCATGAACGCAAATGCCAAAACTTCATCAGAGCCATTACCGACAAAAACATTGTCCTTAGTCAGTCCGTATGTCTTTGCAATCGCGTGGCGCAACGGATCGACTGTCGGTGACGGATAACGCTGTAACGTGTTGTCGTCGAGAGTTGCTTGGATAGCTTCTACTACTTTAGGACTTGGTGGATACGGATTTTCATTGGTATTTAACTTGATGATATCTGGCTGATTCAATTGCTCGCCGGGAACATAAGGTTCCGTCCGGCGTGCAACTGTGCTCAGAAATCTACTCATTGCGTAGCACTTCCTTTTTCGGTCTTCTTTCGCGTAATACTTGCTGAACATCTGTTAAATCCACATCAAGAATATTCATCAGTACAAGTGTGTGATAGATCAAATCTGCAATTTCATTGGATACTTCTTCTTTATCAGCGTTTTTCGCACCGATTACGACTTCAGTGGTCTCCTCGCCGACTTTCTTCAACACTTTGTCAATGCCTTCATTAAATAGGTAGGTCGTGTATGAACCTTCTAACGGATTCGCTTTACGGTCTGCGATTTCGTCAATTACTTCATAAACAACTTCACGTAATGATTCTTCTGTTTCTGTAACCGTTGTGAAGAAGCATGTTTTTTCACCTGTATGACAAGCCGGACCTTGAGGTGCCACTTGCACGAGCAATGTGTCCTTGTCACAGTCTAATGAGATACGCTTTACTTGCTGGCGATTGCCTGAAGTTGCGCCTTTGTTCCATAATTCTTGTCTTGAACGGCTATAGAACCAAGTTTCATTTGTTTCTAAGGTTTTTTCAATTGCTTCTTTATTCATATATGCAAGCATGAGCACTTCACCTGTACGATCGTCTTGTACGATGGCTGGTAGAAGGCCTTTGTCGTCGAATTTAAGTGCATTGATGTCTAGAGTCATATTAGTCATTCCTAACTGCGATTTTTTCTTCTGCTAAGTAATTTTTCAAGTCGCGGATATTGATTTCATTGAAGTGGAATACCGAAGCTGCAAGTGCTGCGTCTGCTTTACCTTCAGTCAGTACCTCTTTAAAGTGTTCGGGTTTACCAGCACCGCCACTTGCGACGATTGGTATATTAACCGCTTCTGCCATCGCACGGTTTAATGCGATATTATAACCATCCTTCACGCCATCTTCATCGACACTATTGACGACCAGCTCACCAGCGCCTAATGCTTCCATTTTAACCGCCCATTCAATCGCATCAATACCTGTTGGTTCCATGCCACCTTTTGCGTACACAGACCATTTCCCTTCACCTTCTTGACGTACGTCCATAGACAACATGACGCGCTCAGAACCATATTTATCAGCTACTTCTTTGATCAACTCTGGATTTGTCAAAGCTGCGCTGTTGATGGAAACTTTATTACCACCGATAGCAAATACCGTATCGACGTCTTCCAACGTACGAATTCCACCACCGACGATAAAAGGTACGGGCACTTCTTTTGCAATTTCTTCGATTAAGTCTAAGAACATACTACGGTTTTTTGTAGACGCGGAAATATCGTAGAATACAAGTTCATCTGCACCGTCTGCAACGTACTTTTTTGCTAACGTTAAAGGATCTGCTACTTCTTGCACGTCTAGAAATTTCTTTCCTTTTACAACTTTACGGTTGTCTACATCCAAACATGGAATGATTTTTTTAGTTTTTGACATGGCTGTCGTCCCCCAATAATTTTTCTAAAGATAAATTGCCTTCGTATAAAGCTTTACCAATAATTGCACCATACATGTCCCTAGCAGCGAGCGTCTTAATATCCGATTCTGTTGATACACCACCTGACGCGATAATGTCTATGGAAGATGCTTCATTCATTATTTGTAGTTCTTCAAAGTTCGGGCCTTGCAACATGCCGTCTTTCATGATGTCCGTGTAAACCACTGTTTTTACACCGATTTTTGCTAAGTCTTGTAATAGATCCACTGCTTTAACATCACTCGTTGCCGTCCAGCCATCTGTTGCGACTAAACCATTTCGTGCATCAATTGATACGGCAATTTGATCGCCATACTTTTCAACCGCTTGCTTCAGGAATTCCGGATCTTGAATCGCTGCTGTACCGATAATTACACGTGCTACACCGTTTTTAATATGTGAATCTACGATGTCCATGTTGCGAATTCCGCCACCCACTTGTACGGGAACAGTTACAGCTTTTGCGATTGCTTCAATGGCTAGCTTGTTCGCTGAGTCACCTGTTTTTGCCCCATCTAAATCTACCACGTGAATGTATTCGGCCCCTTGACGTTGCCATCCTTGCGCCATATCTGTCGGCGAGTCATTATAAACGATTTCTTGCGCGTAATCACCTTGAATGAGGCGTACACATTTGCCACCTCTAATATCAATTGCAGGGAATAAAATCATCAACAAATCCTCCTAAGTAGATCATCATTTTTATTACAAAGTACCTTTAGTGGAAGGTACACCTTTAATGTCTGGATTAATCGTACTCGCTACACGCAACGCACGACCGAAACTTTTGAAGACGGATTCGATTATGTGGTGTGTATTCTTTCCGTAGTTTAAATTAATGTGTAACGTAATTTTCGCATTGCTCGTAAACGCTAGGAAAAACTCTTCAACTAGCTCCGTATCGAATTCGCCTACTTTGTCTTTCATTCCTTCGACATTGAAGACGAGGTATGAGCGACCACTAATATCGATAGAAGCTGTAGATAATGCTTCGTCCATCGGTGTCGAGACAAGTGCGAAACGTTCGATACCTTCTTTTGTACCGATACATTTATTGAAGGCTTGTCCAAGCACAATACCGATATCTTCTACGGAGTGATGCTGATCTACTTCGATATCGCCGTCACATTTGACTGTTAAATCGAAACGTCCGTGCTTAGCAAAAGCAGTCAACATATGGTCGAAAAATCCGACGCCTGTCTGAATATCTGTTTGCCCTGTGCCATCGAGTGAAAAGTCCATTTCAATGTCCGTCTCACCTGTTTTACGTAAAATTTGTTCTCTGCGCATTTAGTATCCTGCCTTTCGTACTTTAATCGAATTCGCGTGACCTGTTAGTTGCTCGGCCTCCGCAAGAGTGATGACATCATCCGCCACTTCCGCAAGTGCGTTTTCGGAGTAATAAATTACACTTGATTTTTTCATGAAATCATAGACGCCAAGTGGTGAGGAAAATGCAGCAGTTCCACTTGTCGGCAATGTATGATTCGGTCCTGCCATATAGTCACCAAGTGCTTCCGGTGCGTGTTGGCCAAGGAAAATCGCCCCCGCATTGCGGATAGAAGCTAAATGTTCCATCGGATTGTCAATCATCAGCTCCAAGTGCTCTGGTGCAAGGCGATTGACGATGTCGAATGCTTCTTGTAATGTATCAACGATAATAATTCGACCGAATTGCTCGATTGATTGCGCCGCGATTTCTATACGATCTAGCTCAGCTAATTGGCGCTCGATTTCTTTTGATAATTCCACAGCAAATGCTTCACTAGTTGTGACGCAAACCGCTGCAGCACGCTCATCGTGTTCTGCTTGAGACAATAAATCTGCAGCTGCATACACCGCATTCGTATTAGCGTCTGCCACGACACAAATTTCACTCGGTCCTGCAATCATATCAATCGCCACATCACCGAATACCCATTTTTTTGCACGTGCTACATATGCATTACCTGGACCTGTGATTTTGACGACTTTTCCAATCGTTTCCGTACCGTATGCTAGTGCCGCAATTGCTTGTGCTCCGCCTACTTTATACATGCGATCGACACCCGCTTCTTTTGCAGCAACTAGTACGTGAGGATTAATCTTGCCATCTTTTTGTGGAGGTGTGACCATTGAAATCTGACCGACACCTGCGATTTTTGCTGGTAGTGCATTCATCAATACCGTTGAAGGATACGCTGCTTTTCCGCCAGGTACGTAAATGCCAACGCTATCAATTGGTGTGACTTTCTGGCCAAGCATGATGCCTTCATTCGGGTTTAGGAACCAAGATTGCTCTTTTTGCGCTTCATGATATGTAGAAATTCGTTGTTTCGCTGCGCGTAATGCACGGTAGAAATCTTCTGTCACGGCTTGTTCCGCTTCTTTGATTTCTTCTTCACTGACGATTAATTCGTCCAGCATCACGCCATCAAAACGTGCGGTGTAGTCGATTACTGCTTTGTCGCCTTGCGCGCGAACGGTATCGATGATTGATAGAACATTACGATCAAATTCCAAATCTGCTTGACTGGAATCGTCTCGTCGTAGTAACTCTTCTGTAAATTCAGCCCCACGAATCGTTTTCATGAGCGCACCTCCAGCCCTTCCTTCATATCTTGTATAAACTGTTGAATATCTTCTGTTTTCGTAGCGTAACTCGCTTTATTGACGATTAAACGCGCACTCACATCAGCTATTTCTTCTAGTACGACTAGGCCATTCTCTTTCAATGTCGTGCCCGTTTCGACGATATCGACAATGACGTCTGACATACCAATCAATGGTGCCAACTCAATTGAGCCATTCAGCTTGATCATTTCTGTGCGAATGCCCTTCTTATCAAAATACTCCTTCGCTACTAACGGGTACTTAGATGCGACGGTTAGGAATGGAATATTTTCTACGGGTGTATTCGGGAATCCCGCCACTGCTAGTTTGCATTTCCCAATTCCTAAATCTAGTAATTCATAGACATCACGGGGATCTTCCATCATGACATCTTTACCAACGATCCCTACGTCGGCTGCTCCTTTTTCTACATAAACCGGTACATCTACGGCTTTGACGAAAATGAGTTTAATCGTTTTTTTATCGTCATAAATAACGAGCTTACGGCTATCATCCGTCCATTCTGAAAATCGAACGTCCGATTTCTCAAGGAACTTCATTGCTCGTTCCGCTGTACGGCCTTTTGCCATTGCGACTGTTAAATAGTCCATTCAGGTACCCCTTTCTTGCTTGTGATGCTGTCTAGTAATTGTTTGAAGTCTCTAAATTCCTTCGCTTCTTCTTCATCTATTAATAGATTCTGCTGTTCTAGTAACTGAATTGTATACTGACTATCTTTAGCAGATGCTTGGCCTTTTAAAGGTTTGGATACGACGCGGTAGTCACGTTCTCTTAATTCATTGGCGATATCAATCGCGTATTTCATTCGGCTTTCTTTAAAGAATACCGTTACGTCGATGCTATAGCGTTCTTTCAATTCTTTCTTTGCAGCAGCTTTCACTAATGAATCAATTTCACAAGCGAAACCAATCGCTGGCAATTTAACACCAAACTCTTCACTTAATGAATCATAACGTCCACCCATCAATACAGGTTTACCAAAACTTTCTACATAACCTTGAAAAATGATACCGGAGTAGTAACCCATATGGTTAATTAATCCGAGGTCGATAACGATATGCTTTTTTAAGCCGTATAACTCAACGATTTTATATGTTTGCTGTAAATAATCAATCGCACGCTGAGCAGATTCGCTCACCTTCAAGTTTTGTAGCCTATCAAATACGACTTGTGGTGCACCGTATAGTAATGGTAATTGTTCAAGTATTTCTTTTACTGATGGATCAATCGGCAATTGATTAAGGAAAGGTCCGATTTCGACTACGTTCTTCGCTTGAATCAATGTCTTCAGTTCAGCTGTCTGATCTATAGTTAATTGCAAGTCCGCTATCAATTCTGTGAAAAACCCAGCGTAACCAATTTCTATTTTCACATCCGAGAAACCTACATCACGCAATGCATGACATGCAAGCATAATCGTTTCTGCATCTGCCTGTGGAGAGCTCTCGCAATAATATTCTACACCTGCCTGCGTCTTGCCGATTCGTTCGTTTTCTTGGAATGTCTGTCTAAATACTTCCTGGACATAATAGTAACGCATCTCTTCCGGCAAGTTACCATTCAACTGAACGAGTTGCTGAGTCAAAGGAATCGTCACATCCGGACGCAAAACCAAAACTTCCCCCGTATAATCAATCACTTTGATCATTTCGTTTTGGTTAATCGACGTGCGCACATTCGAATACAAATCGTATTGTTCAAACGCGGATGTTTTAATACGTTTATAGCCATATGTAGTGAACCGCTTGCTTAGCGTTCCAATAATTTTTTCATGTTTTTCATGTTCACTCGCCAAAATTTCAGAATACACTATTTATTCTACCGCCTTCCGGATACTTTATCACTTTACTAGGCTAAAGTTATTTCTAACTATAATGGATTATTTGGATGTTGTCAACTGTATGTAGCCTGATTCATCTGCTACAATATGTACTATAGAAAAGGAGACATGAGACTATGTTTGATTATCATATGCACAGCGCATTTTCTGCAGATTGCGAGATCCCGATGGAAGAGATGGCCAAAGCTTCAATTGCCAAAGGACTAACTGAAATTTGTTTTACCGATCACGTGGACTATGAGTATCCAGATGACACGATTCACTTCGACTTTGACAAGCTCGAATATGCGAAAGAAATCCAGCAACTGAACGACCAATTTAAAGGACAGCTGACAATAAAAAAAGGAGTCGAAATCGGTCTTCAACCAGACTTATTACACCTTTATGAAAAATTGATGGATGAGCATAGCTTTGATTTTGTCATTTGTTCATTACATACTGTTGAAAACAAATCTTTGCATTATCGTGAATTATTCGCAGATCGTTCTGTGGATGAAGCATTCGAAACATACTATAAAGAATTGCTTTATTGTGTTCAAAATTATAAACGCTATAGTGTTCTAGGACATACCGATTTGATCAAGCGCTATACAGATCAGCCACCAGCCAATAAATTTCATGACTATTTGGAAAAGATCTTCAATATCATTATACCAGAGGGCAAAGGAATTGAGCTCAATACTTCTGGTACTCGCTATGGATTGTCACATAATATGCCAAGCGAAGATATTTTACGGTTGTACAAACAATGTGGCGGCGAAATCATCACACTCGGTTCTGACGCACATCGCACGACTGAAATCGCCCATGATTTCAAAGAGTCACTTGAACTGTATCAATCCATCGGCTTCGATTATTTAGCTACTTTCACAGATGGCAAGCCTGAATTTCATAAAATTTCTTCTTTATAAGATAGGAAAAAGTGACGAAACACATGTGTTTCGTCACTTTTTTATGGCTTGGTAGCGTTCTATGAGCGCCTAGCCGGGGTCTATGAGCGCTTAGCCAAGTTCTATGAGCGACTGGCCGCGGTCTATGAGCGCCTAGCCAAGTCTATGAGCGACTGGACAAGTTCTATGAGCGCCCGGCCAAGTTCTATGAGCGCGCACCGATGAATCTATTACTTCATTTTCGAAACACCCACGTCTTAAACAACGCAAAACGCTCCCGAACCAACACTTTCATCTTCACTACTTCAGGCGTCTTCGCAGCAACTACATCTGCATCCCACCCGATTTGCCTAGCTAAAAACCTTGCTCTTGCCAAATGAAAGTCACTGCTAATGATCGTTACGCCAGCTACTTCAGGAAGTAATTCCTGCGAATACAGCAAGTTTTCATATGTAGACGTTGATTGATCTTCTAAAATCAAACGTTCCACCGCGACGCCATTCAATGTCAAATAACGATACATAGCTTCCGCCTCACTAATGTCTTCATCAAGCCCTTGACCACCAGACAAGACGAATTTTACATTCGGATAGCGATTTGCATATGCTAGCGCTTCCTCAAGTCGATAACGTAAAGACAATGACGGCACTTCCCCATTTACTTTCGCTCCGAGAATCACTGCATAATCATATGTTCCATCTGCTTTAAATTGCTGCGCCTTATGTATTCGCTCTCCTGGAATCATCCAAAACAACCATATCCCTATAGCCAATAGCACAACAATCACAACGCCTATCCCCTTTTTCATACACTCGCCCCTCTTCTTTAACAGTAAGACGGAGTCGAATGAAGATTAGTTGCAAAAAAGTAGCGGAGCTCTCAAAGCCCCGCTACTTCCACGCATCACTGTTAGTAGTTTTTCTTAACGATTTGCTTTTTATTAACCATGCTGTGCACTTCAGTCGGCAGTCCCCATAATTTAATGAAGCCAACTGCTGCTGACTGATCAAATGCATCCTCTGACGTGTATGTCGCCAATTTTTCATCATACAATGAATTCGGTGATGTACGTCCTTCCACTAATGCATGTCCTTTGAACAACTTCACACGCACCGTACCATTGACGTATTGCTGTGTTTCTTTGATAAATGCTTCAAGCGCATCACGTAAAGGAGAGAACCATAAACCGTTATAAATTAATTCACCTAATTTTTGTGAAATGATCGGCTTAAAATGAGCTAATTCTTTCACAAGAGTCAAATCTTCAAGCTCTTTATGTGCTTTCAACAATGTAATCGCGCCCGGAGCTTCATACACTTCACGTGATTTGATACCGACCAGACGATTTTCTACGTGATCGATACGCCCCACTCCATGTTTTCCTGCAAGTAAATTTAATTCTGTGATCAAATCACTCAATAAATACCTCTGCCCATTGATGCTCACTGGAACACCTTGTTCAAACGCGATCTCAACAATGTCCGCTGTATCGGGTGCATTTTCGATGGATACCGTTAAACCAAACGCATCTTCAGGTGGCGTTGCCCAGGGATCTTCAAGAATTCCACATTCATTGGCACGACCCCAAAGATTTTGATCCACTGAATACGGATTATCCAAATCAATTGGAATTGGAATATTATGTTCTTTTGCATAATTTATTTCTTCTTCACGCGACCAGCTCCATGAACGGACCGGTGCAACGACTTCAAGTGTCGGATCAAGTGATTTGATTGCGACTTCGAAACGTACTTGATCATTCCCTTTTCCAGTACAACCATGTGCAACAGTCGTCGCATGTTCCTGATGTGCGATTTCCACTAATTTTTTAGAAATTAATGGACGGGATAATGCGGAAACGAGTGGATATTTATTTTCATAATATGTTTGTGCTTGCAATGAAAGAAGGACGAAATCTTGTGCGAATTCTTCTCTCGCATCAATGACATAGCTGCTCACTGCGCCAACTTGTAGTGCTTTTTCTTTGATGAAGTCAAGATCTTTTCCTTCTCCGACATCTAAACAAACTGCCACTACGCTATATCCTTGATCCGTTAACCATTGAATTGCAACTGATGTATCTAAACCGCCAGAGTAAGCTAATACTACTTTTTTCTTTTCCATGGGTAAGTCCCCTCTCATGCAAGTGAATGTATATTAATTCAACTTAGTGTATTTTTATAATATCATATTTCAGCCAGAACGCAATAAAAAATCAAAAAAACAGACACATTTTTTTACATAATGTGTCTGTTTTTTATCATTTATCGTATACCATGTGCAACCATTGCATCCGCTACTCTAAGGAATCCTGCTACGTTCGCTCCCATGACAAGGTTACCTGGTTTTCCGTATTCATCTGCTGCTTTTTTACAGTCATTATAAATATTTTGCATAACATCTTTCAAATGCATATCTACCTGTTCTTCCGTCCAAGATAAACGCTGACTGTTTTGTGACATTTCCATAGCGGAAACTGCAACACCGCCTGCATTCGCTGCTTTTGCAGGAGCGAATAAAATATTATGCTCTTGAAAGATCTCAATTGCTTCAATTGTACAAGGCATGTTCGCACCTTCACCAACAGCTTTTACGCCGTTTGCAATTAACATATGTGCAGCAATTTCATCGATTTCATTTTGTGTTGCACATGGAAGTGCGATATCACAAGGTATCGACCAAATCGCACTGCAATCAGCGTGGTATTCGGCATGAAGATGTTCTTTCGTATATTCCCAAATACGTTTATTGTTATATTCTTTTAACTCTTTAATAAGCTCAAGATCAATTCCATTTTTATCATATATATAGCCGTCTGAATCGCTGCATGCTACGACTTTCGCGCCAAGTTGCATCGCTTTTTCCATCGCATACGTAGAAACATTACCTGAACCTGATACGATGATCGTTCGGCCTTCAAGTGACAGATTGTTCTCTTTGAGCATTTCATCTACGAAATAAACTGTGCCGTAGCCAGTTGCTTCTTTACGACCTAAGCTACCGCCATGATCCGGATTTTTCCCGGTAAGGATCCCCGCTTCATAACCGCCTTTTATACGATTGTATTGACCAAATAGATAACCAATTTCACGCTTACCTACACCAATGTCCCCAGCTGGAACGTCGATATCCGGCCCGATATGTCTACTCAACTCTGTCATGAAACTTTGCGTAAAGCGCATGATTTCACGATCAGACTTGCCTTTAGGATCAAAATCCGATCCACCTTTACCTGCACCAATTGGTTGACCAGTCAACGCATTTTTAAATATTTGTTCAAACGCTAAAAATTTCATAATACTACTGTTTACAGATGGATGGAAACGTAGTCCACCTTTATAAGGCCCGAGTTCACTATTGAACTGAACACGGAATCCTCTGTTCACATGTACTTTTCCTTGATCATCTTCCCAAGCCACGCGGAATGAAATGATTCGTTCTGGCTCAGTAATCCGCTCAAGAATTCCGTTGTAGATAAATTCGGGATGCTTAGCAAAGACAGGACGAAGGGAATCAAAGATTTCTCTTATTGCCTGTAAAAATTCCTTTTCATCTGGATTCCGTTTCTTCACCAATTCATATACTTCATGAACATAATCGTTTGCTCGTTTACGATTGTTAAATTCAACCTCATCAATCTTTGTCATTTGCGACCATCCCTTTCCTTGTTGTTAGTTGAAAACTGACGACCGACGAGTCGCTCACTTTACTCAGTAGAAGTTATCCTGAAAGCACCTCTATTTCATGAAATTCCACCTATAAAAGGACGAATTCTACTGAATAAATTGAATTTTTAATCGCCTAAAATATTTCTGTGTATTCCAATATTATTACCGAAAACATAGCAAGTTACAAGATTTTTTTTAAACTTCTACAAAACGCTTTAACTTTTGTGTCAATTTTATGTACTTACAACAACTTATACCTTTACAATTGTCTGAATAAAGTGTATTATTAAACTACTCAATCAATCTATGCGAAGCTAGTTGTTAATGGGCATTCGCGGGAGCGTGTGAAATAATACGAAAAGAAAGAGGCGAAGCACCATGAAAAAAAAGTCCAATACGTTACGCTCTATTTTAGGAGCTAATCTATTACTACTCATGACATTTGCTTTCCTACCTGCTTTACTCGTAAATCCTGATATGGATCTTTTCCAAAACGCTATGAAAGTACTCACTAATGAATAAAAATTCCAACACGCGAGCCTTTCCTATTCATAGGAAAGGCTCTGTTTTCTTATCGCTTTCGTATAGTAAATCGATCTTCTAGCAACAACCAATTCTGCGGGAACGCTAAACCGAGCTTCCAATACATAATCCCACGCAATTTAAATTTCTTCAACAAGTCAAATTTCGCATTAATACTTCTGGCGTCTTCAAACCACACTTCATGTTCAGTTCCTTGTATATCATAATACGTAAAGTGAGGAGCCTGTGCCACTGGATCATATTCAATTGCCACTCGTTGTTCAATAGCTAAATTAGTCGCTGTTTTTGGACTTAATGCGGTAGCCGGCTTACTATTTTCTTCACCAAAGGGCGCGGACCAATCATAACCATACAAATTCTGCCCTAAAAAAATCTTTTCACGCGGAATTTGACTGACCGCATACTCTACAACTTTTGTTACTGGACCAATTGGGCTGACAGCTTGTGGTGCACTGTACGTATAGCCCCATTCATACGTCATTAATACAACAAAATCACAAACTTCTCCGTGCACTTTATAATCATGCGCGCCATAAATTCCCGTCGTCACTTCCCCGGATTTAGGTGCAAGTGCCGACGACAATGTCAATCCAGCTTGATGAATTTGATCGCGCGCATTTCGTAATAATTGATTATATAATTCACGGTCTTCCGGGAATAATAACTCAAAGTCGAAATGAATATCCCCATAGCCAATTTTTTTCGCAGTGGCAATAGCTTGTTGTATCATTCGGTTTTGCGCTGCTTGATCCGTGAAGATCACACGTGCAAGCTCTGCACTAAATGTGAATTCTTCTAAGTTTGTCAGCACCATCATATTGATAACGCCTGCATTTTCAGCAATCGTTGGAATGTCTGCAATGGTCGGAGCTTTCAGCGAACCATCGCGCTGTACTTCATAGCTAAACATTGCTAAATAAGTCAGCTGTTTGACGTGTCTTCTAACTTCCGCTAGCATTTCGGGGCTCACTGGATTACGTGGTTCCACGTATAATAATGAATCAATAGGCGTTTTGGGCTGTTCTGGAATATAAAGACGTTGCCCTATTTGCAACATAGCTGTAGTGCTGATGCCATTGATCTGCGCGAGACGTTCAACGGATAAGCCATGAGTTTGCGCTATTTTATATAAGCTATCTCCAGGCCGCACCCAATAGTATGCACCGACGATAGGAATAACTAACGCTTGTCCCACGGCCAAACGGTCGCTATCCAATTCATTTGCTATGATGATTTGTTGGTACGGCACCCCATAGATTTGACCTATTTTGTATAAACTCTCACCTTGTTGGACTACATGTATCTGCATAATACTTCACTACCCTTCCATGTTCTTTTATCAAGGTATGAATGAACGTAATGAAGTATGCATAAAACCTATCTGCCACCACATACTACAACTGATGGAAATGACTAATTGAAGGAGGAAGTATATTTGACCAATCAATTTGAAACATCTCAACATTTGCAAGGTGGTATGGTGCCGCCATCGTTAAATCACGGTGGACATGAGCTCTTTGATATGCATGAAGTACTTGGTGCCGCGGTGGGTGCATTAAACCAAGCGATGATTTTGCGCCCTCACGTACAAGATCCAGAGCTATTAGATATTTTGGATCGCCAGTACCGATTTATGCTGGATGAATATAACATTACAGTCGAATGCTTCAAAACAGGGAAAGACCCTTCACATCCAACGCAACGATATCAAATGAAAGCAGGTAGCGACTTTATTTACGGCATGAAAGAAAAACCTCCAACGAAGCCGATTCAATCCACTGGTGAAATTACAGACGAAATCATTTCGGGTTTTTTACTTAGTGCCGCAAAAGAGGGTTCTACTGGAAAAGCAGCCGCCGCATTAGAAGTATGTAACCCTGTTGTTCGTCGTGTACTCGCTGATTCCATACCAAACTGTATCGAAATGGCTTATGAATTAGCGATTTATCAAAACAAACATCAGTATTACCAAATGCCACAATTAAAAGAACATGACATGAATTTGTTGCTTCAATCATATGTACCTGTTGGTCAGCCTGGCATGCCAACCCCCCTTCAATAAATAAGTAATTAGAACGGGTGGATACCTTTTCCATCCGTTCTTTTTCTTTTCACTTCATTCTTACCACTAAACAAATAAGTGAAGAAGACTAAATAAACTTCAGCGACCTTCACTTTACGTTTTCTTTAATGTATTCACATACAAACTGCCATCTGTCTGAATTTCCGCATACAGCACATGCTCTGGCTTACCAATACCTTGCTGCTCCAATTGTTGTGTCAACCACACATCCGTCAGATGTAATTCACGCATATTTTTCTCTTCCACTTTTCCATCTGTAATAATTTCGGTCGGAATATATTTTGGCATCGTAGCAGAAGCTTTGACATCTTTCTTTTTGGCAGGTTGCTCTGTTGGCTTCAGCATAACGCTCAAATTTCCATTTGTTTCAAATATCGCATAATTGACATCTTTCATAGAAAATATAGATTGTTCTCGCAGCATCATATTCAATTCATTAAAATTCAGCCGCAACTTCCGTAATGAGCCTTGTATGATTTTGCCGTCTTGAATAACAATCATTGGTTTATCATCAAGCGCGACTCGTAATTTCACTGATTTGAACGATAAAAAATTGGCTAAAATCGTCAATAACGCCCATAAAACCATTCCGTACAATCCATTAAGAAAGGGTGTTTCTGATTCTCCAGCCAAGTTTGCTGCAATGGAACCAATCGTGATACCAGTTACATAATGAAAGAAAGTCAGTTGAGACACTTGTTTTTTTCCCATGAAACGAGCCAAAATCATTAGGACGATGAAAGAAAGGACCGTTCGTAAAGTCATCTCCCAAAAAGCTAATTCCACAAATTCATCCATGTTCACAACACGCACCCCCGTTGCTCGCAGTATGTGTGAAGTAAGATGGAATTATACGTTACGTAGCATATTAAAATCCTCGCATTTTTAACTCCAGATATATGGCGTCTTTTGGTAAACATAATAGTTAAGCCAATTGGTGAATAATAGATGCGTATGCGAACGCCAAGTATTCTTCGGATCTTTCGTTGGATCATCGTTAGGGAAATAATTTACTGGCACATCGATATCAATTCCCTTTTGAACATCACGCGCATATTCTTCTGCTAATGTACAAGCGTCATACTCTAAATGTCCTGTAACCATAATATGCTTTTCATCTTTCGAAATAATGATGAACGCACCTGCATCGTCCGAAGCAGAAAGTAGTGTCAAATCGGGATGATTTTTTATATCTTCAATGGATACTGATGTATTACGAGAATGTGGCGCAACAAACTCATCATTGAATCCTCTTGCTAATTTAACCGTCGAATCCGTAATATTGTGTAAGTATATACCTGAACACTTCTTTTCTAACTCAAACTTATCAATACCATAGTGATGATAAAGCGCTGCCTGCGCACCCCAACAAATATGAAGGACGGATGTTACGTTCGTTTTCGTCCATTCCATAATTTGCACAAATTCTTTCCAATATACTACATCTTCAAACGGCATAAGTTCAATGGGTGCCCCCGTGATGATCATGCCGTCAAAACGACGATCTTTGACGTGTTCGAATGTGGTATAGAATGTTTCCAAATGTGTTTGACTAACATTTTTTGAAACATACGTCGCTGTATTTAAAAACGTTACATTCACTTGTAATGGCGTATTTCCCAATAAACGCAATAATTGCAGTTCCGTTTTCTCTTTTTCAGGCATTAAGTTCAAGATCAATATGTTCAGCGGTCGGATATCCTGTGAAATCGCACGTTCTTCATCCATAACGAAAATTTTTTCTTCTTTTAGTAATTTTCCTACTGGTAATTGTTTTGGTATATTAATCGGCATGTGTCTTCCCCCTTGGCTTTTCGTTTATCTGATTTCTTTGCAATAAAAAATACCCCTTCTCTTGTAGATAAGAAAATGAGGGTATTTGCACACCATTCTTATCTCTCAAGAATAAAATCTTGTTGGAGGTAGCACCTTCCTGTTTACACAGAGGTTGCTGAAGCGTCATCAGGCCAAATCCCTTAGCTTCTCTTGATAAGTAATATGAAATTGTTTTCTCGATACGAATTCAAAAATTGATTTACAGAGTATTATAACACTAATAAACTAATTGTATAGCGAAATTTTCAAATAGTTCAACAAATATCGATCTTGCAAATTGTAGATAGTAAAAAGTTGTGTATAATAGGAATTAACAACTACTTTTTTCAAGGAGGACGCCATGAAGTCTTTAGGAATTGTTCGAAAAGTTGATCATCTCGGCAGAATTGTCATTCCAAAAGAGCTTAGAAAATCTTTGCTGATAGACAAAGGGGACCCGATTGAAATATTCGCTGAAGACGATCGAATTATTTTAAGAAAGTATCAAGTAAACAGAGCCTGTTTCATTACCGGTGATGTTTTAGATGAAAATAAACAATTATCAAATGGCTTATTCATTAGCCCTAGAGGCGCAAAGATTCTTTTAAATGAGCTAGGAGATTATTCATAATATAAAAAGCCATCTCAACCGGGATGGCTTTTTTATTGTACATTTATAGACTGTTGATAAACTCTTCTATTTCTTCTTTTGTTTTTCGGTTCTTACTAACGAAACGCCCTGTCTCTTTCCCTTCATTGAACGCAATAAAGCTCGGGATTCCAAAAATATCGAGTTGACTACATAAATCAATGAAATCGTCACGATCGACCGAAATAAACTCATACTCAGTAAATTCGGTTTCTAGTGTTGGTAGAAATGGCTCGATCACTCTACAATCAGAACACCAATCTGCAGTGAATAAAAATATAACACGTTCTTCATTTTTCAGTTGCTCAAATTGCTCTAGGGTTTCCAACTTCTTCATGTCCAAAACTCCTTTATAAGAATAGTATAGCTCCACTATAACACTGTTTTCATTTTAACTTCTCGTCTGACGACTTCCCCCATTTACTCTAGCCACGTTTAAATAGTTATGTTTTTTATCATTTCACCACCTAAACACGAACGTTCACAATTAATTCACTATTTTACGTTCGTATTTAATAGTTTTTTATTTTTATTAGAAAAGTAATTGACAATAACTTTTGACGTGTTATGATTAGTTCTAAATTTAATATACGCAAAACAATTTTGACGAAGACTTACCTTCCCCAAAAAGAATTTCTTAGAGAGCTGATGAAGTGGTGGGAATCAGTAAATTCTAGGGTTGGCGGCACTTCTGAATTGATTGGCTGAATTTAGTAAGCCAATTCGTTACATGCACGTTACGCATGCTGAATGAAGGCTGTTTCGGCAGCAAAACAAGGGTGGTACCGCGTTAGTTTATCGAGCTTTTCGCCCCTTACGTAGTATGTAAGGGGTGGAAGGCTTTTTTTATTTTACCTAAAGGAGGGTTCGCAAACTTACATAAAATACGCTCTATTACACAAGTAGTATTTACAAAAAATCCAATACAAACAATTGAAGGAGAGAATGATTAACATGGCTTTTAAAGTACTTATTAGTGACCCACTTAGTGAAGACGGTATTTTTCCATTACGACAAGCAGAAGGTTTTGAAATTGTAATTGACACAGATTTAACACCTGACCAGTTAAAGGATCGCATCAAAGGTTTTGACGCACTTCTTGTACGGAGCCAAACAACAGTTACAAAGGAATTGTTGGAGTCAGCTGACCAATTGAAAATCATTGGTCGTGCAGGTGTAGGTGTCGATAATATTGATCTAGATGCTGCTACTGAAAAAGGAATTATCGTAGTAAACGCTCCTGACGGAAACACAAATTCAGCTGCTGAGCACACAGTCGCTATGATGATGTCAATGGCTCGCAAAATTCCTCAGGCATTTAACTCGTTGAAGAACGGTAAATGGGACAGAAAGTCATTCCTAGGTGTGGAGTTGAAAAACAAAACTCTTGGCATCATCGGACTTGGGCGTATTGGTGCTGAGGTAGCTAGACGTGCAAAAGGACAGCGTATGAACGTCATTGCGTTTGACCCATTTTTAACAGAAGATATCGCTAAAAAGTTAGGTATTGAAATCGGAACAGTTGACGAAGTACTAGTCGCAGCAGATTTCATCACGGTTCACACACCGTTACTTAAAGAAACACGTAGAATGATCAACAAAGAAGCATTCGCGAAGATGAAAACTGGTGTACAAATCATCAACTGTGCACGCGGTGGAATCATCGATGAAGATGCTCTATACGATGCAATTGTTGAAGGCAAAGTAGCAGGAGCAGCACTTGACGTATTTGAAGAAGAGCCATTCTTGGATCACAAATTATTGACATTACCAGAAGTCATTGCGACACCTCACCTAGGTGCAAGCACGTTCGAAGCTCAGGAATCTGTTGCCGTAGACGTTAGCCGTGACGTAGTAAACTTCTTAACAATCGGTTCTGTACGTAATCCAGTAAACTTACCATCCGTTTCTCGTGATGTATTGGCGAAAATCGAGCCATTCTTCGATCTAACAGAAAAACTAGGTATGTTCTTATCACAAATTCAAAACTCTGTTATCAACGAGATCAACATTCAATATGCAGGCGAATTAGCAAACTACGATGTGCGCGCATTGACTCGCAACACAGTAAAAGGTCTTCTCAAGCGTAACCTTGGCGAAACAGTCAATGATGTAAACGCAAAGCTAATGGCTGATCGTTACGGTATCAAAGTGAATGAGCAGAAGACGACTACTGGTAGAGGGTTCTCGAACTTGATCACAGTGGAAATTGTAACAACAAAAGGAATCCGCAAAGTAGCGGGTACACTTCTTAACGGTCTTGGACCACGTATCGTAAAAGTTGACGATTATATTGTCGATGCGATTCCAAAAGGTCACTTACTATTCATCCGCCACATTGACCAGCCTGGTGCAATCGGCCGTGTAGGTACATTGCTTGCAGAAGAAAATATCAACATTGCAGCGATGCAAGTTGGACGTTCTGCTGAAGGTGGAGACGCGATAATGATGTTAACTGTGGATCATCACGTAGAATCTAGTTCCATTAAAAACATCAAAGAAGTTCAAAATATCCACGACGCAAAAGCAATTGATCTATAAGAACATGAAAACTCAGCTGATATGCGTATCAGCTGAGTTTTTTATGTGCGACTAACGAAGAAGTCGAAACCCATGGCGGTGAGGATGCCAAATACTAGACTCCATAGCGCAATGCTAATGGCGGACCAAATTAAGGTAGTCATTTTATTCGCACCGAAGACGAGTCCAATGAACGCAGCGATGTGCGTGCCGATAAGAATCGGTCCTGCGAGCGCTAAAACAGGTAAACCATATGTATTCATAATTTTTTCACCCTGCTTACGCCGTTTCGATTCGCCTTTTCCTTTTTTCTTATTCCTGCGTTCAATCCAATCTTTGATTTGCTGAAAACCAATGATTAGTAATATAATCGTTGCCATATTACCGGCGAACGAGAGGATCATCACCCACACCGGTGACAAACCTCGAATGATACCTAGAGGGATGACAAGCATGATTTCTATCCATGGTATAGCAGCCCCTAAAAAAACTAAGAAATATTCTAGCATGGTGAACCTCCTTGATGTATAATCTGCTAGAACAAGTATAGCAGAATCGGAAAACCGATGAGGAAGAGATCCTCATCGGTTTTTCAAATTATCAATTATAGGAAACAATTCATTTAAATTCGTTATTTCATAGGTTGGTTTTACTTCATCACTTGGCGCTTTATTTTCACGATTGATCCAAACGTTTTTCATACCTACACGATTGGAACCAAGAATATCCGTCATCAAATTATCGCCGATCATTATAGCTTCATCCGCTTGAACCTCACATGTATCCAGCACATGTTGGAAAATAGAAGCATCCGGTTTCCCCTTACCAAACGCACCTGAAACGATAATATGGTCAAAGTATGGCGGGATCTCTGGTGAAATTGTTAACTTGATTTGTTGTAGACTTGGTGAACCATTCGTTAATAACACTAGTTGATAGTTTCCTTTTAAACGATCAAGAACTTCATATGTCTCTTCATATATAAAGGGATGATTTTTACGTTCTTTAGGAAACATCTCTGCCAACTCTCTACCGAATGGTTCATCATCGATTCCAAGTTTCTTTAATCCTCTAATCCATGCCTCTTTTTGATAGCCTGGAACAATTCCCTTCATCTTCTGGAACTCTTCCCCTTCATCATCGAAAATACCCCATAGTCCTTCAAACGGATTAATTCCGATGTTCTGAGTGTGTGGGTATGTCTCGTACGTTGCATACAACTCTCTTGCTTCTTGACGCACAGCATGTTCTAATTCTGTTGGGTTCACTCCCAACTTTTTCGTTGCGTACTCACATGTTTTTTGGAAAGCCATCGCAATACTTTTCGCATCCCAAATTAACGTATCATCTAAATCAAAAATCAACGTTTTAATCAATTCGCCATCCCCTTCATTATAAGAGTTTTGTAGTTAAATCCAATTCCCATTATACACATAAATGAGCCAATTTGTTAGGTAGCTTGCTACTGTTTATAGGCCATGAGTCTCTTTATATTATTTTGTGCATATTTCTTAACTAGGAAGGGAAACTAGTAAGTAGGAGGTTAGATGAATATGGCACAACATTATTTTATCGGCATTCCCATTGCCTACCACGTTGAAAACATTGCTGAACACTTTCGAACGAGCTACCGATTAGGAGAAAAATACAAAGTCATTCCACATGCTGACGATTTGCATATGACCATGTGTTATATCGGAGAACTAGATGAATCCAAGAAACCTTCACTCGAAGATGCATTGCATAAAATTTCACAAGATCATAATTGCTTCACTACGTCCGTCACCGGGTTATCCTTTTTCGGTTCATCGACGGGCCCACGTGTAGTTTATCTATCAGTTGAACCAGTGGGAGCGCTATGTAATTTACAACGACAAATCGGTAGACGCACCGGGAAGATTCTTGGGTTAGAACAGGAAAATCGCTTTGTTCCCCATATTACAATCGCTAAAAAGCGTAAAGTGTTAGACAAGATGCAACTAGCTAAAGAAAAGATCCCACCCGTTCCCATAGAAATTAAAGGCTTCACATTATTTGCAATTCATCCGCAAGTTAGCCCATCGTACGAATCAATTACCTACTTTCCATTAAAAAAGAACTGATTGCCTATATTCGCAATCAGCTCTTTTGCCTATTCACTTTCTATACTTTAAAACGTCCCATATCATTTTGAAGTTGTTCCGCTAATTCAGCTAATGTTTGTGAACTAGAAGTGATTTCTTGATTGGCTGCTAGTTGTTCTACTGTCGCCGCACTAGTAGATTGGGCTTCAGCAGATGCTTGTATCGCCAATTCCTCCACTTGTCTTGAACCAATTGCGACTTCTTCCGTCATCGCTCGAATTTCTTCGATTGCCGAAGACACAGTTGCTATTTTTCCACTGACATCTGACGTAGCGTATTCGATTCTTTCAAAGATTGCATTAGTCTTCTTCGTAGATGCCAAACCTTCTTCTACACGTTTATGTCCTTCATCTGTACTATCGACAACTTTCAATACATCTTCAATAATCGTATCTACCATGCGACCGATTTCTTCAGTAGAGCGTTTCGATTGTTCAGCCAGATTTCTGACTTCTTCAGCAACGACTGCAAAGCCCTTACCATGCTCTCCCGCGCGTGCTGCTTCAATAGCTGCATTGAGGGCCAGCAAGTTTGTCTGTTCTGCAATCGTCGAAATGATTGACGTCACATTTCGAATATTTGCTGTATTTTTGGCCATTTCATTAATTGTGACAATGGATCCTCCGATTGTCCGGCTGATGTAATTCATCTGATCTGTCGTTTCATTCATTAAAGTTGAGCCTTCCTTTACCAATCGGGCGACATCCTTGGATGAATTCAACATCTCTTCATTGTCTTGAGTGATCACATCTATCGCAGTCACCATCTCTTCCATAGAAGCGGTTGATTGATTGACGATTTTCGATTGTTTTTCACTCGTCTGTAAATTTTTCTCAGAAATTTCCGCAACCATTTCAGAAGCAGCTAAGCTCTCTTCTGAACTAGCAGATAATTCTTCTGACTGTACAGACAACTTCATAGCTGAATCGCGCGCACGTTGGATGATTCCTTTTAGATCTCTTACCATCGTATTCAATGCAGTTGCCATATCACCGATTTCATCTTGGTTTTTAATAGAGATGTGCTCTATTGCAAAATCACCAGCAGAAACTTCCACTAAGGCTTCTGTCATTCGGCTCACAGGTCTGCTGATTAGTCGACTAATAATTATCGTAATCACAATACTCGCTATCAATCCTAGAATAATTAACCCAATCATTAACAACGTCGCACTTTTTGTATATTCTTTTACTTCCGCTGACATTGTATCTTGTTGCTCCTTTTGATACTCAATCAAAGTATGTATATTATCAGAAATAACAAATTGATAGGTTACCCCATTCCTCCCGATTTGTAAAACTTTTTCATCATTACCTGCCTTTTTTGCCTCAATAATATCTTGTAGATATTCATTATATCTATCCGATGCTTCACGAATCTCTGAAATCGTACTTTTCATCACTTTATTATGAATAATTTTGTCCAATTCATTCAATCGATCTTGGTTTTGTTGCTGTGCTGTAACTGCTAAACTAAACTGGACAGTTTCTGCTCGATAAAAATGAACACTTTTCGCTCACACATCCTCCTATCAGTTAAACTTAGAGTGTATTTGATAACTGATGAAACGGAGGATAAGAAAGGTGCTGAAGT
>NZ_PDYM01000042.1 GCF_002743055.1 Sporosarcina sp. P13 | reverse complement strand
CATAGAAAGCGACTCCGCGCTCATAGAAAGCGACTCCGCGCTCATAGAAAGCGACTCCGCGCTCATAGAAAGCGACTCCGCGCTCATAGAAAGCGACTCCGCGCTCATAGAAAGCGATCTCGCGCTCATAGAAAGCGACTCCGCGCTCATAGAAAGCGACTCCGCGCTCATAGAAAGCGATGTCGCGCTCATAGAAAGCGATCCCGCGCTCATAGAAAGCGATCGCGCGCTCATAGAAAGCGATCGCGCGCTCATAGAAAGCGATCGCGCGCTCATAGAAAGCGATCGCGCGCTCATAGAAAGCGATGTCGCGCTCATAGAAAGCGATCTCGCGCTCATAGAAAGCGATCCCGCGCTCATAGAAAGCGACTCCGCGCTCATAGAACACGTTACCGCCCAGTAACAACCAATACATCATTCTCCGGAGTCAGTCTACCGTTCTTCTCTGAATAATCACCGGGCATTCTTGATAGGGGAACAGTTTTCACTGCATGATTTCCCTTTGCGAACACAAGTAAGAAGCGATCTTCAAGTGATTCAATTCCATGCGTACTCCCTTTAAATTGGATATTTAATGATTCTTCGATGTTGTCTTTTGTTGTATAAGGACCGTAAACCATTGCTTGATCCCAGTAGAAATCGGTTAAAGGAGAGAGTGGAATTTCCGTTTTGTCGCTTTTCGCTAGATCTTCAATCTTCTTCCCTAGTACTAGATCTTCAGTTGCCCGATTCATAAAAAACAAACTAAGCCATGCAATCAATAGAACCGCTGCGAAAATCCATAGGAACCTTTTCTTTAACATTCATGCCCCTCCTATAGTATGAGACTTGTTATATTATACTATATAGCGGATTGAAGTTTAATTCGAAACCAATCGCTTTTAGCCTAATGAAACTTTTGTTGGAATCCGATGTTTCGGATGTTTTTCAATACTACGGAGGTTATAAATCTTTGAAGTATTGTAATATTAGCGATACATCTTATATAATGAAAATAATATAAGGAGGGATTCATATGAATGTTCCATTAGTCTTAACACAATTTCTAGATCGTGCGGTTTCGCTTTACGGTGATAAAGAAGCGATTTTTGGTGAAGAAGGTCGTTCTTTTACATACGCACAGTTTAACGGACGAGTGAACCAATTATCCCGCGGCTTACGTAGCCTAGGTATTGGGAAAGAAGATCATGTCGCATATTTATGCGGAAACTCTATTGAAATGCTTGAAGGGTTTTATGGGGTGTATCAAGTAAGCGCTATCATGGTTCCGCTAAATACACGGCTGAAACCTGAAGATTATTTATTCATATTGAATCATAGTGAATCAAAAGTATTGTTTGTGGATCAAGAGTTTTATGCACATATTCAGCCGATAGAGAAACAGCTGGAAACGGTGCAAAAGATTATTATTCATTATAAAAATGATGATACAGATGCGCTAGGTTATGATCAGTGGCTTGCGTCTTACTCAGATGAACCGTTTGACCGTGCAGATGTGCAGGAGGACGATGTCTGCAGTTTGCTGTATACGAGTGGCACGACGGGTAATCCGAAAGGGGTTATGCTGACACATCGGAATAATTATTTACATGCGATGAGCGCAATGCATCATTTGCGTGTGACGGATGAAGATGTATTGCTTCACGTGTTGCCGATGTTCCATGTAAACGGCTGGGGATCACCGTTTTATTATACGGCAAACGGAGCTTCACAAATTTGCTTACGTAAAACGTCCCCGCAAACGATTATCGAAGCGATTCAAAAGTATAAGGTAACGATTTTGCATATGGCGCCTGCTGTACTGAATGCGATTTTCCAGTATTGCGAAGAACATCAGCCGACGTTTGATCATAAAATTCGTGTCATTGTGGCGGGTTCCGCGCCTCCGCCATCATTCATTTCGCGTGTGGAAGAAGAACTTGGCTGGGAATTCATTCAAGTATACGGAATGACGGAAACATCTCCGTTCAGTCTATTTTCTACGATCCGTTCGACTGTCGCGAATTTGTCGGATCAGGAGAAAATACAGCTAAAGGCAAAAGCAGGGTATCCGATGATTGGTGCGGATGTTCGGGTAGTGGATGATCATGGTGATGAAGTTGTTCATGATGGGAAGCAGTCTGGTGAAATCACGGTACGAAGTCATGGTGTCATGAAAGGCTATTGGAAAAACAAAGAAGCGACCGATGAAGTATTGCGAAACGGCTACATGATGACAGGCGATATGGGAACGGTAGATGAATATGGCTATATTAATATCGTGGATCGTAAAAAAGATGTCGTGATTAGTGGTGGTGAAAATATATCTTCTATAGAAGTAGAAGGCGTGCTATATGACCATCCTGCTGTACTTGAAGCAGCCGTCATTGCTGTGCCACATGAAAAATGGGGAGAAACACCGCATGCATTCATTGTGTTACGCGATGGTGCCGATGCAACTGAGCGGGATATTATCGATTTCTCAAGAGCTAATCTTGCTCATTTCAAAGCAGTCACTGGCGTTACATTTGTGAAGGAACTTCCGAAAACCGCTTCCGGGAAAATTCAAAAGGTGCAAATTCGTGATGAGTATTGGGAGAAGGTGGGCAAGGCAGGTAGGTTAGTTAATTAGAAGCAGTATTTTACATTTACATTTGAATCGGCATTCTTTCGCTCGTATCTGGGTGAAGGAATGCTGTTTTTTTTGAAAGTACATATGTGTAGTAGATTTTGTGGGTGGATAGCAAAGATCCGCGATAGTCATAAACGTTAAACGATCTCAAAATCTTTTTACCAACCGTTGAAACTTTTTCTGAATTCCTCCGTCTGTACGGTACTTAAATGACAGTGGAGGTAAAAGGATGAAGAAAGTGTTTAGCTGCGGGCTATTACTTGTTAGTGCAATTTTATTTATACTGGGTAATGGTGTGAATTGGATTTTGAATGAAACGCCACTTTTCCGTGAGCAGCAAGGAACAGTGTTTGCGCAAGCTGTTCGAAGTGAACCGGTTGTTTCGGTGAGAGAATTTGAACGGGTGTTAACACTTCAAGAGCGCCAGCCAATCTATATGAGGACGGAAAACCTTATACAAATCGGGGTGTTAGAGGCAGGTCAACCAGTTGCGATTACAGGTGAAGATGAGGCGTATTATGTGCTTAGCTTAGGTAAAATGGCTGCATTTATTCCTAAAGGTCGTGGTGTAGTTGAGAAACAGAAAGTATTGCCATCTGTTTATACAGAACGATTCGCTTCGGTGGAAACGCTTGAAACTACGACAGTGTATGCGGAAGCTGACTTGGAAAGTGGCGCGTTACTGCAATTAGAAGCAGGTTATCGCTATCCAGTCGTACAGGAAATAGAAGATTGGTATATCATTAAAATAGGTGAACGACCGGGATACATCCATAAGCAGTCCATTACGTTAGACACGGGGGTGCCTGTGCTTGTATACCACCAAGTACTACCGCGCGCCATGATGCAAACAACGATGAGCACGATTTCATTGGAAAGTTTTGAACAGCAGATGGGGTATTTAGCAGATCAGCAGTTTACGACACTGACTTCACAACAGCTTTATGATTATTTAGAAGGACGCCTTGTCGTACCGAGCCAAGCGATTGTTATTACATTCGACGATGGTTTAGTATCAGCGAAGGACTATGCGTATCCTGTGTTACAGAAATACGGATTTACTGCACCGCATCATATGATCTCTTCACGCATGGATCGAGAAAAGGGTGCACCGGCATTTGATGGAGGCGGATTGTTAACGTATTTAACGGCTGCTGATTTAGATAAGATGAAAGATGTGTTTCAGTTTGAAGCGCATACGAGCGAGTTGCATGAACTCAATCATGCTACGAATCTAGGTGTGGTATTTGATCATACACAAGATGAAATAGCCGCGGATTTACTAGAGAATTTAAAGAAAGTACCAACAGCTGTTTCAATAGCGTATCCCTACGGGCAGTACAATGAACAATTTATTGCCGCGGCTAAAGAAGTCGGACTATTAATTGGCTATACGACGGTTGAAGGGTATGCGACTATGGATACTTCGAATTATGAAGTGAATCGATTTGGCATGACAGAAAAAAGATCATTTGAGCAATTTGCTACGTATGTGGATGGGGACATGACGTGGCCATAGAAGAGAGTGACTAACGCACATGAATGAAATGGATCAAATCATGAATAAGCATTCGCGTTATTTAGTACGCATCGCTTATTTATATGTGAAAAATTGGTCGACAGCGGAGGATGTTGTACAAGAAGTATTTGTCACGTACTTTCAAAAAAGCGACCAGTTTCGTAACGAAGCTTCATTAAAAACCTACTTAACAAAAATGACAGCCAACCGTGCAAAAGATTATTTGCGTTCCTGGAAGCATAAAAAGGATGTGCTGTTTGATACGATTTTTGTTTCATCAAAAAGTACAGAAGAAGTACTACTCGAGCAAGAGCGACTCGCTTCACTTGAAAAACATCTTTTTCAGCTGCCATTAAAGTATCGTGAGCCGTTAATTTTATTTTATTATGATGAGCAATCAATAGCGGAGATTGCGGAGTACTTGGATCTAAATGAAAACACGGTGAAAACGAGACTACGAAGGGCAAAGCAACAACTGAAGGAGTTCTTTGATGAAGAGGAAGAGGAGGGAATGGGTACATGAGTGATTTTAAACGTAAGTTAGATCAAATGATGGGCGATACATCGGACCAAGAGAGACGGATTAAGCAGCGTGTACATGAAGAGTTACAGCCGACAGGTAAAAAGCATTCATGGCGCGTGCTAGTTGTCACGGCAGCTCTACCTGTAGTTGCCCTATTACTGATTATGACATTCATCCCTTCCAATCTACTTTCCTCCGATGAGGGACGTGGGGTTCCATATGATCCTTTAGATGATATGGCGCAAATTTCGGCATTACAGAAAAAGCAGATGTTATCTAGTATTGATTATGAAGAATTCGCGAAGTTACCTCATTTTGATACAGTCGATGGTCTCAATTATGTCGATAAAACACCATTTACGTTACAAGGTAGTTCAGACACATATCATACGGTTATTGAACGTCAAGCCAATTTATTTGATGATATTGTCTACGAAGCAGGTGATATCGTGCGGACGATGACCAATACATCGAGCCATTTACCAACATTTGATGATGTATATTATGAGGTTCTAGCGATTCCGGGAGACCGTGTCGTATTGAAAAATGGAGAGCTGACTATAAATGGGAAACCAGTAGATACGGAGATTATGGAGCGTTATAAAGAACGAGATATCCAGATTGCTGGAGGCTACGATCAGCTATTAAATGCGCGGGAATATTTTTTATTGAATCATTTCCCTAGGAGTGAATCAGTACAGGGGGCGACGATTACGCCAGTGCATAAAATTTATGGGCAAGTAGTAGGCGTTGCGACGGAGGAAAAGACAAGGTCTGTTTATTTAGATTATTTATCCGGACAGCTGACTGGGGACTACAAGCCAGAGCAAATATTCGATGTCTATTTATATGACGAATTATTTGGCTTACGTGATTTGCCACAAACAGCCGGATTTGCACAAATCAGTCGTAAGCCCGAAATGTTTTTAGAAGCATCTTATCGAAAAGTGACCATGCGATCTGACAATCAAGTAGAAATTCGCTATCAATATGGACGACAAGGCGTTGCTGAGCATGTATTCACTATGGGAAGGGATGCAAGCTCGGGGCGTTGGGTAGTAGAAGACTAATACGTCGGTTGAAACCAGGCGGGTAGGTTTTTACAAGAAGCTGTCAACCAACCGCTCACTATATAGAAAAGTCCGCCTGGTTTTAATTAAAGAATGACTAATAGGAGGTTGATTCTGTTGAAAAATAAACTACTTATAGTATTCACGACTTTATTGCTTATTTTCTCAGCTACACCAGTCCAAGTACACGCGGCAACTACGTTTACTGATGTAGATAAACACTGGGCAAAGAACGAAATCAAGTATTTGACTGATCATAATATAATCGGTGGTTATCCGGACGGCACGTTTAAACCGAATGAGCCAATCACTCGTGCACAGGCGTCTGCAATGTTGATTAAAGCGTTAAAGATTCCACTCGTAAAAAATCCGACAGTCCAATTCAAGGACGTATCGAATAAGTCTTCGTATTACCAGATTCTCGCGACGGTAAATGAAAAAGGTATACTGCGCGGAGACAACGGATTTATGCGTCCTAGCGAGGAAACTTCACGTGCGCAAATGGCTGCAATCTTGCGACGTTCATTTAACATACCACTCGATAAGCAAGCAACATTTGTCGATGTGACACCGGCACACTGGGCGTATCAAGATATTAACGGAATCGCAAAACAACGCGTCGCAGGTGGTTCGGAAGGAAAGTATATGCCAGCCAATTCAGTCACGCGGGCACAGTTTTCCGCATTTCTCGTTCGTGCACTTGATGATTCCAAAAAGCTCAGTAGCTACCACTCCTATGTCAGTACGAAAGGGAAAACCGTGGAACAAAATGGTTTCTCCTATACTGTAAGTACGGGTGACTATCCTTATAAGTTGCTGAAAGAACAAATTAAGACTGGCACTAGTGAAGTGTTAATTAGACCAGAAGACACACCGAGAAATGATACGTTTCAAGTATATCTGATGAAAGGTTTCCAGCTGATCCTCTATAATGATGAGATTTTCATCCCTTATTGGTATGCTGTTGGTGAAATGAGTGAGATGCCAATTTCCTATGCGCTAATGAAGGTGAAAACGAACGGCCAAGAGCTAACTTTCATGGATCAACCGAATGACTTCTCTTTCCGCAATCTGTTTATCTGGAATGACCGGATGTACTATACGAATGAAAAAAATAAAGCCCGTTATTTCGATTACTCGTTTAATCCGAATCCGCCACTAGACGATCCTCTCGTACTTTATTCTGCCACGTTAGACGGGAAGGATAAAAGAAAAGAATTCGGCTTCGAAGCTCGTGTGATTTTCGATAATGTGGCATTCACACCGAAACATGTCCAAGTAAATCAAAACAATAAATCGGTCTTGTTTGATCACTCGACGATGTATTATTTCAATAAAACAGGCGTATACAAGTATAGCTTGCTTCATAAAAAAACTAGCAAGCTGTCAAATGTCCTGGCAAAAGATATGTATGTAACTGAAACACAGTTGGTCGTGACGGATCAAAAAGGGAAGAACTATACGTTGAAGAAGTAAAAAAATGCCTCCATCCTGTTTAATGAACAGGGGGAGGCGTTTTGAATTTATGCGTTTTTCTCAAGCTTCTTATAAGCAAGATTGCCACCTTCTTTTAAGTAGGTAATCATGCCTTCTGCAGCACGGTAGGCAAATGCGCCAATCGTAACCGTAGGATTATAATTACCGGTGTGTGGGAATGATGAGCCCCCAACAACAAACAGATTATCCATATCCCACATTTGTGAGTACGTATTGACAGCGGATGTTGCAGGGTCCGCACCCATAATCGCACCGCCAAAGAAGTGATCTGTATAAAATTTATGATCGAATGCAGTATCATCTTTGACGACATCGACATTCATTGTATCTGCACCCATTGCTTTCATTATTTCTGCACAACGGGCTACGCCAGCTTTTGCCCGAGCGATGTCTTGTTTCGCATAGGTGACGGTAACACGCAAAAGAGGATTGCCGAGTGCGTCTTTATACGTTGGGTCAAGATCCATATACGTATTCTTGTTTGGAAGGAAGCCGCTTTGCGCTGTGATGAACAAGTTTCGGTTGAAATATTTCAACGACTGCTTTTTAAATTCTTTGCCCCAGCCTGGCGTGCCTTCTGGAACTGAGTTATGTGCGATTGGACGTGTACCTAGCTGACTGTAATGCACTTCGTATCCATGCAAGAAGTCGAGATTCGTATGATCTTCGTAATCCCCACTGAAGTCATCGATTGTTGCACCTAGCCCTCCGGTACCCATAAAGTTATTGAACTTTTTATTTTCAAAGAATCCGCGAGCCCCAATATACGTTGACAGATTACTGAAGTGGCCTGTGAAATTCTTCCCGATAATCCCTTGTCCTGTTTTCGGATTATAAGGCTGTCCGATTTTTGACGTTAGCAATAGTCGCGTATTCGTAAAAACAAATCCAGCAAGGACTACGATGTCTGCAGGTTGCTCGAATACTTCACCTGTATTCGTGTCAGTATAAACTAATCCAATAGCTTTCTTACCGTCATGGCTTACGCTGTTCACGAATGAATCATTGCGGATTTCAAGATTACCCGTCTTTTGTGCCGTGGCCAGTACGGTAATGATCGGATCAGCTTTTGCACCGAAGTCACAGCCGTATTCTTCACAAAATGCACAGTAGACACATCCATTGATTGTTTCACCATCTGGATTGGTATACGTTTGTGAAGCGTTGGCAGATGGAATACGGTATGGATGATAGCCAAGATTTTTCGTTGCTTCTGTAAATAGCCGAATGGCTGGTGTTTCTTTCATCGGCGGAAGAGGGTACTTATCAGAGCGTGGGGGACCAAGCGGACTTTCTTCGCCTGAGATGGCGGCTGTTTTTTCGTATTTATCAAAATACGGCTCCAGCTCGTCATATGTAATACCCCAGTCTTGCATGGTCGATTCTTTAGGAATTTTATCTTTACCATAGCGCTCAACCGTTTTGCTGTAGATTTCAAAATCATAAGGCAACCAACGGAACGCCAACCCATTCCAGTGAACTCCCGCGCCTCCTGTGTGATTTCCAAGTCTCGCATTCATATTGTTTCGAACGGGCATTGCTACTTTATCCATCGAATTCCTTGAAGTGATCGTATCCTTATTCAGCTCCTGCATAAGATCATACCGTTTGGAATAGCGCAATTCGTCTTTCGTACCGATGAAATCTTCTTGCTTTTTGTTTTTACCCCGTTCTAGTATTACTACTTTATGTCCGGCTTTCGTCAGTTCTGCCGCGGCAATTCCACCAACCCAGCCAGACCCAACAATTACGACATCTACTTTTTTTAATTTTTTGACCATATCATGTCCTCCTTGTAAGTTTCCTTAGTGTCCTTGATAGTCTCTTAAACTGATCGGATCCAGTTTTACAAATTCATCTTGTTCAATATAGGTGGCATACGAGGCTTGCGCACCAGGGAACTCCTTCATTTTCCAGCCTTCCATATTCACATTACCGCCATAGAGAGGATCAGAATAAGCGCCTTCCAATGTTGCTTGTTTCAACAAGATGAAAAACTCGGATGCTTTGACGCCTTGCATTTTCACGTTGTTCGCTTCGAAGTCTGTCATGATTTCGATTTGTTGTTCTTCGCTTGCTTCGTCAAATGGAGTGCTGAAACGTTTTTGGCTTTCCTCGTCCATTTTTCGCAATCCAAGTAAAAAGAGGCTACCCCGATCCAAAATCGATTGTTCTCCACCTGGACCAGCCGTTTGGTCGGACTTGTCCAAATTCGCCACGAAAGGACCTTGTCGGTAGTCGTGTCCATTTATACCCCAGCGACCGGCAAGTTGTTTGTCGATATAATAGGGTACGCCTAATTTGATAGCGCCAGGACCAAGTTCATCTTCGGGAAGTATTTGTTCTGTGGAAGCTATCAATAATTTGAAATCGTGTTCACGTGTGAAAAACTGACGTGCTTGAAATGCTTCATACTCTTTATTCGGGTGTGCATTTTCGGTTTCTCCATTTTGCTTATCTTTTTTGTCTAAGCCGCCTGTTATCAGACCCCCAAAAAGCGATCCCCCAACGAGTCCACCGGCTACTAATCCAGTGTTTTTCAAGAAATTTCTCCGACTCAAGTCTTGTTGATGCTCAGATTTTCCATTTTCCTTGATGGGTGGCTGTTTATCCGCCATCATAATCCCTCCTTATAAAATAAAAACTTCAAAAGATACTAGAGTATAACAGTTATTTGGTTTACTCTGCCAACTGCGACATATTTAGATATACCCTAAAATCCTAAGGCTTAGACACAAAGTTCCGTAAAACCTCTAAATTAAAATGGTTTTATTATAATTAGTTTCGTAGACGGAGCAATGGGGAAAGTAGGAATGAGCTTCGAAATAGATAGTTGACGATCTCAAATAATACTAAAAAAAGACATTCCTTCACGACGAGTAGCGTGAAAGGATGTCTTTATTCTATAAAAAAAGATATATCGTTAGGTATCGAAGGAACTTTCGAAATTTTATAGCTGCAATTGGTATACTGATGAACTGCGCTACTACACCAATTAGTATAGGACCGGAATTCGTCAAGATGATATTAAAGTGGATCGCTTTTAATGTTAGCCCCATTCCGAACATCACTACACCGAGTAAAATCGTGATATATGTGTCTAGTCCAAAAAAGGAGTCCGCAACATCAACGCGATACCAGCGATCATGATTACCAAACAGCAAAGTATTGTCCGGCAATTGAACTAACTTAACTGTTTCCGGAGGGTTATAGTTTTGGTACTGCAGAATCAAGGTGGAAGATTTTATTTGGATTGAGTAAATTATCTGGATCGAGCGCACGTTTGATTTTTTCCATTACTTCAAGTGCCGCACCGTGTTCTTGTTGCTGATATTTCTGTTTACCGACACCAACACCGTGCTCTCCTGTACACGTGCCGCCACGTTCAAGTGCATAGAGAACAATTCGTTCATTTAACTCGTCTGCTTTAGCACGTTCTGCTGGATCATTCATATCCATCATCAATAAGACGTGGAAGTTACCGTCACCTACATGGCCTACAATTCCAGCGGGCATGTTAAGAGACTCAACGGTTTCGCGTGCATGATTCACTGCGTTCGCTAACTCTGAAATTGGTAAGCAAACATCCGTCACCATCAACTTTTTGCCCGGATTACCATGGATGAAAGCATAGGCCAAATTATGACGTGCTTCCCATAGTCTGTTACGTCCAGCGTTGTCTGTCTCAAATTCGACTTCTTCGCCGTGATGGTCAGCTACGATTTCTTTTGTGAATTCTACGTCTTGCTGTAGTCCTGCCTCGTTACCGTGGAACTCTAGGAACAATGTAGGTTTTTCATGATAGTTCGTTTCACTAAAATGATTGACTTGTTTCATCGATGGTTCATCAACTAGTTCAACACGTGCAATTGGAATACCCGCTTGCAAAATAGAAAGGACTGCTTCTACTGCGTCATTGACGGTTGGGAATGACGCACGCGCTGCTGTCGTATATTCAGGAATTCCATACACACGTAAAGTTAGTTCGGTAAAGCAACCAAGGATACCTTCAGAACCTACAAAGAGTCCATTTAAATGAAGACCGGACGCAGATTTTGCGGCTTTATTTCCTGTATGAATGATTGTGCCATCTGCGAGTACGACTTCCAAATCACGTACTTGGTCGCGCATGACACCGTATCTAACTGAAGTTGTGCCACTCGCGTTTGTTGCTGCCATGCCGCCGAGTGTAGCATCTGCTCCCGGATCGACAGAGAAGAATAGTCCGTGCTTCTTTAATACTTTATTTAATTGAGAGCGTGTGACGCCTGGTTGGACGGTAACTAAAAAATCTTCTGCACGTACGTCTAAAATATTGTTCATAAGTGAAAAGTCAATCGTGATGCCACCATTTTCGGGAATGACATGACCTTCTAGACTTGAGCCCAAGCCAAATGGTATGACTGGAATTTGATGTTTGGTTGAAATTTTCATAATTTGACTAACATCTTCGGCGGATGTGGGGAAGACGACGATATCTGGAAGCTTCATCGTATGGTAGGATTCGTCTTTACCATGTAGTTCGCGCACGGTTTCGTTAACTGTCACTTGTTCTTCTGTTAGTACGGATTGTAAAGCTTGTATTACATTCTGTGTTGATAGGGTCATCACTGTTAGCTCCTTAAATAAACAATTATTATATGGTGAATAGTTATATTGGTTAGAGTTGTTTAACTATTTAACTAATCGTTATTCCATTATACTAAAGAATCTGAATGGTACAAAGGTTTTTATGCTTATATTGCTAGAAAATTACCCATCTGTTATGGTTAAAATCAAATAAAACAGATGTAAGGGTTTTCATCAATTGTTAACTAAGGGAAGGGTAGAGGAAAGGTTGTATGCAAAATGAAATCAAAGAAAAAATTCATGAATTAATCGATGAGGACTATCAAAAATTTGCTTCTGCGCTTATCCCAACTAATGATAATGTATTAGGAGTACGCAAGCCGGAATTACGGAAACTAGCGAAGGAAATCGCGAAGGGCGACTGGCGCTCGTATTTGGAAACTGCGGAAGAAAACTATTTTGAGGAAGTAATGTTGCAAGGTTTGGTAATTGGTTATGTAAAAGCAGACATAGAGGAAATTCTGTCGTATGTGGTGGTGTTTGTACCAAAGATTGATAACTGGTCCGTATGTGATAGCTTTTGTACTAGCTTGAAAATAACGAAGCAACATAAGGAACGCGTGTGGGATTTCTTGCAGCCCTATTTGATTTCAGACGATGAGTACAAGCTTCGTTTTGGTATTGTCATGCTTTTGGATTATTATATCGAGTCGGATACGATCCATAGTGTACTGTCATTGCTCGACCGTGTGCAACATGACGGGTATTATGTGAAAATGGCCGTTGCTTGGGCACTGTCGATTTGTTTTGTGAAATTTCCTAAGCTGACGATGTGTTATTTAGAAGGGGATCATTCATTAGATAAATTCACATATAATAAGGCGTTACAGAAAATTACGGAGTCCCTACGTGTGGAGTCGGAAGTAAAGAGTGTAATTCGTGGGATGAAGATTTAATAGAATGAGAAAAACCTGGCGATTGTTCCGCCAGGTTTTTTTACGTACATCTAAATGAATCTATATGTTTAAGATCTAGACCATAATACTCCCAACGATAATGGCGCGGATCCCAACGATAGCCTGCAATTGAAGTCCTGCCTACAAATGTCGGGTAATACCAGAACCCTTTATGCCTAGAAGTCCAAATATACGTGTATCGGTACAAACACCCTGCTATTCCGCCCGGATCCACTGCGCGTAAACTGGCGTCTGGATAGCTAGGTGTTTGGCTCGGGGGGGCTGAAGTTGGTGCTTGTTGTTGGTTATGACCTCCAGATTGTCCGGGTTGCCCGTGATGTCCTGACTGACCATGATGTCCTGGATATCCTGGATATCCTGGGTGATTTGGGTATCCTTGTTGCCCTGGATAGCCTTGATTGCCCCCTGGCCACCCGTGATGTCCTGGAAACCCAGGCTGATTCGGATAGCCCGGTTGACTCGGGTAACCCGGTTGACTTGGATAACCTGGTTGACTTGGATAACCTGGTTGACTTGGATAGCTTGGTTGCTGTCCGGGCCAACCTGATTGCCAATGAGACTGCCCCGGAGAAGGATAATCCGGATACCCGCCCCCCGGCCACCCTTGTTGATGATTAGGTTGCTGCGGGCGATTCTGATGCTGATACGCCTCATACTGCTGTCCCGGATACCCTTCTGGCAACTGCGGATACCACATACCTTCATCTTGTTGACTCAAAATTTCACTCCTTTTCTATGTTCCTCAAATACAACGGAACGAATCAATCCGTTGCAAATCAATTCCTAAATACTCCCAACGATGTCTACGCGGATTCCATTGATAACCTGCTACAGATGTTCTGCCGACAAATGTTGGGTAGAACCAGAAGCCTCTAAATCTTGACGTCCAAACATATGTGAAGCGGTATAGACAACCAGAGATTGCGCCCGGGTCAACTGCGAATGTTTGGATTTCTGGGTAGCTAGGTATTTGGTGTGGAGGGGGTGTCGTTGGTGCGCTTGACTGCCCACCACCATGCCCTGGCTGGTTTGGAAAATTTGGGCGTCCCGGATAACCTGATTGCCCAGGAAATCCTGGCTGTCCTGGAAAACCAGGTGAACCGGGCATGCCAGGAAACCATTGCGATCCTGGAAATCCAGATTGACCCGGAAAACTAGGTTGCCAAGGAGAAAATGGGTGCATAGGAGAAGTGTTGCTCCATCCAGCCCCTCCCGGAAAGCCACCTTGCCATTGTTGTTGCCCATACTGAGGATAGCCAAAATTGCCACCTTGTTGATTCAACTAATCACTCCTTCTTTACCATCTCCTGTTATCATATGCAGCGCATTCGACATTTGACTTTTTCTTCATCTTCATTCACCGTAACTCTGTGATAGACTAGAGGAAAGGAAGTGGATACTGATGAATGAAAATAAACCACATATTTTAGTAGTGGATGGGATGGCGTTGTTATTCCGTTCATTTTTTGCGACGGCACATAGCGGCCAGTTTTTCCGCAATGCATTTGATGTGCCGACGAATGGTGTACAAGGTTTTGCACGGCATACGATGAGTGCGATCTCGATTTTCCAGCCGACCCATTTGGCGGTTTGTTGGGATATGGGTTCGAAAACGTTCCGCAATGAATTATTTTCGGATTATAAGGCGCATCGACCGGCACCAGCCCCCGAGTTGGTTCCACAATTCGACATGGCAAGAGAAGTGTCGGAAGCGTTGGGCTGGAAGAGTTACGGGATTAAAAATATGGAAGCCGATGATTTGATTGGTTCATTAGTAGAAACATGGAAAGACGAAGCCAAGTTGACGGTCGTTTCGGGGGATAAAGATTTATTGCAGTTACTGAAGCCGGAAGTGTCGATTGCGCTGACAAAGAAAGGGTTCACGCAGTACGATGAATATAATGAAGCGCGTTTTATAGAAGAGTATGGCATTACGCCAGCGCAGTTTATTGATCTGAAGGCATTTACAGGAGATTCGAGTGATGGCTATCCTGGCGTCAAGGGGATTGGACCGAAGACTGCATTGAAACTCATTCAGCAATATGGTTCGGTGGATGGCGTGCTGGCTGCGCGAGAAGAATTGACGGCGGGTATCCAAAAGAAGCTTGCTACGGATGAAGAGATATTGATGATTTCAAGAGAACTCGCAACGATTCATTGTCAAATTACGCTGGATGACCCACTGGATCAGTTGCTCATTCCGGCGTTTACCGAAGAACGAGCACAGTTAATGGAACAGCAAGGCTATTCGATGATTGCTAAGCAAGGACTTGCGACTTCACCGTTTTGACGGTTCGATTTTGACGAAGGTCAGAATGGTTTTATTCGGTTCATAAGGTATCGATCGAACGGTGCTTGCGCGGTTTCTACCACCGTTATCATGGACGAGTACATGCAGCGCACCCGCTACATAGTCATAGCCGACCATTACAACCCAGTGATAGTCGAATGAAAACCGACCGCACCATTTGAAGTTAAACCATTTGTCGAACTTCAACGCTACGGGACGATTTTCATCGATTTGCTTTAAGGCTTGCTGTACGTCGCATACTCCCACTTGCCAGTCTGCACCGAGCAGTTGCTTGAGTCTTCGGACAAAGCGCCACGTCGGCAAACCGATTTTCGTGCCGCCTAGTTTTCGGTACAGTTCGTTGATGTTCGGGGTGGGTGTGTGGGGGAATAGGTGTTGCAGTAGTACGAATGCGGTGACGGGTCCGCAGGCAGAAGGGCGGTACGCAGGCTCAATGTCCCCGTCATATTGTGACTTACCTTGCACGCGGATGAACTTTGCCATTAATAACGCCTCCTGTATTAAGAAACAGCGCTGACTTTTGTCAGCGCTGTTAGTTCTCTCGTTAAATCTTCACTCCATCAAGAAACTCTGTAACCTGTGCAGGGGATTTTGCGTTTGCGCTGTGTAGGTGGGCGAACTTCTCGCCGTTTTTGAACACTAGCAAACTTGGAATGCCCATAACTTCGTACTTTTCTGCGATTTCAGGAATAACATCACGATCTGCTTCATACCATGTGTAAGTATCGTATGTTTCCACGATAGGATCGATAAACATATCCATGCGTTTGCAGTCCGGACACCAGTCTGCTTCAAATTTCACCAATACCGGCTGGTCGCTTGTGATGATTTCGTTAAACTCTTCTACAGTTTTGATTTCTTTCATTAAGAACGCCTCCATTCAATAAATAGTGTACAATGTTTCTCAGCCGTTGTGTATTTAATTGCTTTCGCTAGTAATCTAAAAAGTCTGATAAAAAGTCTATTTAATATTGCGAAATAGTTTAAAATGATTTATAGTAGTATGTATAGGCAAGGCGTATTTTTTTACGCTAGTAATGAATGAGTGTTCATTCAAAGATAAAGGGAGGATTGCACGTGACTTATCAAATTAGAAAAGCGGCAGTTTTAGGATCAGGCGTAATGGGTTCTGGTATTGCGGCGCATTTAGCCAATATTGGCATACCTGTTCTTTTACTAGACATCCTACCACCGAAAGTAGGTGCGGATGACGAGGTGAAGGGACTGACAAATGAAGATCCGAGATTTCGCAATAAGTTTGCGGCTACTGCAGTGGAAAAATTGCTGAAACAAAAACCAGCACCTCTGACAACGAAGAGAAATCTTTCGTTAATTACACCAGGAAACTTCGAGGACCATTTGGATCAATTGAAAGACGTAGATTGGATCATTGAAGTCGTCGTTGAAAACGTAGACATTAAAAAGAGTTTATATGAAAAAATAGACAACGTACGAAAGCCAGGGACAATCATTTCATCCAATACATCTGGCATTAGTATTGAAGCCATGGCAGAAGGTCGTTCGAAAGATTTTCAAAAACACTTCCTTGGAACGCATTTCTTTAATCCTCCAAGATACTTGAAGTTGCTTGAGATTATTCCTACAAAAACAACAGCACCTGAAGTTGTAGAATTCATGACAACATTCAGTGAAGATCGTTTAGGCAAGGGAGTCGTTATTGCGAAAGATACACCGAACTTTATCGCGAACCGCATTGGTACATATGGTTTGCAAGTGACGTTGCATGAGATGCTTTCACGCGGCTATACGATTGGTGAAATTGATTCAGTTACAGGCACATTGATTGGTCGTCCGACCTCCGCGACGTTCCGTACATTAGATGTAGTCGGACTTGATACGTATATGCATGTAGCGAAGAATGTCTATGATCAGACGACTGGTAACGAGCAAAAGACATTTGAATTACCAGAAGTCGTACTGAAAATGATCGATAATGGTTGGATTGGCGCAAAGGCGAAGCAAGGATTCTACTTAAAAAAAGGTAGAGATATTCTTCAATTAGATATGAACACATTGGAATACATTCCTACAGAAAAAATGAAAGCGCCTTCAATCGACTTGGCGAAACAGCAAAAAGGTCTTGCGAATAAAGTGAAGACATTGCTGTATGCAAAAGACCGTGCAGGTGAGATTCTTTGGAGCACATTAACACCGACGATGCTTTACGCAGCACAACTTCATGGCGAGATTGCGGATGATATCGTAGCAATCGATAATGCTATGAAGTGGGGCTTCGGCTGGACGCAAGGACCGTTTGAAATTTGGGATGCGATTGGCGTTCAAAAATCAGTAGAGTTACTGAAAGAAGAGGGCAAGGAAATACCAACGCTCGTTCAGTCATTGCTCGATAAAGGCTTTGAAACTTTCTATAAAGAGGAAGAAGGCGATATATACTATTTCGATGGCTCGGATTACAAGGTAGTTGAAGTAAATGAAAAAGCGATTAACTTGAAGCTTTATAAAAAGAAACATGGCGTCATAAAGAAAAACCCTGGTGCTAGTTTAGTTGATTTAGGAGACGGCGTAGCATTGCTTGAATTCCACTCGCAATCAAATGCCATCGGACTCGACATCATCCAAATGATTAACTTTGCGGTCGATGAAGTGGAGAAGAATTTCAAAGGGCTTGTTATCGGGAATCAGGGGAAAAACTTCTGTGTTGGTGCGAACCTAGGGATGATCTTGATGGAAGCACAAGATGATAATATTTTTGAACTTGATTTCGTTATTCGTTCATTCCAGAATGCGATGATGAAGATTAAATATAGCAGTAAACCAGTCGTGGCAGCACCATTCCAAATGACACTCGGTGGCGGAGCGGAAGTGTGTTTGCCGGCTGCACATATTCAAGCATCAATGGAAACATATATGGGATTGGTTGAAGTAGGGGTTGGCTTGATTCCGGGTGGGGGAGGAAACGTCAATTTATATCAGAAGCATCTAAAAGGCTTGCCAAACGGTGTGCCAACGGACTATCAACATATCGCGAACAAAGTATTCGAATCGATTGCGATGGCGAAAGTCTCGGCATCGGCTGATGAAGCGCGAGAAAATAACTTCTTAGACTTTGCGGACGGCGTGAGTGTTAATTCCGATCATCAGATTTACGATGCGAAACAAGCTGCTCTTGCTTTATTTGAGACAGGCTACGTGGCACCAAAGAGAGAAAAGATTCCAGTAACAGGCGATTCAGGCTACGCGACATTGTTGTTGGCTGCGGAAGGTATGCATATCTCCAGTTTCATCAGCGATCATGATCTGAAAATCGCGAAGAAGCTAGCGTACGTGATTGCTGGCGGTAAGATTCCATACGGTACACATGTCGACGAGCAGTACTTGCTGGATCTAGAACGCGAAGCATTTTTGAGTTTAGTGGCAGAGCAGAAATCACAACAACGTATGCAGCATATGCTTGTGAAGGGCAAACCGTTACGTAACTGATGGTGGATAGATAAAGGAGGAAACAGCATGCGCGAAGCAGTAATTGTAGCCGGTGCTCGAACACCGATTGGAAAAGCAGGAAGAGGTTCTTTGGCGACTGTACGTCCGGATGATCTCGGGGCGTTGACGATAAAGGAAACATTGAAGCGTGCAGGAAATTATGATGGTCCGATTGATGATGTAATTATTGGCTGTGCAATGCCTGAAGCGGAACAAGGAATGAACGTGGCGCGTAATATCGGCACACTTGCGGGGTTACCTGATACGACTCCTGCAGTGACGATTAATCGTTTTTGTTCGTCCGGCTTGCAATCGATCGCTTATGCGGCAGAACGCATTATGCTCGGCTATTCCGAAGCGATTTTAGCTGGCGGCGTCGAGTCGATGAGTATGGTGCCGATGATGGGCAATACGATTCGACCAAACTTCAAACTAGCGGAAGAAGCACCGGAATACTATATGGGAATGGGGCATACAGCGGAGCAAGTGGCGCAAAAGTATGGCATCTCCCGTGAAGATCAAGATGCATTCGCAGTTGAATCGCATAAACGTGCAGATGCAGCCATTAAAGAAGGTAAGTTTGTCGACGAAATCGTACCGGTTGAAGTGACTAAACGTTTTGTCAATGGACAAGGCAAGTACCAAGAAGAGAGTGTATTATTCAAAATGGATGAAGGCGTACGTCCAGGCACAACGTCGGAAGTACTCGGGAAATTACGTCCAGCATTCGCAGCGAAAGGTTCTGTCACAGCGGGTAACGCTTCACAAACGTCGGATGGAGCAGGAATGGTCTTAGTAATGGATTCAGAAGTCGCCAACCAGCGCGGATTGAAACCATTAGCGAAATTCCGTTCATTCGCAGTAGGCGGTGTGCCACCAGAAATCATGGGGATTGGGCCAATTGAAGCGGTGCCTAAAGCATTAAAACTTGCGGGCTTGTCGATCGAGGACATTGATCTATGGGAACTCAATGAAGCATTCGCATCACAATCACTAGCCGTTATTCGTGAGCTTGGTCTGGATATGAGCAAAGTCAATGTCAACGGGGGAGCAATTGCAACGGGTCACCCACTAGGGGCAACTGGAACAGTATTAACATTGAAATTAATTCACGAATTGAAACGCCAAGGCAAAAAGTTCGGTGTCGTGACGATGTGTATCGGTGGCGGAATGGGAGCGGCAGGAGTATTCGAAGTCTTGTAAATAAATAGGTTTCGAAGAGGGGGAAGTTATATGACAAAAGCAATGGAGGGAAACACTATGACAGAATTCGTAAAAGGTGGAGCGTTTTTAACTGAGGATATGGACGCATCACGCGTTTTCACACCGGAGGATTTCACAGATGAACAGAAAATGATTGCAAAAACAACGGAAGAGTTCGTCAAAAATGATGTCTTGCCGTTAGTTGATAAGCTAGAAAATCATGAGTTCGAGCACTCTGTGAAACTATTGAAAAAAGCAGGTGATCTCGGTCTACTTGCAGCAGATATTCCTGAAGAGTATGAAGGTATTGGACTGGATAAAATATCTTCTGCATTAATCGCTGAAAAACTATCCATAGCCGGTGGATTCTCGATCACTCACGGTGCGCACGTAGGAATCGGGACTTTACCAATCGTGTTATTTGGTACTGACGACCAGAAGAAAAAATACTTACCGAATTCCGCAAGTGGCGATAAGATTTCCGCTTACGCATTGACAGAGCCAAGCTCAGGTTCAGATGCACTAGGTGCGAAAACAATAGCGAAGTTAAACGCAGAAGGTACACACTATGTACTAAACGGTGAAAAGCAGTGGATCACAAACTCGGCATTTGCTGACGTTTTCGTAGTTTATGCAAAAGTCGATGGCGATAAATTCACTGCGTTTATCGTAGAGAAAGAGTATCCAGGCGTTTCTGTAGGACCGGAAGAGAAAAAAATGGGTATCAAGTCATCTTCCACGCGGACATTAATCTTGGAAGATGCAAAAGTACCTGTTGAAAACTTATTAGGTGAAATCGGACGTGGACACATTATCGCGTTCAACATCTTAAACATCGGCCGTTACAAGCTTGGAGTAGGTACAGTCGGCGGATCTAAGCGTGCCCTTGAACTGGCTATCAAGTATGCGAACCAACGTAAGCAGTTCGACACACCTATTTCTTCATTTAACCTGACAAAAGAAAAGTTCGGTACAATGGCTTCTATGTTGTATGCAACTGAAAGCTTGGTTTACCGTACAGTTGGTTACTTTGAAGAACGTAACGCCGCAATGAGTCCTGAAGAGCAAAAAGACGGTGCAAAAGTGGCAGCTTCGATTGCCGAATATGCTATTGAATGTTCTATCAACAAAGTAATAGGTTCCGAAGTGTTAGATTATATTTCTGATGAAGCAGTTCAAATCCATGGTGGTTACGGCTTCATGGCGGAGTACGAAGTAGAGCGTATCTACCGCGACTCTCGGATCAACCGTATCTTCGAAGGTACGAATGAAATCAACCGTATGATCGTTCCAGGCACATTCCTTAAAAAAGCAATGAAAGGCGAATTGCCATTGCTTCAACAAGCACAAGGGCTGCAGGAAGAGCTGTTGATGATGATGCCGGAAGAAGTGGGCGACGAAGCATTAGCTCAGGAGAAAGTACTTGTGAAGAACGCGAAAAAAATCTGTATCCTAGTTGCAGGACTTGCAGCACAGCGCTATGGCACGAAGCTAGATCAAGAGCAGGAAATTCTCGTTAACATCGCAGACATCGCAAACGACATCTTTGGTATGGAGTCTGCAGTGCTTCGTACGGAGAAGGCGATTAACAAGAATGGCGAAGAAAAAGAGAATCAGAAGCTTCTATATACTCAAATCTTCTGTCAGGAAGCGTTCGGCCGTATTGAAACCGCAGCAAAAGAAACATTGCTTGCTGCAGTAGACGGTGACAACCAGCGTATGATGATCTCTGCATTGCGAAAGCTGACTCGTAATAATCCATACAACTTAATTGCGAAGAAGCGCGAAGCATCCGTGAAGCTAATTGCAGCTGAAAAGTATATAGTTTGATAAGCAAAGATTGTAGAAACACCCCAGTTTGATGTGCACCCCAAAAGTTAGAGCTACAATCTAACTTTTGGGGTGTTTTTGTGATGGATTACGTACTTTGCTAGGGCGAATTACGTGAGGGTGTGTCGCTCATAGATTGTGGTGCCGCGCTCCTAGTCTTGGGTGTGGCGCTCATAGATTATGGTTGCGCGCTCATAGACTAAGGTGTAGCGCTCATAGATCGTGGTTCTGCGCTCATAGTCTTGGGTGTGTCGCTCATAGATTGTGTTTCCGGGCTCATAGTCTTGAGTGTATCGCTCATAGATTGTGTTTCCGCGCCCAAAACCCCCAGTCTTCCGCTCATAGAATTAGCATCCACCCCAAATTGTTTGCTATACTAAAAAAAAGGGGGGAATGACGATTATGACAATTACATACTACGGCTACCCGAAGTGTGGTACATGCCGCAAAGCAAAGAAATGGCTAGAGAACGGGGAGCTTCCATTCGAAGTAGTGAACATAGCCGAACAACCACCGAGCGAAGACGAGTTGCGCACAATGATCACAAACTCCGGACTTGAACTGAAAAAATTCTTCAACACGAGCGGCATGAAATATCGAGAACTTCAGCTAAAGGACAAACTACCTGAAATGACCGACGATGAAAAGATCGCATTGCTCGCATCTGAAGGAATGCTCATTAAACGTCCAATCGTATCAGATGGGCAAAATGTCACAGTTGGTTTTAATGAAGAAACATTCGCACAAACATGGCAGGGGTGAACATAGATTCTTGTCTTTCAATAGGAACTATGGCAAACTGAATAAAGATAAACTATTATATTTTTGGAGGTAAAGACATGAGCACACCAAAAGAATTGCGCTATTCAGAAGAGCACGAATGGGTAAAAGAAGAAGACGGTAAATACCGTATCGGGATCACACATTTCGCACAGTCTGAGCTAGGAGATATCGTATTCGTTGAACTGCCACAAGTAGGCGACCAATTGAAATCAGACGAGCCTTTCGGTAGCGTTGAATCAGTAAAAACTGTTTCTGAATTGTACGCTCCATTAACTGGTAAAGTTGTTGAAGTGAACGAAGAGCTAGAAGATAGCCCAGAACTAGTTAACGAATCTCCATACGAAGGCGCTTGGATGGTCGTCGTGGAAATCGAAAACGAAGCTGAACTAGATGCTTTAATGACAGCTGAGCAATACGAAGAAATGACAGCTGGCGAATAAGAAAAAAGGAAAAGCGCTGGAACGTTCCGGCGCTTTTTTTACACTCTAGGAGGAAACTGGATGGATCCGAAAGTACTCATTGTGGAAGGCAGTTCCGACCGCAAAAGGCTATTGCCCATTCTTGCGGAGCCGGTCGATATCATTTGTACAAATGGCACAATCAGCTCCTACCATATCGAAGAGTTACTGGAACCATATGAGAACCAAGACCTTTTCGTTTTTATGGATGCCGATGCTTCGGGCGATTCCATTCGCAAGCTGTTTAAGCAGCTCTATCCTGAAGCAAAGCACTTATATACGGATCGCTTGTACCGTGAAGTCGAAACAACACCGAATAAAGTATTGGCTAGTGTGCTAATCGCCGCCAATTTCAAAGTACACTCTAAGTATCTGGCAGGTGGAATCAATGAATTACTGGACAAATGAAACGTGGAAACGCGAGCAGGCGGCAGAACCAATTGCCGCTTTTTATCTATATACCCCAATGTGCGGAACATGCAACGTCGCATCAAAAATGCTAACAGTCATCGAAGCTATGCGTCCCGACTTACCCGTTGGAAAAGCGGACTTGAATTACGTCCAACAAGTAGCAATCGATCACGAAATAGAAAGTGTCCCGTGTTTGCTCATTCACCGCAAAGGGCAACCAATGGAAAAAATTTACGCCTTCCAATCCGTACCCTATCTACTAGAGAAGCTCAGTTGACAGTAGAATCCGAAGTATGGTATAAGTAATACAATCAACTGAATATCGAAACTCTTATAACGAGCGGTGGAGGGAAGTGCCCTACGAAGCCCGGCAACCGTCACATACGTGAAATGGTGCCAATTCACTCAGAGCAAAAAGCTTTGACAGATGAGAGAAATGTAAACGTATATTTATTTCGATACGTTCAGCCTTTCTGCTTGTCTGCAGGAAGGTTTTTTTATGACCAAAATGAAATGGATTTGAAAAGGCGGTGCAGAAAATGATTCAACTAACAAACGTTCATAAAAAATTCCAATTGAACGGTTCAGAAATTGTCGCAGTAGAGGATGTGACAGTAGCCATCCAAGAAGGAGAAATTTTCGGCATCATCGGTTACAGTGGTGCAGGGAAAAGTACGCTCATCCGGTTATTAAACGGTCTCGAGCAACCAACATCCGGTAGCATTATGATCCATGGGCAAGAAATGACGACGCTAACAGGAGCGGGTCTACGTCATGCACGCCAGAAGATTAGTATGATTTTCCAGCACTTTAATTTACTTTGGTCACGCACAGTGGAAGAAAATATTGCATTCCCGCTTGAAATTGCAGGAGTAAAAAAGTCCGAACGTAAACGCAAAGTGAAGGAACTAATTGATCTGGTCGGCTTAACGGGGCGTGAAAAATCCTATCCTGCCCAGTTATCAGGCGGCCAAAAGCAACGAGTGGGCATTGCCCGAGCACTTGCGAATGATCCGGAAGTATTGCTTTGTGATGAAGCGACTTCTGCACTCGATCCTGAGACAACAAATGCGATTCTTGATTTATTGACTGATATTAATGAACGTCTTGGCTTGACGATTGTGCTTATTACGCATGAGATGCATGTCATTCGAAAGATTTGCCATCGTGTGGCGGTCATGGAAGCGGGGAAAGTCATGGAAATGGGCAACGTACTCGATGTCTTCCAAGCTCCACAAGCCGACATCACGAAGCGCTTCATTTCACAGGTGACGGATACAGCCGACACCGACGCGGCTATAGCACATTTGCGGGAAGAAGCGCCACAAGGGAAGTTGGTCAAGTTGGCATTCATCGGTGAACGTACAGAGCAACCTGTGCTTGCAGAATTGATCCGCAAATTTTCTATCGACGTCAATATCGTACAAGGGAATATTTCAACCACACGCGACGGCGCATACGGTACACTGGTTTTGCAATTGGTGGGAGATGTGGCGATTATTGAAGAAGCCATTACGTTCTTGCATGCCAATGAAGTAAAGACGGAGGTGCTGATGAATGATTGAGCAATGGTTCCCGAACGTGAACTGGGAAAAGATGTGGGTCGCGACAGGTGAAACACTGTATATGTCAGCATATTCAACATTCTTCACATTCGTCTTTGGTATTGCACTTGGTTTATTATTGTTTTTAACAAGTCCCGGTCAGTTATGGGCGAATAAAATGACTAATGTCTTTACAGGCGCGTTCGTCAATATCTTCCGTTCAATTCCGTTTATTATTTTAATTATTTTATTGATACCACTTACTAATTTATTGTTCGGGAGTATGCGTGGACCGAATGCAGCATTGCCTGCTTTAATCATTGGTGCCGCTCCTTTTTACGGTCGCATGGTGTTGATTGCATTGCAAGAAATCGATAAAGGGGTTATTGAAGCCGCGCGTTCGATGGGTGCTCGTACATCTACGATCATTTTCAAAGTATTGTTACCTGAATCGATGCCAGCACTCGTGTCTGGAATTACGGTTACATCAATTGCGCTTGTCGGCTATACGGCAATGGCAGGGGTCATTGGTGCAGGTGGACTTGGGACGCTTGCGTATCTTGAAGGGTTCCAGCGTAGTCGAGAAGATGTTACGATGATGGCGACGATTTTAGTGTTGGTCATCGTATTTATCATTCAGTTTATTGGTGATTTACTAGTTAAACGATTGGACAAGCGATAAAAGGTTTTGCAGGGAAACCTGTTAACTAAATAATTCCATTAAGGAAAGGAAGAAAAATGACATGAAGAAGTTTTTATTCGGATTATTCGCGACAGTTCTTGTGCTTGCACTTGCAGCATGCGGAACGAAAGACGATAGCGGCAAGGACAGTGGGGCGGCAGATGGTGATGCAGGAAAAGACGAGAAAACAACATTGACAGTCGGCGCGTCTAACACACCACACGCGGTGATTTTGGAACAAGCAAAGCCGTTATTAGCTGAAAAAGGCTATGATTTGAAGATTGAAGACTACACAGACTATGTATTACCAAACAAAGATTTGGATGCAGGTACACTAGATGCAAACTACTTCCAACATATACCTTACCTAGAGAGTCAAATTGCAGATTTCGGATATGATTTTGTCAATGCAGGAGCAATCCACATTGAACCAATCGGTGTCTACTCTAAGAAATATAAGTCATTGGAAGAACTTCCTGAAGGCGCAACGATCTTAATCAGTAACTCTGTTGCGGATCACGGCCGTGTACTTGCTATGCTCGAGGAAAAAGGCTTGATTAAGCTTGCTGATGGCGTGGAAAAAGTGAAAGCGGAAGTGGAAGATATCGTAGAAAATCCCAAGAACTTGAAGTTTGATGCGAACTACGAAGCAGCGTTAATGCCTCAATTGTATAAAAATGACGAGGGTGATGCGCTATTAATTAACTCCAACTTTGCTATTGATGCCGGCCTGAATCCAAAGGAAGAATCTATTGCATTAGAAGATCAAGAATCACCATATCTTAACGTAATTGCGGTGAAAAAAGGCAATGAAGACAGCGATGCGATCAAAGCATTGGTTGAAGTATTGACGTCAAAGCAAATCCAAGATTTCATTGAAGAAGAATGGCCTGGAGCAGTTGTTCCAGTAAAATAAGTTTGTGAATGCCGGTAGCTAATCCAGCTACCGGTTTTTTTGTTGTGTTTTTTGGGGAGGCACTCATAGGCCGTAGCTGTTCGCTCATAGGACTGTCCCCGCGCTCATAGACCCCAGCTGTGCGCTCATAGGACGTGTCCCCACGCTCATAGACCCCAGCCCCACGCTCATAGACCCCAGCTCCACGCTCATAGACCTCGGCTCCACGCTCATAGACCTCGGCTCCACGCTCATAGACCTCGGCTCCACGCTCATAGACCTCGGCTCCACGCTCATAGACCTCGGCTCC
>NZ_PDYM01000041.1 GCF_002743055.1 Sporosarcina sp. P13 | reverse complement strand
AATTTCACTCTTGTCAATTCCGATAGATTGAGCGATCTCACCAAGACTTTCTTTACCTTCAACATATCGTTTAATAGCTTGAATCTTTTCTTCCACATCTATTTTCCCCACTTAAACCACATCCTTTTCATTTTGAATGTGTCCAAGTTTTGGGGTGCAGTTCAAAAGCGTCCACCCGGAACGGAAATCCCGGACACGACAACAAGTGCAACTTACTAGTTCAGCATCGATTTCACAGATGCCAATTCCATCGATTTCAGGTAGAATAGGGGGCAGGAGTTGATCATGTTGAAAACGGCGATTGTGACAGATAGCACGGCCTATGTGCCGGATGATATAAAAGCACAGCTCGGGATTTATACGATACCCTTGCTCGTAACAATTGACGGCCAATCATTCGCGGAAGAAGTCGACCTAACAACGGATGCATTTTATGAAAAGGTACGTGGCAAAGGTCCACTACCGAAAACATCGCAACCAGCCATTGGCGACTTTCAAGCACTATACGAAAACCTATCAAAAGACTACGACACCGTCATTTCGATTCACCTTTCAAGCGGCATCAGTGGTACATACATGGGCGCGATGCAAGCTATTGAAATGGTACCAGACATCGAAATTTTGCCATTCGACTCGGAAATTTCAGCCTTTCCCCAAGGCTTTTTCGTCATCCGTGCAGCGCAACTAGCGAACGAAGGTGTCGCTCCGCACGCAATACTTGAAGAGTTAGAAGAAATGAAGAAAACGATGAAAGCTTATTTCATGGTAGACGACTTATCCCATCTACAACGTGGCGGACGTTTATCAGGCGCGCAGGCTCTCGTCGGTGGCTTGTTACAAGTAAAGCCGATCCTGCATTTTGTAGAAAAAGTTATCGTACCTTTTGAGAAAATCCGTACATCGAAAAAAGCGATGAAGCGCATTGCAGATTTATTAGCAGAAGATGCGAAAGACCAGTTACTAGACGCAGTCGTCATTCACGGCAATCGCTACAACGAAGCAGTAGAGTGGAAAGAACTACTTGAGAAAAAACATCCGAACGTCGATTTCACGGTTAGCCATTTTGGCCCGGTCATCGGCACCCATCTTGGTGAAGGGGCCATGGGTCTCGGCTGGGTGAAACGGCGCGGGACATAAGGGAGGAATCCTCTATAGCCGAACACAACGAACTACAACAATTTTTAGCGGGCCGTATTTGGCTGCGCCGCGTCATGCCGTTCCCGACAGAATCTATCGATACAGCCATCAAAAATGGATGGATTCAAGTGATTGAAGGGGTGACAACGAAAACCACTTGGCACGGCAAGCATTATACGTGTAACCGCTGTTTTAATTCGAATCAAGTAACATTTACTACATTCGAGTGCGCGCAATGCGAAACGACATGTGCCTACTGTAGAAACTGTTTGAAAATGGGACGTGTTTCTCGTTGTTCAGAACTGCTCATTTGGACGGGACAAACACCCATTTATCCAACCAATCACTGTATGAACTGGCAAGGGAATCTAACACCATCCCAACAAAAGGCAACAAATGAATTACTCGACAGCACAAAACAAGGCATCCCGCACTTACTTTATGCGGTGTGCGGTTCTGGCAAGACAGAAATGTTGTTTCAGCCAATCCATTACTTATTAAATGAAGGCAAACGAGTCTGTCTAGCCGCACCCAGAGTAGATGTCATTTTGGAGTTACTGCCGCGATTGAAAACGGCCTTCCCGGATACAGTAGTCGAAGCATTGTACGGGGGTGCCGAAGTAGAGCGTTTTGATGCGCAATTAATTTTAGCGACTACGCATCAACTGTATCGGTTTCACCAAGCATTTGATGCGATTTTCGTAGACGAAGCAGATGCCTTTCCGTATACAGCGGATGAAACACTACAGCAAGCCGTAAAGAAAGCGGTTAAACCGAATGGCCCAATTCATTTCGTCACCGCCACACCTTCCGCTCAGCTACTTGCGATGAATAAAAAGCAAGGCAATATCTCCATACTCGCAAGGCGTTATCACGGACAACCATTACCTGAACCTCGTAACATCCCACTATGGAACTATGAGAAACAGCTGAAAAAGAAGAAAATCCCGAAAAAATTGCTAGGCTGGACGAAAGAACGTTTAGATAAACAGCAACCGTTCCTCATATTCTTTCATCAGATTGAATTAATGGAACTAGCGGAAACTCTCTTTCAACAACTAGATGAAAGAATTTGTGCGGTCCATGCCGAACATGAAAATCGTAAAGAACGTGTACAATTGCTTCGGGATAAAGTAATTCCTGGTCTGTTAACTACGACCATTCTCGAGCGTGGAATTACGATACCGAACGTACAAGTGGCAGTCGTCGGGGCAGAACAAACGATCTTCAACAAAGGTGCATTGATCCAAATCGGTGGCAGGGTAGGGCGTTCCGTACCGAATACTTCAGGTGACTTCGTATTATTCCATCAAGGCATTACAAGCGCAATGGACGAAGCGAAAAATGAAATCCGTAAGCTGAATAAAACAGAGGTACAGCTATGAACTGCCTACTTTGCGACAAACGACTAGACAATCAACCGACTTGGCAACAATTGCTAGGAATCGCAAAAATGCAATCAATCTGTACAGCGTGCTTTGACCTGTTCGAGCGAATCGACAGCGTAGAAGAGGATGAAATACTCGATTCTGTTCATTCGCTGTATGCATATAATGAACAAGCACGCGACTACTTGCATCAATTCAAATTTTTACAAGATATCGCACTCGCTACCGTGTTCGCAAGCGAGTTACGAATACTATTAAACGATCCGAAAAAGATGATTGTACCTATTCCGATGCACCCTATAAATAAAAGGAATCGCACGTTCGCGCAAGTGGAGGCCTTACTAAAAGCCGCAAATATTTCGTATCAAAGCTACTTACAAAAGACGACGGAATCAGTAATGGGTGAAAAAACACGCGCACAACGTCTCGAGATGACTGAACTATTTGAAGTGATAGACGATATACCAAATAAGGAGATAGTTTTTATACTCGTCGATGATATTTACACGACGGGCACTACTTTGCGTCATGCCGCACGCGCGCTTAAAAGTAAAGGCGCTAGGCGTGTGGAAGCTGTAACGTTATTCAGATCTAAAAGAGAGAAGTGATTGTAATGGCGGAAATAAGAATTTGTCCGACATGTGGAAATATTTTTAGTTTTACCGGGTTTAGGGATATATGTACTACCTGTACAGCCGATGAAGAAAAAAAATATGAAGAAGTCTACCATTTTTTACGCAAGCGTGAAAATCGTGCAGCGAATATCGAGCGAATTGTTGAAGTAACAGGGGTCACAGAAAGCCTTCTACATGAATGGGTACGTAAAGGTAGACTACAAACCACGATATTTCCAAACCTTGGCTATCCATGCGACAAATGTGGAGCGCTCACGACTACTGGAAAACTATGTGATACATGTACGGAAGAAATCAAGCATGAACTCAATATGCATGATGCTGCAATGGAATTACGTGAAGCGTTAGCAGCGGCAGAACGTGGCGCATACTATACACAAAAAAAATCTAAATGAGTGGAAGTAAAATGAGCAGTATGTCCTGCTCGTTTTTTTCTTGCCAAAGACTCTAAATATCTCTTGAAATCTGCCGAAATAAAGTATAGAACTTATCAATAGGCCTTTTTATGAAAGGAGCGAGACTGATGAAAGTAGGAGGATTCAAGACACCGCTAGTTAACCCGTACCGCAATCAACAAATGAAAGTCGATCAAACGAAGCAGTCGTATGAAATGAAAACTGACAAGCTAGAAATTTCATCGGAAGCGAAACAGTTATTAGCGGCATCTTCAGTTGAGACAGAACGTCAACAACGCGTGCAGCAACTAAAAGCGCAAGTGCAGTCCGGTGAATATCAAGTAGACGCGAAAACACTCGCTTCGAATATGCTGTCGTATTTCAATAAGTAATTATAGAAAGTAGGAATATTAATGTCCATTGAATCAATTTTGACAATGCTTAATCACCTAGAAAAACTGCATAAGAGCTTGCTCCGTCTGTCCAACGACAAGACCGAACTGCTGAAAAGCGGAGATATCGACGGGATTGACCAACTGTTGAAAGAGGAGCAAGCCCACTTGGCGGCTATTGTGCAAATGGATCAAAAACGCGTGCACGCGGTAAAGCAGTATATAACTGAACAAGGAAGTTCAGTACTTGCCGAACCAACGATGACACAACTAATTGAGCTAGCAAACGAACCGGACAAAGAACCGTTGGCAGAGGCGAGGGAACGTCTCCTGCATGCGATTCATGAGTTGAAACGGCAGAACGAACTCAACCAACAAATGACCTATCAATCGCTTCAATTTGTGAATCTATCGCTGGACATGATCCGTCCGCGTCCGGAAAACGTCAACTACACGAAAAACGAAGTACGAGGGCAGTCGCCAGGAGCTAAGCCAAAGCTCTCTTCATTCGACTCCCAAGCCTAAGGAGGCCACACTATGCGCTCGACATTCATGGGATTAGAAACTAGCAAACGCGGATTGTATACACAGCAATCCGCTCTTTATACGACAGGGCATAATATCGCGAATGCCAATACACCGGGTTACACGCGCCAACGTGTCAATATGCAGGCAACGTCCGGCTTTCCAGGGATAGGATTGAACGCTGGGACTCAACCGGGATTTTTAGGAACAGGTGTGGAAGCAGGGTCCATTCAACGGATTCGTGATTCATTTGTCGATTATCAATACCGCGGCGAAGCTAATAAGCTTGGTTACTGGGAATCGCGTTCAAAGGCCATTGCACATATGGAAGATGTGCTTGGAGAGCCTTCTGAATACGGCTTACAGCAATCAATTAGCGACTTCTGGCAATCCTTACAAACACTCGCGACGAATCCGGAAAATGGTGGGGCGCGTGCAGTTGTAGTGGAACGTGGTGTGGAGATATCCGACTCTTTCAACTATGTTCATAAATTACTATCCGAAATTAGAAACAATTACGCGGTTGAAATAGATTTTAGCGCAAATGATATTAACACTACGTTAAAGCAAATTAGTGAACTGAACCGTCAAATTGCAGACGTGGAACCGAATGGATTTTTGCCAAACGATCTTTATGATGCGCGCGACGGACTGCTAGATAAACTAGCAACGCACTTGCCCATTGAAGTCAGTTATGAAAAAACAGGTGGACGTGCTTTAGCCTTTTCTGAAGGTACAGTGACGATTCAAATTAAGACAACGGGTGCGCCAATCACGGTGCTGCAGAAATTGGAATACTCTACCCTTACAGTAGATGGTAAAGACACGGATGGAAATCTTCCGGAGCACATTACGGGATTCACATTCAATGGACCACCAGCAACGAATAGGGGGGATGGGAATTTACCAGTAGGCAATATGGTCAAAGACGGAGAACTGAGTTCCCATGTTGAATCATATGGTTATGTAGATGCTGGTACCCCTAAAGGTCTGTATACAGATATGTTAGTAAAGATCGATAAAATGGCGGCAGAATTTGCTACGGTATTCAATAAAATTCATACGTCTGGAACTGATTTACAAGGGCAGCAAGGAAAAGATTTCTTCATAGCTAAGACTGGAGGAACCATAACTGCCAGCTCAATTGGTATAAATGATATTCTGATAAAAAATCCAAATAAAGTAGCGGCTTCGACTTCTGAACCCGAAAGTGGTCCAGAAGTTGGGAATGGTGGGAATGCTAAAAAACTAGCGGATGCACTATTTAAAAAGTTACCTGGGTTAGGTGGTTCAAGCCTCCAAACTTACTACTCACAAGCAATCGGAGAACTTGGTGTAGCAGGCCAGCAAGCTGTGAAAATGACGGATAACACAGGCACACTTCTATTGGCGATTTCCAATCGACGCGATTCTATCATTTCCGTCTCATTAGATGAAGAAATGACTGATATGATCCGTTTTCAGCAAGCATATAACGCATCCGCTCGTATGATCACGGTAATGGATGAAGCTATCGATAAAATCGTCAACGGAATGGGTCTATCCGGCAGATAATTAAGGAGGAATTTCCATGCGCGTAACACAATCCATGCTTTCACAAAATATGCTGCGTAACTTGTCAGGTAGCTATATGAAAATGGGGAAACTTCAAGAACAATTAAACACGGGGAAAAAGGTTAACCGTCCATCTGATGATCCAGTCGTCGTCATGAAGGGTCTTGGCTTCGGCATGCAAGTAGCAAGAGTCGAACAGTTCCAGAAAAACTTAGGTGAAGTCAATAACTGGCTCGATAGTTCTGATGATGCGCTAGATGTTGTTGGACAAATCTTGCATAGAGCAAGAGAACTGTCCACGAATGCAGCCAATACTGGGGCGATGACGGAAAGTGACCGTGATATGATTAGAGTTGAACTAGGGCAATTGCAAGAGCAACTCCAAGAACTAGCAAATACTAAAGTTGGAGATAAGTATATATTCAGCGGGAAGATGACCGATCAACCGCTATACAATAAAACTTCAAAGACTTATGAAACAGGTCAATCTTTTAAAGAGAATGTATACATTGAAGTATATGATGGAGTAGAATTAAAAGTTAGTACAAATGCATCCAAAATGTTCAATGATATCAATGACTTATTTACTAAAATACAAAACGAAGGCGAAAGTTTCGATTTTGGAACAGCTATTGAAGGAATTGATGGATTAATGGGTGATGTCCTACAAAACCGTGCTGAAGTCGGTGCTCGTTCCAATCGTGCAGAACTCATGCATAATCGTCTTGTAATGCAAGAAGGTGCTGCGAAAAAGCAACGTTCCGAAAACGAAGACATTGATTATGAAAAAACGATAACGGATTTAATTACATCAGAGTCCATCCATCGTGCGACATTATCGGTCGGGGCACGTATTATCCAGCCTTCGTTAGTCGACTTCTTGCGGTAAAAAGTAAGGTAGGTGACCGTCGTGAACATTCCGCAACTTCAAATTCAGACCACACCAGCAAAAATAGGATTGCAAGTGACTAGACCAATTCAAGAAATCGAGCAACCGAGGGCAACGTTGAGCCTAGAGCAACCAGCGGCAATTCTTGAAATGTCTACCACACGCCCGCAACTATCACTCGACACAACAGAAAATCGTGCGGATGTAGATTTGAAAAGCGCATCCCGCCGCACAGCTGAAATTGCACAATATAGTAAGCAGAAAGTACAAGAAGGAACTGTCCGTCGGGCGCAAGAAGGTCAGCAACTGTTGAAAATCGAAAATGGTTCAACGATTGCGGATATCATCAAACAAAGTACCGATCGACCGATGGCAGAACTACAAGTAAAGTTCGTTGGCGACCCCACAAAAGTTAAAATAGACATTACCGCCGGATCCCTAGACATCAATGTAACCCCACAGAAACCAATAGTGGAATCGAAAATAAACAAACCAATCCATCATTACACGCCTGGAAAAGTTAATGTTGTAATGGAGCAGTATGGATCGATTGATATTGACTGGAAAGTTTAGAAAAGGACGGTGAGCGACCGTTCTTTTTATTTTGCCCAATGGTCCATACTGCCTTTGGTTAAGATACAAGAGAAGGAGAGAGTGATAGATGGTGAATACAGTAAAAGAAATTGAAACGAAATTCCACGATAAAGTGGAAGTCGATTTATCAAAAGCATGGCATTTCCCGAAAGGACTTCCGGGTTTTGAAGACGAAAAGGAATTTGTTTTGCTGCCAATTGGCGAGAACTTAGACTTACAAATACTGCAATCAACAAAACAAGCAGGCATCGCATTCGTTGTAGCGAGTCCTTATAACCTGGTCGATAGATATGATTTCACAATCGATGATCCAACAATTGATTTGCTTGAAATAGAAAAACAAGAAGATTTAATGGTGCTTGGTATCGTATGTATCAAAGAATCTTTAGAGGATTCCACCATTAACTTACAAGCGCCATTACTTTTCCATATAGAAAATAGAAAAGCGAAACAAATGATTCTGAATGACAATCGCTATGCAATCAAACATCCAATTGCCAAAGAGGTGAAATAATATGCTAGTGCTCTCACGTAAAGTAGGCGAAACTATCAAAATTGCAGACAATATAGAAGTAAAGATTCTAGAAGTCAAAGGCGACACCGTCCGAATAGGCATCGAAGCACCAAAATCTGTCGACATCTTAAGAGGCGAACTCGTCCAATCCATCACAGAATCGAACACCGAAGCACTAGCACTAGACATCAACTGGCTGTCTAAAGCAAAAGATTGAACAGTAACTAGGGTGCCACAACTTCTTCACATGTACATAGTGGGCAAAAAAACATTTAAAAAACACTAAAGACTCTAGTAACCTGTCCGATAGTAATAGTGTAAGCGGTAGAGAGAGTTCGGCCGGCTTTAGACACCGCCACAAAAAATAAGGGTCACATGGACGTGAACCTAACAAACACTCAAGGAGGAAATTAACATGATTATTAATCACAATATTACAGCGCTGAACACGCACCGTCAGTTGAGCAGTGCATTTGGTGCACAAAGTAAATCAATGGAGAAATTGGCTTCAGGTCTTCGTATTAACAAAGCCGGGGACGATGCAGCGGGTTTAGCAATCTCTGAGAAAATGCGTAGTCAGATTCGTGGTTTGGATCAAGCTTCAGCTAATGCTCAAGATGGTATTTCTATGATTGCAACTGCTGAGGGTGCTTTAAATGAAACACATGATATTCTACAACGTATGCGTGAATTGGCAACACAATCATCTAACGGTACAATTACTAATGACGACCGTAAAGCGATTCAAGATGAAGTTAAGCAGTTAAAAGAAGAAGTTGACCGAATTGGTAATACTACTGAATTCAATACGCAAAAGTTATTAAGTGGTAATTTAAAATCTGCAGGTGGGGCAACTGTTGGACAAAATACAACATCTGGAGCAATAGTAGCAACGCAAACTGCTGGAAAATTATCTGGAGCAATAACAAATGCATCAGCATTTACAAAAGAAACAATTACTGTAGATGGTGCATCTATAGATGTCGATTGGCAGGACCTGACAAGTGAAGAACAAAACATCCTTAAAAATGCAGCTACTGATGCCAATACTAAGCAAGCAGCTGCTGAATTAATTGGACAAAAGATTAATGAAGCTATAGATGCTTCTGGTTTAAATGTTGCACACGTTAATGCTTACAGTGATGGGACTAATTTAGTTATTGAAAGTGGTACTACTGGCACAAAATCCAAAGTTGATGATGGAGGTGGTCTATTAAATACTATGACTGCAACTGCAACTGGTACTGCTGGAACTAGTACTTATAATGGAACAACTATTGCTGATGCTTCTACATTTAAAATGGATATAAACGGAGTAACTATGGAAGTTACTGCAGGTGGAACTGGAGCTTACGCTAATGGTGAAGATATGTCAGATGTAGCAACACAGTTACAAACAGATTTAAACACAGCAATCGCTGCAGCGAACTTAACTTCAGGTGCAACTACCTCCGCAGATGCGGGATTTATTAAAGACGTTGTTGTAAAGGCAACTGAAGATGGTAAATTTGAAATTAATAGCGAATCTGGACCAGTCAAGTTCTTAGACACACCAGGGAGTACATCTGTTAAAGATTTAGGTTTAAGCCAAGCTCAAACAGATGCTTCTGGTAACGGTGGAATGACATTCCAAATTGGTGCTAACAAAGGACAAACTATCACTTTGGGTGTTAACGATATGCGTTCAGCTGCTTTAGGTATTGCTGGAATTGATGTTTCTTCTCAAGCAGGTGCTTCAAATGCCCTTGAAAGTTTAGATAAAGCAATTAAAACAGTTTCATCTGAACGTTCAAAACTAGGTGCTGTTCAAAACCGTCTTGAGCACACAATCAACAACTTAAACACATCTTCTGAAAACCTAACTGCTGCGGAATCTCGTATCCGTGACGTTGATTATGCTTTAGCTGCTTAAGCAGTGACAAGCACAGTCGTCCTAGCTGGTAACGGCTAGTGAGTATGATCGGGTGAATTGCTGGAAAGTCCTTAGAGCTTTTCTTGCCACAACGTAGTTGGAAACGACAAGCGTGATGGTTTGAAAAAAGAAAAGATTGGGCAATCAGCAGCGAAGCTCCTGTCTCGAAAGAGTGGAGAACGTTCAACGACTAGGATAGACCATCTAACGCCTTGCTAAGATGATGAAATCCATAGGTGAAACAATGTCCATCAGCATTGTGAATCCGAAGCGCCCGACCCCTACTAAGAGATTAGAGGGTGAAGATATAGTCTAGTCATTTATGAAAGTAAATGTTTCGCACGATGGCGAAAGAAATGATGGAACAAACGAAGAATTCAATCCTTTCACAAGCGGCACAAGCAATGTTGGCTCAAGCGCAGCAAACCCCACAAGGAGTATTACAACTTCTTCGGTAATGTTGTGAACGGGCGTCTAACTTGGTAACGGGTTAGATCATAACTGGGTGAATTGCTGGAACCTCCTTAGAGCTCTTCTGCCACAGCGGAACTGGAAACGGTAAACGCGAAGGTTTGAAAAAGAAGAGATTGGACAATCAGCAGCGAAGCCCCTGTCGGGAAACCGTGGGGAACGTTCAACGACTAGGATATACCGTCTAAGGCACTAGCTGCAATGACGATGAAATCCGTAGGACAAGCAACACGTCCGAAGCGCCCAGCCCCTATCGAGGAATCGAAGGGTGAAGATATAGTCTATCCTATGATCGAAAGACATAGCAGCGAGCAAGCTAATCAGCAACCGCAAGGCGTTCTACAACTACTACGTTAATAGGACCCTTTATATATCAAAAAGGGACTTCTCTAGGGAAGTCTCTTTTTGGGGTTCTATATTATATACAAATGAAAGTGTACTAGCAATAAATCTAAGGGGCGATGCCAGATGAATACTAACGCTGAAGGGGAAATAGAACTTCTCAAAGAACAATTAGAAAAGGTTAAGCAACAGGACCGAATACTTGAAGAGATTGAAAATAGACTGCATAAAATGAAAGATATCGCTACGTATGCAACGGATCATCGTCTGTCTGCACAAGAGCGTAACCAACTTAATAAACAAATGCAGGAGCATCAGGCTGCTATTAAATCAGTAGAAAATTATTTAACTAAGTGAGTTATACAGCCATCCCCAAGTAACTTTCCACAAATCCGATAATATACTATATAGTATCCTTCCATAGTGTTACACCACCTACAAGAATGTTTGTTCATATTATACATTGTGTGCTAGCTACTTGTCGCTGCTGAGCATCTTAGTTTTAAATACAGCTAGAGTATTATCAAAAGGAGAGGGAAGTGGATGAAGCCGTTAATTGGGGTTACGTCAGATGTAGATAGGAACGGAGGTACGCTAGTCCATTCCAGATACATTCGAGCGATTCGACGAGCTGGTGGCGTACCGTTCGTCTTACCTATAGGAATGGACGGAATCGGGGAGATTTGCAGTCGTTTGGATGGTTTGCTGTTGATTGGGGGAGACGATGTGGATCCCTTTTTGTATGGTGAAGAGCCGCATCAGAAGCTTGGGAAGGTCATACCAGGGCGGGATGAGATGGAAATCGCGCTGGTCAAGGGTATGATAGATCAGGATAAACCCGTTCTTGGGATATGTCGTGGTCATCAGCTGTTGAATGTCGCATTCGGTGGAACGATTTATCAGGATATTTATGCGCAGTTGTCAGGTAATTTACTTCAGCATCTTCAAGTGACAGATTTGAGGTTTGCGACTCATTCTGTTGATATTGTACCGGATAGCAAACTTGCACAAATCGCTGGGACTTTGGAAATGCGTGTGAATTCTTTGCATCATCAAGCGGTGAAAGAAGTTAAATCACCACTTGTTGTTACAGCGGTGGCGAAGGATGGTGTGATTGAGGCGTTGGAAAGTACAGCGCATCGTTTTGTAGTAGGGGTTCAATGGCATCCTGAGGCATTGGTGGGTGGACAGGAACTTGTTACGCTTAAGTTATTTGATCGCTTTATTGAAGCGGCAACTGATTAACTGTATGACGCTGGACGTTAGCGAAATAAATAATTGAACAACCCCTCCGTCGCCATGTCGGAGGGGTTACGTTTATAGAATTTGCTTTACCGAAACAATGGCGCGTTCCAGCAGTATGTTCTGGAACCGTGCCTATTAGCTACCGTTTCCTATATTTTTAGTATGCTATAAACAATACTAAGGTATAATGGAGAAAGTTATAGAACAATTAAATATATTCAATAATATGAAAAATAGAGGTGCGAAAAAAGTGTTTCTAATCGAAGAACTAACATATATCAAAAGACTTGGCGGTCTTACCAACCTAAACTTCCTCGTTGCACACAAAGGGAAAAAATACGTCTTACGTTTCCCGGCGCATGAGTTTGAAGACATTATTAACCGCCAAAATGAAAAAGCAAACCAGCAAATTGCGGCTGAAATTGGGGTGACAGTCGGCAATGTGGTGTTTACCGATGAAGGTATTAAAATGACTCCGTATTACGACGCAGCGGCTCATTTAACGCGGGATCTGATTGCGACTGCGGAATATTTGGAGAAAGTTGCGGGTGTGTTGTCTACGCTTCATTCGTCGAAAAGGGAATTTATTAATCGTTTTAATTATTGGGAAGAGGTTGAGAAGTATAAAGCTGCGTTAACTGAAATCCCTTCGTCCTATGTGTTGTTGGAGGAGCGGGTGAGGAAGTTGATGCAAGGGGAGCGGCAGGACTATGTGCCGTGTCATATAGATTCGGTGACGACTAATTTTATTCAAAATGATGCCAAGCAGTTGCTGTTGATCGACTGGGAGTACAGTGCGAATTATTTGCCAGAGTGGGATTTGGCGGCGTTTGTTTTGGAACGTGAGTTAAGTGAGGAGCAAGAGCAAATGTTACTTGATTATTACGGTTTGCCAGCTTCTTCGAAAAAGTCACTTGATTTACAAAAGCTGAAGTCAGACTTTCTCTGGTCGTTATGGTCACTCGTTAAAGAAAAGGAAGATTCTTCGTTTGAAGAGTATACAGCGAAGCGGACAGGGCGCCTAATCGAGAATTTAGATAAGTATTATCGTGTGTATGGGCATGAGTAACTGCATTTTTAGTGAATAGAACAAACCCTCCGTCAGAGTGTCGGAGGGTTTACGTTTATCTATTTAACTTCACCGAAACATCTAATCAGTTACTATTAACCGCCTGGCGTCCAACACGGAACTCTGCCCAAGAATGAATTTCAAACGTTGGTTGAACCGCTGTGTTATTTGGGTGGCGGTGAGGATTAAACCAGCAAGTATCAATTCCAGCATTCATGCCGCCTTGTATATCCGATGTTAAAGAATCGCCAATCATTAGCACACGGGAAGGGTCCGTGATGCCGAGTTGTTTAAACGCATAGTCGAAAATTTCAGGCTGTGGTTTTTTGAAGCCGGTTTCTTCCGAAGCGATGATGGCTTCGAATGTATCGCGTAGCGGTGAGCCAGCGATGCGTGCGTGTTGGGCTCGTGTGAAGCCGTTCGTTAAAATGGCTAGCCGGTAATCCGCCAGACCCGAAAGCATCTCTTCCACACCGTCGATCAAATGTGATTCGCGGCCTAGGTTTTCGATGTACAGCTCTCCGAAACGTGACGCGTCAATTGGCAGTTCGTGCTGTGCGAATAATTGACGGAAGCGTTCCACTTTCAACTCTTCCAGCGTAATGCGTCCCTGTTCGAGGTCGTCCCAGATGACGGAGCTGATGGCGCGGTAGCTGTCACGATATGCAGCCAAGCCGTTCGGTAATCCAAAGCTTGTAAATGTATTGCCGAGCGCATGCTTTTCTGTCTCAGCAAAATCGAATAATGTATCGTCTAGATCGAATACTAGTAATTCATATGACATTAAGAAGGACTCCTTTTATAACAGTTGCTATTAGTATAACATGGGAAACGACACGAAGGTTATGTATTGGAATACTAGGTGGGATTATAGTGGTAGTTTAACAGTGTCATCGGTTGAATGGCGCGGTCAGGTAGCCCCTTGGCGCGGTTCGTCAGTTGATTGGCGCGATTAGGTAATACATTGGCGCTGTTCGTCGGTGTAATAGCGCGGTCAGGTAGCACATTGGCGCTGTTCATCGGTTGAATGGCGCGGTTAGGTAGCACATTGGCGCGGTTGTAGCAGACAGATGCGCTAAATGATTAGTGTGATGCACAGGCATAGTAATGATGGTATACTCGTCCATAGAATCTACATAAACTATCGTCTAATGGAAAGGAGCCAACATGAGTACAAAAAATAAAACAGTCGTCCGTTCTTTGGACATCTTAAATCTATTTATTGACCATCCCGCTCTTACATTTCAAGAAATCATTGAACTCTCAGGCATTCCGAAGTCTTCGGTCTATCGAATGTTGACTTCTTTAGAAGAGATGATGTTCTTAGAAAAAGGAGCGGATTCGAAATATCGGTTGGGTCTGTTGTTTTTGAAATATGGTAACCTCGTATCGAAGCGGCTAGATATACGTAAGATTGCCTATCCGATTATGGAGGCGCTTCATTATGATGTGAAAGAAGCGATTAATTTAATTGTTCAACAGGGAGACGCAGCGATCTATATCGAAAAAATCGATACCTATCAAAAAGTTCGACTTTACACAGCGGTTGGAAGGAATAGCCCTTTATATGCGGGTGCTTGTTCGCGCGTCATTTTGTCTCATCTAACGGATAATGAAATCGAGAAGTATTTAGATTCTGTGGAGATAAAACAATTGGCTAAAGGAACCATTACAGATCGCGACGAACTACTAGTCTCGATTCAAGATGCTAGAAAGAATGGCTATACAATCAGTCATTCTGAACTAGAAAATTTCACCTCTTCCATTGCTGCACCGATATACGATTTTAGCGGTGAAGTCGTTGCAGGCATTAGCATAGCAGGTATTGAAGCAAATTATTCAGAAGACAATATAGGAAATCTCATTCCAAAAGTAAAAGGAGCTGCGCTAGAAATCTCTAGGCAACTCGGCTATGTGGATTAATTGAAAAACTTGCTACGCAATCCATCGCGTGGCAAGTTTTTTCGCTTACTATTTCGTTTTCTGCTGTATGCCGGTTCTGATTTCATTAATGAGTTGTTCTTTAGCTAAAAGTTCTTCTTCGGCTTTTGTATGCGTAACTAGCTGAAAGTATAGTTTGGCATTCGGCTTTAATTGGGATAGGCTGCCTAAGTCTGCGGTAATGACTTGAGCGATTTTAGGATAGCCCCCTGTTGTTTGTCTGTCTGCCATTAAAATAATCGGTTTTCCGTTAGGGGGTATTTGAACCGTTCCAAATGTTACGCCTTCAGAGAGTAGTTCTAGTTTTTCGGTTAAGGAAAGCGAAGGGCCCTCTAGTCGTGAACCCATTCGGTTGGACTGTGGTGTAACAACATAAGCTTCACGTACTAGCGCTTCTTTACTATCGTTATCGAAGTGATCATATTCTGTCCCTTTGATGATGCGGATTGTTTGTGTTGAATCTAGACTGACGAGTGAATGGTAAGGGACTGCCCAATTGGAAATGCCTCCAAACTGCACTGTCTGTTGAAAGATTCGCTCGTTCGTTGCTGTTGGTTTGCCTAGTGGAATACGATCTCCTTGCTGTAAAGGTCTTCCTTTAAATCCTCCGATTCCTGCCACTATATAGGTACTTTTACTTCCGATTGCAGAAGGAACATGGATGCCCCCGGCTAATGCAAGATACGCACGGCATCCTTCGATCGCAAAACCGAACGTTAAAATGGACCCCTTTTTAATAATCATAGGTCGCCATGTAGGAACGGATATACCGTCAATTGTTGTTTGTAAGTCTCCGCCTGTAATTGAAATCAATGTATCTTCCTCGAATTGGAGAGTGGTTCCAAACAACGTAATTTCTAGTACAGCCTCATTTTCGTCATTTCCTACGAGCAAATTCGCAATGCGCATAGAGTAGCTATCCATGGCACCGCTTACAATGATGCCGTATTTTTGTGAACCAAATCGTCCATTGTCTTGCATTGTTGTTAGGAGTCCTGGATTCAACACGTTGAGCGTCATTTGTTCACCTTCTTTTGCTGTTCATATTCTTCGGATGTGATCGGACAGAATTTTATTTTATCTCCAGCTTGCAATAAGGAGGGGGGTGACATGTCAGGTAGGAATAAATCGATTGGCGTGCGTCCGATAATTTGCCAGCCACCTGGTGTTTCTAATGGATAGACGCCTGTTTGTTTACCCGCAATGCCGACGGATCCAGGTGCAATGGCTGTACGTGGTGTAATTTTTCTTGGCGTGGCAATTCTCTCATCCAGTCCACCTAAGAATGGAAATCCCGGAGCGAATCCAATCATGTAGACGAGGTATTCAGGTTCTGTGTGAATCGCGATGACCTCTTCAATTGACAGTCCATGTGTGTCAGCTACTATTTTCAAGTCAGGGCCGTATTCGCCACCGTAGAGTACAGGGATATGTACTAGATTCCCTCCAGCAACGGGTATTTCTGAAATATTTTCAGCTAATGTATTCATGTAGTCTATCACTTTTTCGATTGGAGTCCCTGTTACGGAAAATCCTATTTTCGATTGGTGGACTTTATATGGTGAATAATACACCGTTAAATTATTATAAGCGGGGACGGATTCTATAAAACCGTCAAATGGCTGCTCATTCAATAGGAATGAGAGATTTTTTACTTGTTGATGAATTAACGGATCGATGCCTTCACCTAATTTTATCATGATGGCTGAATCTCCAAGTGCTTTTATAGTAAGAGCTTTTTTCTTATTCATAACAACAACTCCTTTAGGTTCTGAAATTCGAAACCTTAATTCTGTTAAATGAATCATAATTCCATTATAAATAGCTAAAGTGAAATTACAAGCTTATTAACTAGTAAATAAAAATACTTGATATGTTTCGACAATAATCTATTCAACGAAAGAGTTTTGTGATAAACTTGGTTTCAAGTTCAGAACCTAGGTTTCGAATTATGAAACTAGAAGGTTTGCAAACGCTTACTTATATACTTTGAAAAATTATAGGGAGGTCATTTGTATGGTACAGGTAGATTTAAATAGTGATTTAGGGGAAAGCTTTGGCCGGTATACGTTAGGGGAGCAAGAGGAAATATTAAAATACGTCACATCTGCCAATGTGGCTTGTGGCTTCCACGCAGGTGATCCATCGGTGATGAGAAAAACAGTGAAGCTTGCGATTGATAATGGTGTTCGAATTGGTGCACACCCGGGATTGCCTGATTTGGTCGGCTTTGGACGTAGAGATATGAATATCACGCCTCAAGAAGCATATGACATGGTAGTATATCAAATCGGTGCACTGCAAGCATTTTTAGCAGTACATAACGAACCGATGCAGCACGTAAAACCACATGGCGCGCTGTACCAAATGGCATCTAGAGATAAAGAACTCGCGCAAGCTATTGCACAGGCAGTCTATGATGTATCTCCTTCACTCGTGTTGTTCGGTCTTGCTGACAGTGAATTGACTAGAGCAGGAGAAGAAATTGGATTAGTAACAGCTCATGAGGTGTTTGCTGATCGTACGTATCAATCAAATGGCATGCTGACATCGCGTTCCCAAGAAGATGCGATGATTACAGATCAGGAAAAGTCTGCAGAACAAGTCATCCAAATGGTGAAGGAAGGAAAAGTCATTTCACAGCAAAACACGGAAGTCGCTCTTCAAGCAGATACAATCTGTATTCATGGAGATGGAGAGCATGCAGTTGAGTTTGCGAAATACATTACTGATCGGCTGAACGAGGAACAGATTGTCGTTGCTGCTATTTCTGGTAGGGAGGATTCTCTATGAAAGAGGAAAAATTAGGGCTGGCTCAAGATCAGCAACAGAAAAAAGTAACTCGCGGCGTATTGCTCGGTGCCGCGTTCTTAATGGCTACGTCATCTGTCGGACCGGGCTTTCTTACACAGACAACGGTTTTCACGGAGCAATTAGCCGCGAGTTTTGGTTTTGTCATTTTAATTTCATTAATTCTAGATGTCTTTGCACAGATGAATATTTGGAGAGTCATCGCTGTTTCTGGATTACGGGGGCAGGAAATTGCCAATAAAGTTCTTCCGGGTCTAGGCTTTGTGCTGGCGTTCCTTATTGTTGCAGGGGGTCTCGCATTCAACATCGGAAACGTTGCGGGAGCAGGGTTAGGACTTAACGCAATGATTGGTATCGATCCAATTATGGGTGCGATTATCAGTGCGGTATTTGCGATTCTCATTTTCCTAGTGAAAGAGGCCGGCAAGGTGATGGACAAAGTAGTGGCTGTTGCCGGGGTAATTATGATTCTATTGGTCGTATTCGTCGCATTCAAAACATCACCGCCAGTCGGAGAGGCGATCGTTAGGACATTTAATCCTTCAGAGATTAGCTTCTTCGCGATTGTGACGCTAGTTGGCGGTACAGTCGGTGGCTATATCACGTTCGCTGGTGGACACCGTTTATTGGATGCTGGAATCAAAGGAATTGAATCCGTACCATTGGTCACTAGGAGTTCAGTGACAGGGATCGTCGTTACTGGAATCATTCGAGTAGCCTTATTTCTTGCAGTACTCGGCATCGTTGCGCAAGGATTGCAAATCGATCCAGAAAATCCACCGGCATCAGTGTTCCAGCTTGGCGCCGGGGAAATTGGTTTAAGACTGTTTGGGGTAATCATGTGGGTAGCGGCGATCACATCTGTTGTCGGTGCAGCCTATACATCGGTTTCATTCATCCGATCATTCCACCCGCTCATCGAAAAGTATCATAACTGGATTATTATTTTATTCATCGTCATATCGACTTCGACGTTCGCATTCGTCGGAAAACCGGTTACTATTTTGTTGTTAGTTGGTGCATTGAACGCATTAATTTTGCCACTTGCGCTCGGAACATTGCTGATAGCTGCTTATAAGAAGAATATTGTCGGTGAATACAAGCATCCATTGTGGTTGACTATTGGTGGCGCAATCGTCGTCGTAGTTATGGGTGTGTTGAGTGTCATGACGTTGATCGAACAGATTCCATTACTATTTAGTTGATGGATAGGAGGTTTTATTGATGAAAGATTATAGTTCCATGAAAGCGGCAGAAGTCAGGAAGTTGATCCGTCAACAAAAAATCACTGGACAGACTTCGGGCATGTCCAAAGGGTTCACGCAAGCGAATTTGGTCATATTGAAACAAGAGCATGCGCTAGATTTCCTGCTGTTTTGCCAGCGTAATCCTAAGTCCTGCCCATTATTGGATGTGACAGAACCTGGCTCGTATCGTCCTAGTAGACTTGCAGAAAAAGCAGATCTACGCAGTGAGCTGCCGAGTTACCGCATCTATAAAGACGGTGTGTTGACGGAAGAAGTGAAGGATATTACAGACTACTGGGAAGACGATATGGTGGGCTTTTTACTTGGTTGTAGTTTCACGTTTGAAGCGCCCTTGCTAGACAATGGAATTCCTATTAGGCATATAGAAGAAAATCGTAATGTGCCGATGTATAAGACGGATATTGCCTGTAATCAAGCAGGAATTTTTCAAGGGCCGACAGTAGTGAGCATGCGACCGATGACGGCTCAAGATGCCATTCGGGCGATTCAGATTACTACACGCTTCCCAGCTGTACATGGCGCGCCTATCCATCTGGGGGATCCGAGTTTGATTGGAATTGATGACATATCAAAACCAGATTTCGGGGAATCCGTGACTATTAACGAAGGAGAGATACCTGTGTTTTGGGCGTGTGGCGTGACGCCTCAAGCGGTCGCGATGGAAAGTAAGCCTTCCATTATGATCACACATTCACCTGGCTGTATGTTCATAAGTGATATGAAGGATTCCGAGTTGAGCGTTTTATAAGATGTGATGTGGAGTCAACTAAAGATATGTACAGTTCTCAAATCGACTTGTCGTCGGTTTGAGGGCTTTTTTTGTTAGTCTTCAATATATTTAGCTGGGGTGGATTGCTGGATGGCGCGGTTGTCCGGTGCTTTCGCGCGGTCCGTCAGGGTAATGGCGCGGTTATTCGAGACTATGGCGCGGTTTGTCAGAAGAATGGCGCGGTCCGTCAGGAGATTGGCGCGGTTATTCGGAACTTTGGCGCGGTCCGTCAGCAGATTGGCGCGGTCCGTCAGCAGATTGGCGCGGTTATTCGGAACTTTGGCGCGGTCCGTCAGCAGATTGGCGCGGTCCGTCAGCAGATTGGCGCGGTCCGTCAGAAGAATAGCGCGGTCCGTCAGAAGAATAGCGCGGTCCATCAAAAGAATAGCGCAGTACAGCGGCTCTATAGCGCGATTCAATCACATATCTGTACTGCATAGTATCACTCGAACTCCTATTGCCTTAGTTAAAAAGAAAAACCCCTCGTACAAGCACGAGGGGTTACTAATTATTCTTCTACGTCATCTAAAACCTACTGCACTGTATACCCACCATCCAAAACAATTGCCTGCCCTGTAATCCCTTTCGCACTTTCACTCGATAGGTACAGCGCGAGATCTGCCACTTCCTTCACATCAAGCAAACGCTTTTGGGGCACTAACGGATAAATGATTTCTTCCAACACCGCTTCCATCGCTACGCCACGTACGTTAGCTAAGTCTTCAAACTGATTGCGCACAAGTGGTGTGTCAACATAACCTGGACAAATGGCGTTGACTGTGATGCCGTCTGAAGCAGTTTCTAGCGCTGCCACTTTCGTTAAGCCAATAACACCATGCTTTGACGAGTTATACGCTGCTTTCCCTGCAAATCCAATGAGTCCGTTAATAGAAGCCATGTTTAGAATTCGGCCGAATTGTTGTTTTTTCATATGCGGGAGCACCAGCTTAGTTGTGATGAATGGTGCAGTTAGCATAATTTTGACGAGAAGTTCGAACTTCTCAGTTGGAAAATCTTCTAGCATCGACACGTGTTGCATCCCCGCATTGTTAATAAGAATATCGATTCGTCCAAAGTGGGCAATCGCTTCATCGATGGCTTGCTGAATATCCTCTTCCTTCGTCACATCACATTTTAGACCGATTGCGCTACTACCTAATGTAGCGGCCGCTTCTTTTACTTTTTCTTCATTCAAATCCGTTAACACGACATGTGCACCTGCATCTGAGAATGCTTTAGAAATCTCGAAGCCTATTCCTTGCGCAGCGCCTGTGATGAACAATACTTTATCTTTTACCATGTTGTTTCCTCCCTAACTATCAAATCAAATACCGAATCCTAATGAAAATAATACGATGGCGATGATGACACCGATCACGGGCACGATGACCGTGACTGCTGCCATTGCACCATACGCTGCACGATGTGTTTCACCTGCGATGGACTGAATCGTTGTGACGACATAGCCGTTATGTGGCAGGGAGTCCAGTGCACCAGATGAAATCGCAACTACACGGTGTAATGCTTCTGTATTGACACCCATGTCTATATAATGTGGTGCGATAAGTGGTAAGGCAATTGCTTGACCACCTGAAGCTGATCCGGTCATACCAGCAATGACGGATACGGCAATAGCTGCACCGATTAGTGGAGAGCCGGGAATGTTTGTCATGACTGCTACTGCGTCTTGGAATGCGGGAACTGCTTTTGCTACACCGCCAAATCCAACAACAGCAGCTGTATTTCCGATTGCGACCATTGCGCCAAGTGTACCAGCCGATACTGCAGCACCATAGTTCTGTGAATATTTTCTGCCTACGAAATACGTTGAGACAATGCCGCCAAGTAGCGCGAGTATCAAAGCGGATTGTGCTAGTTTATCATGGAATACATAAGAGATGATGAGTACAATTGCCAACGGAATCATGGATAAGAATGGGTTTGGCAAATCACGTGTTGTATCAAATGTAGGGTCTGTTTTTCTATCAACAAAGCGTTCTCCTTTATTCATTGCTTTTGTGATCATACGCTTCAACCACCAATAGCCGAAGAATGCCATGAACAAGCCAACGATGATACTAACTTCCCAGCCGGCATAGGCATTCGTTCCTAAAAATTCGATAGGTATCCAGTTTTGAATTTCAGGTGATCCCGCGGAAGTCATCGTAAAGGTAACAGAACCGAGTCCTAGTGTAGCAGGAATGAAGCGTCTTGGTAGATCAGCTTGCTTGAATAATGAAATGGCCATTGGATAAACCGAGAATGCGACGACGAATAGACTAACGCCACCATACGTTAAGATTGCACAAGCCATAACAATCGCAAGAACAGCAAATTTCATACCTAATTTTTCAACAAACCATTTCGCAACAGCATCCGCCGCTCCGCTATCCTCCATTACTTTACCAAACACAGCACCGAGTAGGAACATCAAATACCATGACATGATGAATCCAGTGAAACCTGTCATATAACTAGTGACGAAATTACCTTCTCCTTCCGCTGCTAGTTGTGGAAATAATGTCATGCCGCTCATGAGTGCGACGAATAATGCGGAAACAGGTCCGGCTATTAATATGTTGACTCCTCTCATTGTTAAAATAATGAGTAAAGCCAAACCACCAAGTAAACCAATCATTCCTAATATACCCATTTTTATACCCCCCGTTTTATTAACTTTTTTTCTTGCGAAGTGAAATTCTAGTTGCCTATGAAACTTTGTCTAAAATGTTACAAGTTAAGCGCTTTCAATTATTAAATCAGATTATAAAAAAACATGCAAACCGCTTGAGTAAGCGGTTTGCACGTTACTTTTAAGTTTTTATTCCGATCTATCGGAAAATAACTGTAGGTTGATTAATACTATTGATATTTTCAGTCCGATAATCCGGAATGGATTCCGGTAGTCTGGAAAATAGGTCATAAATCATATTTTTTTAATTTCTCATAAAATGTACTTTTACTTACGCCTAACAGTAGTGCCGCCTCTTTTTTATCGGGAAATTGCTCCAACGTCTCTTGAATAATCGTTTTCTCAAGTTCTTCAAGTGATTCAGCCAACGTACGTGAACTAGGGACATATTGGACAGTTCGTTTCTTCACTTGAGCGGGTAAGGCATCCGGATGAACCGTGTCTCCGCTCGTTAAATAAACGGCTGCTTGTATGACGTTTTGTAATTCACGTATATTGCCTGGCCATTGATAGGCGTGTAAGTAGTTCATCGTTTCCTCGGCTAACACCAGATCTCGCTTTCCTGCTTTGGCGATCGCTTTATGGAACATGAAGCTGGTGATTTCAGAGAAGTCTTCCATCCGTTCGCGTAGCGGAGGAACTTGCAATGTAATGGCTTGAATTCGGTAATATAGATCTTTTCGGAATTGCTGTGCTTCAATCAACTCTGTTAACGGTTGATTGGTTGAAGCGATGACCCGAATATTAATCTTCTCGGATTGATGGGAATTGAGTGAATCTATCGCTCCATTATTTAGTACCCTCAATAATTTCACTTGGACGGGAAGGGGAAGACTTCCGATATCATTTAAAAATAATGTTCCACCGTCTGCTAGGTGGATTCTTCCATTTCTTTCAGCAGTGCTAGAGGTTTTTCTATGACCGAATAGCTCTTCTTCTAAAAGATCGGGTGGTATGGCAGCACAACTTACTTTAATAAGAGGTTTGTCCGAGCGATCGGATAATTGATGGATGCTATGTGCGAATAATTCTTTGCCTGTTCCACTTTCTCCTTGGATTAAGATAGGTAAATCACTAGGTGCAATCATTCGGATTGTGTCTTTGATAGTGCAGATCGCAGCGGAAGATCCTTTAATGTCGCTTAGTTGGTAAGATAATTCATCTGAAGGTTTGGTGCCGATTGTGATTTTCTCAAGTGTCTGTTTAACATGAGAACTTAGATGATGCCAATCATGTAAGTCTCTAAAGATCACACTGCCAAAAGCACCGATGATTTCTCCATCTACTTTTAGCGGTATCCGATTCGCAAGCATATACATACCTTTGATAAAATGGGGGGAGGCGATATGTTCTTCGCCAGACTTGACTACTTCATGCATTCGAGTATTTTCAATCACTTCGTTTACGGGCATGCCAATTGCTTCTTTACGGCCTATTTTCAAGAACTTACAATAATCATCATTGATGTACAGAATTCTAGCTTGTTGATCAACAACGACAAACCATTGAAAAGCATTTTCTAGAATTTGATTTACTACATACTCTGGTAAATTGGTTGCGAGTTTTTCCATCGGATGACACCTTTCTCTACTTATGCTCGATTTCTTCATGTCGCAATTATAACATGAACGGTTGATTTGGACGTTTTCCGTAAAATGAATAGGAAGAAAAGCCTTTACAAATCTCAATTTACTGTAAAGTCAGAATAGTGTAAATTAGGATAGACGAAAGATTGAATCTATTATATACTAGTCAAAATGGCATGGGACTGGATGATCATGCCGCATTATAAAGTCATAGCGAATTCAAGTGTAATGAACCATCACTAGTTTGAGTTGGAAGGTTCTGTAGACTTAGAGTTTTTTTGCTACGCCTTAAAGGGGGTGAGTGTGGATTGAATGAGTGTTTGGACATAAGAAATCTCCGAGTGTATGAAGTCTGGGCAGACTCACTCGGAGATGGCCGGTTAGCGTTTACTAACCTATGTTTAGTATACCCTTTTTTTGCCGGTTTACAACAGATTGACAATAAAAGGGGGATGAAAGTATGAAGAGATTGAAGGAAGCGGTAATTACGCCTGGTACGAGCGTGATTTATCCGAATTATGATGAGCAAGGTAAATTGTGTGCGGTTGTGTTGCGTAATGGAAAGCTAGTTCGAGTAGGGGAAAGTCCTACGAATATTGTCGATTTAAGTCTCCGTAATTATGGATCTAGTTTGCGTGGAGCGGTCGATGGTACCAAAATGATGTTAGGTGAAATTAGTATGTCACCTGTTGTTGTAAGTGAAGTGCTGAATATGTACTGGTTCCCGAGTAAATCACCTTCAAGCGATGATTGTGTATGGTTTGCATTAGGGCATATTTATTCGTATAAGAGTGTAGACAAAGATCGTACAAGAGTTATTTTACGTGATGGTACGTCGTTTATGATTTATTGTAGCTACTATTCGTTTACGCAAAAATATCAGCGTGCGTGTATGTTGAAGAATCGTTTAGAAGCTAGGACGGCTCAAATGAAGCTTGAGAAGCCAAGGCATTCTATTTCTTTTGTCATTTTCAAAGATCCAAAAAAGCCGAATTATGAAGTGACAGAAGAGTAAAGTTTGCAGTAGCAACCAATATACTTATAGAAACGAACATCTCCTAGTTGCAGCTGGAACAGCGGACGAGGAGATGTTTTTTTATTATGTTAATTGTACTAATTGATGTTTTAGTTTCTTCAGTATTCGTTCACGTCGTTTTTTGATCCCAGCTACAGTAATACCGAAAAATTTGGCGCATTCTGTCTGCGATACATTATCGACATAGAGCATGATTAGTAGTTGTCTTTGCTCTAAGGATAGTGTGATCAGGGCAGCATGTAATCCGTGAACATCTTCATCATCGCCTAAAGTATGACCTACTAGTAGTTCCACGGTATCTGTTTCGACAGAAGTATGTGCTTCGCTGAAACGGTTTTCACGTTTTAATTCATCCAAAAGAGCCCCATAAATGGAGCGGTACGCGAAGGGTGTGAAGTTTCCCTTGCCGTTGTCAAATCGCGTCCATGCTTGCCAAAGAGCGACACGTCCTGCTTGACGAAATTGTTCAAAATCACGGTAGATATTCAATTTGCGTATAACAGCTGAAATCATCGGTTCATATTGCGCCAATACCTCTTCAAAACTTTCCATAAAAGCGACCTCTTCAGGTCGTGCACGACACCTTGTATTCCCTGGGTGTTTCTATCATAGAAAGTTTGTTGTGTACTATCGAATGATGATTTTTGAATTTTGGCGTAAGCAAATAGTGAATATAGGTAGGGGAAGTTCGCGGTTATAAGTTGCGAAAATTGAAGAATGCTATGATTATGGAAAGTTTCGCGCATGGAAAAGCGTTCCCTATAAACAGCGAAAAAGCCTGTCGAATTTACTCGACAGGCTTTGTAGTGCTTATAAGCAAGCTGCACCTACAATAATTAGTAGGATAAATAGTACGACAATCAATGCGAATCCGCGGCCTGCGCCACAACCGGATCCGTAACTTGATCCATAGTTTCCGCAGCCTGCACCAGCGCCACCATATCCACCATATCCACCAAATCCGAACATTACGTCACCTCCTTTTTAATTTACTGTGCAGAAATTAATATCCGCAACCCATAAATCCTGCACCTACAATGATCAATAAAATGAAAAGAACGACGATCATAGCAAAACCGAAGCCGCTGTTTTGATTTGAATATCCAACTGATTCGCCCATATTGATTTCACCTCCAAATGTGGAACTACCCTTATACTATGCAAGAATTTCGTAAGTGCCTTGGCTCTACGTAAAAAACACAAAAAATCCACCCGCTCCAAAAGAGGAGAGGCGGATTAGGTAAAATTGTATACGCTCCACTGCGTGAATTAAGTCTAGACAGTGAATAAATGCCTTATAAGTACTATTTTATTAACCAGAATATGTTAACTTCAAATGGCAAGAAATTCTTGTGCACTACTTAATAACGGTAATTTACATCCGATACTATAAGTAACGAATGTTCATTGATGACAGGAGGTTCCATTATGGTCAGTCGAATAGGCAGTGGATCCGCACCGCAACCAGTGCAGACATCTTATGATAGTGCGCCCATTGCAAGCGATAGGGCAGTAGTTGAAGTGCAACCCGTCAAAGAATCAGTACAGCAATCGTCATTAGAAAAACAACAGGAACTTACGAAAAGTGAAGCAAAAAAGCTGATAGAAGGCATGAATAACTTTTTAAAAAGTGTCAACGTCCAACTGCGATTTAAATATCATGATACGTTGAATGAATACTATGTCACTATTGTGAATACCGAAACGGATGAGGTGGTGCGGGAAATTCCACCAAAAAAACTTTTGGATATGCACGCAGAGATGAAACGCTTCATCGGATTACTGGTAGATCATAAAATTTAAAAAGGTGTGAGGCATAATGAGAATCGGTGGAATCGCATCCGGTATTGATACAGAGTCGATTATTAGGGATATGATGAAAGCGCATCGAATACCTCTTGATAAAATAACACAAAAGAAACAATATACGCAGTGGCAGTTAGATGATTATCGCTCCACGAATCGCGACTTACGGAAATCAAGTGATAAATTGTTTGATACGGTGATGAAGCAGGGGACGTACTTGAAGAAAACAGTCAGTGTATCCGATGACAAGGCCGTTAGTATTAGTTCAAAAACTTCAACTACTGACTTTTCAGGTACACTAGAAGTTGAACAACTGGCAAAACAAGCAACGTTGCAAAGTGGCGTCCTTAAAGATACGGATGGTAAAAAGCTAACAGATGAACAAGTAGGAAAAACATCCCTAAAGGATTTAGGCCTTTTCACTGGCGATGATGATCAGAAATTGACGATAACGGCACCGGGAAGAGAGCTAGCTGAAATTACTATTAAGGCTACAGATACGCTTGATTCTGTCTTGAGTCAGATCAATGAAAAAACTGGAGCAAGTGCGTTTTATGATTCCTCTTCAGGGAAAATTGGGATGAGTGCTAAAAATAGCGGTGTTGGGGAAATTGAGATATCAGGTACAGGTGGACTCGTTGAAAACCTTAAGTTGAATGTAACAGGTGGGACAGATCCTGATGACCCTAAATCGACAGCTGGACTAGACGCGAAGTTTACATTTAACGGCCTGGAAACCACTCGTTCATCCAATACATTCAATATAAATGGATTCGATGTTTCGCTCAAACAGACAACAACGACTCCAGTGACATTTAGTTCTTCTACGGATACCGACAAGATTGTAGATTCGGTAGTTGAATTCGTCAATGATTACAATGAAATGATTGAAAAGCTAAATAGTAAAATTAAAGAAAAAACATATAAAGCTTTCCATCCGCTTTCTGATGAACAGAAGGCAGATATGAAAGAAAAAGAAATCGAGCTGTGGGAAGAAAAGGCAAAAAGTGGTACGATGCGTAATGATCCAGCAATTTCCACTATGTTGTCGAATCTTCGTTCCATTATGTCTAAAGCGGTCGATACTACTGATAAAAATGGCAATGCGATTAAAGTTAGTCTGAAAGATTTAGGTATTGAAACAACTAAAAATTATTTAGATAACGGTAAATTGATAATTAATGAAGATAAGCTTCGTGAGAAAATTGCGGAAAATCCAAATGCTGTTTACGACTTAATTGGACGAGATGATAAAGAAACACCAAATAATTCGGGTATTGCACACGCGTATCGTAAAGAATTACAAGATGCACAAAAAAAGATATCGGAAAAAGCAGGTAGTTCAACAGCGCTCAATGACAGTTTTGCACTAGGCCGTTCTCTAAAAAGCATGGACCAACAAATTGAACGGTTTGAAAGAAAGCTGGAAATGATGGAGAATCGTTACTGGAAACAGTTTAGTGCGATGGAAACTGCAATCAATCGTGCAAACGCTCAATCAGCACAGTTAATGAGTTCACTTGGCGGCGGTATGTAACGAAACTTTTTTGAAAAGGGGAATGACATAAATGGCTATAAACAATCCATATGAGAAATATAAAAATAACGCGGTGACAACTTCTTCGCCAGGCGAATTGACGCTGATGCTATATAACGGCTGTCTAAAGTTTATTCAGCAAGGAAAAAAGGCGTTAAAAGAAGGTAATATTGAAGAGAAGAATATTGCAATTCAAAAAGCGCAAGCAATCGTGACTGAATTAATGTTGACACTAGATACATCTTATCCTGTTTCAGAGAATATGTTGGTGTTGTATGAGTTTGTTAACAGTCGTTTAATCGATGGGAATATCAAGAACGATCCAGCGTTATTTGATGAAGCAGCAGGAATCATAACAGAATTCCGTGACACATGGAAACAGGTTATCCAACTAAATCGTTCCAAACAATACGCTAATGTGAGTGAAATATGATACGCCCTGCGATAACTGCGTGGCGTGAATGTTCTCTTCAACTGATTGCGTTGACGAATGAAGTGGAAGAAGCGAAGCGTGATGAGGTAATTGAGCAAATTGAGAAAGTTCTGGATGATCGTGATAAATTGCAACCGCAAATTGCTCAGCCTTTTTCAGCTGCTGAGCAAAAAGCAGGCCAAGAATTGATGGCGCTTGAAAAAGAAGTACAGTTGAATCTTACACGCTTCATGAATATCATTCGGACAAACATTTCACAGTCCCAAGCAAAAAAAGAACATATAAATAGCTACACAAATCCTTATAGTAACATGATGCAAGATGGTGCATATTACGATACAAAGCAATAACAACCGGAAGAGAGTATAAACTGTACCCTTTGTAAAGGACAATTAAAAAAAGCCTATGCTAGTTGTTGAAGTTGCTGCCTGTATTTTGCAGGCGGCAACTTTTTTAAATTCCATTGCCCACGATAATGATTGTAGTACGTCATATACCT
>NZ_PDYM01000005.1 GCF_002743055.1 Sporosarcina sp. P13 | reverse complement strand
AGAACCGTTGTCATTGGAAAATGAATCGCTAAAAACGTTGTATAGTGAAGGGCTTTATGATGACAATGAGAAAAAGTGGCAGGAAGCATTCCCGCTAAAAGAACGATTTGAAAAGAAAAAACAGGCAGTAGAACAGTAATGAATAAGAAACAATACGAGGGATATACATCATTTAGCTATTTAAAAGCAAACAAAGACTATAAACAGTATGAGCTGGCAACAGATCTAAATCGTATTCCCGCTTATTCTCTTCATCTAACAGCAGATGAAGAGAATAAGTTAAATGAAATCATGACGAATAATCCAATTGTTTCGCTTAGGGATCACGGATTTATTGTACCTAAAAAATATGAGGATATTGTGCCTTATTGCGGAGAATTACATACATTTTTTCATTACGAGGGAATCGCCAATTCGGGAATCGATATCATTTTTGAAAACTTTATGGATGGAATTTCTACAATTACATCAAAGAATGGTTTGAAGTGGGACGATGTCATCTACCTACTTGGTATGAGATATGCAGATATTCAACGTCAAAATACAGTTTCCGTTGCGCGATCTTACAGCGACCTAACCAATGCCAAGCAGTTGAAACAAACGGCACTCTTACCTTCTTTAGAGGCAGCAAGCATCCTTGAAAATGAACTGGATCGTGTAGATATTCTCTACGGCTTCGGGATTAGATGTATGGGCATCACGTATAACGAAGCAAACACCCTTGGTTCAGGACTTATCGAGCGACGTGACGGTGGTTTAACTAACTTTGGGCGTCGTGTTGTTGAAAGAATGAATACATTGGGCATGATCATCGATATTTCTCATTGTGGAGACCAAACAAGTTTAGATGTAATTGAGGAAAGTCGGGACCCCGTTCTTATGACACATGCGGGAGCGCGTACTTTATGGAATACGCCAAGGATGAAACCAGATCATGTGTTACAAGCTTGTGCTGAAAAAGGTGGAATCATTGGGGTCTGTGCTGCACCGAATACGACTTTAACTAAAAGTTCATCGAAACACTCGATACACTCAGTAATGGAACATGTTGAGTATCTCGTAGATCTAGTTGGAATAGATCATGTCGGTTTTGGCCCGGATACATTTTTTGGAGATCATGTAGCATTACAACATGCGTTTGATGATATGTTGGGTATTTCAGTTTCACATAGCGGAGAAGAATTTAAAGAATCACCTTACGTTGAAGGGCTTGAAAACCCTTCGGAAGCAATGAAGAATATGATTGGTTGGATGATAAAAAAGAATTATTCAATTGAAGATATTGCTAAAGTTTCTGGTCAAAATGCTATGAAGGTTATGAAGGGAATTCTAATTTGATTTAGCATAAGTACAATTTAAAAGTTGGTTGCCAGAACGCAAAGATGTAGTGAATTAAACGAAGATAGGGGCAATTATAACTGTGCAAAAAAATTCGGTGAATCAAGTAGCTATTGTAACAGGGGCTGGCCAGGGTTTGGGTCTCGCCATTGCTAAAAACTTTCTTTTGGAAGGGAAGCGTGTTGTTTTTGTTGATGTAAATGAACAGTTGTTAAATGAAGTGAAGACATCAGATACAGTAAGCCAATATGACACTTCCAAAACAATGTTTCTAACTATTGATGTATCAAATGTAAGCGCAATTAAGGAAAGTGTGCAGACTATAGTTAAGCGTTGGGGAAGAATTGATATTTTAATAAATAACGCTGGCGTGCGAAAAGAGACTTCAGTTGAAGAAATATCGGAAGATGAATGGAATTTAATTTTATCCGTCAATCTTGGAGGAACATTTTTCTACTCTCAAGCTGTGCTAGATACGATGAAACAACAAAAAAGTGGACGTATTATTAATATTTCATCTTTTGGTGGGCAAGCAGGGCCACTTTCATCGGGGGCACATTATTGTGCTTCAAAAGCAGGGCAACTTGTACTTACAAAATCTTTCGCTAGATCATTGGCTGGACAAGGCATCACAGTTAATGCGGTTGCACCGGCAGCTATTCAGACACCGGAAATGGATAATATCGGTCCGGATAAATTGGAAAAAATGAAAGAAAGTATACCGGTACAAAGATTTGGAGACGTAGAGGAAGTTGCTAGTATGGTTTCATATCTTGCTTCAGATGCTGCTAGTTATATTACAGGTTCCACCTTTGATATTAACGGCGGATTATTCATGCGATAAATATATCTATATATACTAAAAGGAGCTGGAAAAATTGAAGAAAATTGTACATGGTGCACCACAAATACCGAATCCACTAAGAGTTTTTATAACGTTTGAATCAACTGGGTGGTTTGATACGACGCAGGAACAAAAGGAAAAAGAACTTTTACCTAAATTGAAATCTATTATAGAAGAATGGGAAAGTAATGGATCAGAACTATTGGGAACGTTCGACCGGGATATCTTAACAGCAGGACACGCGGGTCCAACACATTGGCATGCATGTTTTCTTTACAACGTACCTGATTTGCAAACAGTTACAAATATGACACATTCATTCCGTGAAGCAGGAATAGATCGGTATTTCCGACTAGAAGCTTCAATTGGACGACCATTTTTCTTGGTAGAAAATCAATAAGTAGTAATAAAGTGATTGAAAATTGTCTTATATACTTTTTAAAAAGAGGAGTGAAAGAATGAGAAGGTTGCTCATTACAATGTCATTAGTTCTATTCGTCATGATTCTATCAGCGTGCGGTGGAAATGAAGAGAAAGCAAGCGCGAAAGAAGATAAGGGTGTTATTAAACTGAGTTATGCTTTTTTTGCACCACCTAATACATTTCCGGCTATTCAAATGGAAGAGTGGAAAAAACGTCTAGAGGAAAGAACAGATGGGAAAGTCCAGATTGACTTATTTTCCGGTGGAACCTTACTTGAAGCTAATAATATGTATGATGGGGTTGAAAATGGGACGGCTGATATAGGTTTAACTTCTACATCCTATGAACCAGGTAGATTTCCACTGTTGTCGATATCAGATATGCCGTCAGGGTATAAAAATGCGAAAGTTGCCAGCAACGTTACAGCTGATTTAGTAAATGAGTATCCACCAGAAGCACTTAATAACTTTAAGATCATTACCACATTTGCAACGGAACCAGCATATATACAAAGTAAAAAACCTATAAAATCTTTAAGTGATTTAAAAGGAAAGCAGTTGCGTATAGCAGGTGCTCTTTCACCGATTATGGCGGAACTTGGTGCTGCACCTGTTGGAATGTCTCAGGCAGAAGTTCCGGAAGCGCTGCAAACGGGAATTGTAGAAGGTTACGTATCCTCTAGGGAAATTCTTAAAGATTCCAAACTTGCAGAATCAGTAGGCTATGTTACAGATTATCCATTGGCATTAAATACATTTATTGCTGTGATGAACAAAGACAAATGGGATTCACTTCCTGAAGATGTTCAACAAGTAATTGAAGAATTGAATGCTGAAATGACAGCGTTTACTGGAGACTACTTAGACAATCATGTTCAAGAATCATTGGATTGGAGTGTAGATACTGAAGGTCTAGAAATTATTAAGTTGTCTAAAGAAGAAAAGCAAAAGTGGGATAAAAAACTTATTGATATGCAAAAAGAAGTTGTTGGAGAATTACAAAATGAGGGACTTCCAGCAGAAGAGTATTTGAGCAAAATGGAAGAACTAATCGAGAAATATAACAACGCTGATTGAGTTATTCCTTTAGATTTGGAGGTTCAGAAATGAGAAACGATCAACTAGTAGAATTCGATATTGAAAGCGCTTCACCCGACGAGAGAATATATAAAGAAAAAGTAACCTCTTCATCAAATCTATTTTTTAAGGCTACTGACTATTTAAACCAGTTTCTAGCTGTTATTGCTGGCGTAGCTCTACTATCGATGATGTTATTGATTGTATTTAATTCTATTAAGCGTATTTACTCGGATCCAATTGCAGGAACAGTGGAGATTGTTAGTTGGCTTGGGGCAATTACAGGTATTTTTGCCCTAGGTTATACTCAACTAAATAAGGGACATGTCTATATAGATATGTTATTAGATAAGTTTCCCGCTATGTTACAAAGAGTGATTCACACTATCGTAAATGTTTTGAGTGCTATCTTCTTCCTCGTAGCAGCTTGGCAACTTTTGTTGTATGGTCTTAAACTGCAAAGTGACGGGATAGTTTCTCAAACTATCCAATTTTCATTTTATCCACTTGTTATCTTAAGTTCGATTGGTTTCATCGGGTTAGTTTTAGCTATTACGAAAGAGACGGTTTTGATTTGGAAGGAGGCATCCTAAAATGGATATGAATTTACTGGCAGTATTGGGGATACTAACGTTATTCTTATTTATGTTTTTGCGGATGCCGATTAGTTTTTCAATGTTTATTGTTGGGTTTATCGGCCTCGTAGTTGCTGTTTCGCCCAAAGCAGCATTTAACGTTTTAAGTGCTGATTTATGGAACCAATTTTCTAGTTACTCTTTAAGTGTAATTCCGTTATATATATTAATGGGAGAAGTTGTATTTAGAACAGGGATTACTGAGAAAATGTTTGAATCTGCTTATAAATGGGTTGGACATTTTCGTGGCGGAATGGCAAGTACGACCATTTTGGCAAGTGCCGGATTTGCTTCTATCTGCGGATCAAATTCAGCAACTGCTGCAACAATGGGGACGATGGCCCTTCCAGAGCTTGACAAATATAAATACGATAAGGCTCTTAGTACTGGAAGTATTGCTACAGGCGGGACACTTGGTATTATCATCCCGCCAAGTACAGTATTAATCGTTCTTGCATTGCAGATGGAGGTATCGGTTAAAGACCTGTTTGTAGCGAGTATTATACCAGGGATTTTCTTAACTACACTCTTGATTGTAACAATTATCTACCTATGTGCGAAATCTCCACAACTTGGACCTGCCGGTGAAAGATCTAGTATAAAAGAAAGACTTTTTTCTTTAGTAGGTGTTATTCCTGTAGCGGGGCTGTTTATCTTTGTGATCGGAGGGTTATTTTTCGGTCTTTTCACACCGACTGAATCGGGTGCATTTGGTGCATTTGGTGCAATTATTATTTCCTTAGTAATGGGGAAAATGAATCGAAAAAATTTCCATGCCGCGATGGCAGGTACTCTTCGTTCATCTTCTATGGTGTTAATGCTCGTAGTGGGAGCACTGGTGTTCGGACGATTTTTAACGGTTACAAGACTACCGTATGCGGTAGCTGAATGGGTGACAAATCTTCCGGTTCCTCCAGTCTTTGTGCTAATTGCTATTTTGATTGTATATGTCATTGGTGGTTCCATCATGGATGCACTTGGATTTTTAATTATCTCAATTCCAATTTTTTATCCGACAATATTAGCACTAGGTTACGATCCTATTTGGTTTGCAGTCCTACTTTGTGTCGTGACAAGTATGGGAGCTATTACGCCGCCAGTTGGTGTAAACGTTTTTGTTGTACAGGGACTGACCAAGGAGACACCGATCACCACCGTATTCAAGGGAGCATCGTACTTTCTAGTTGCGTATATAGCATTTATAGCACTACTCATCATGTTCCCACAAATTATATTATTTTTAGTGTAGCATTGTGATTTAAAAGTTGCGTGCCGTACTACTAGCTAACTAGTTGAAAGGAGGATTTTCAAATGAATCTAACTGATTACTTAATGAATGTTATTGGAATAGAAAAGTCAGAGCTTTTATTTGGGGAACCTGCATTTACTTTTTCGCTTGAAAGTTTCGAGGAGGATACTAATGAGTGATCTTCTATTTGAAAGTATTGAGACAGTAGGTTCGATGATTAAAAGAAAAGAAATATCTCCTGTAGAATTAACTAAATTATCGCTTGGACAAATCAATAAATATGATTCCACACTGACAGCATTCATAACAGTGATGGAAGAAGAAGCGATGGAACAAGCGAGAACTTTAGAAGCGGAGCTACAAAATGGTATAGTCCGTGGGCCGTTGCATGGTATACCTATTGCTGTGAAGGATTTATTACAAACAGAAGGAGTTCGTACGACGGGTGGTTCAAAAATCTTTCAAGAGTGGATACCAGACGAAGATGCTACTTCTGTTCAAAAAATGAAGGAAGCTGGAGCCATTATTATAGGAAAAGCAAACCTTCACGAATTTGCTATGGGAGCCACAACTGAAAATCCTCATTACGGAAGCGCAAAGAATCCATGGGACATAACCAAAATACCAGGCGGTTCTAGTGGGGGATCAGCTATCGCAACAGCGACAGGAATGGCTTATGGTTCGATCGGAACAGATACTGCCGGTTCTGTCCGGCTGCCTGCAGCAATGTGTGGAACGGTTGGATTTAAACCTACATATGGACTAGTCAGTCGGCACGGAGGATTCCCATTTAGTTGGTCACTTGATCATGTGGGACCAATGACGAGAACGGTAAAAGATGCTGCCATTATGCTTGAGGCTATGAAGGGCTTTGACCCTAAGGATCATTCTTCAGTAAAGAAAAATCATTCAGTTTACTTTAAAGAATCGTTACAGAACTTGAATGGAATTACTTTAGGATTTTATGAGCCCTATATGTATTCAGGAATTGATCTAGACGTGAAGCGGGTAATTGAACAAGCTTTCGACCATTTAAGATCCCTTGGAGCTAAAATTGTTCCAATTGATTTACCTGGAATTAATGAGGCGCTTGAAGGGTTAAAAACGATTGCTCAATCAGAGGTAGTTTCTTTCCACAATCCTCTACTAAAAAAGCATGGGGAACTATATGGAGATGATTTAAAGTTCCGTTTCCAATTTGGTCGTGATATTTCAGCTACAGCTTATATGAATGCACAGCGTACGCGAAAACAATTCGTGGAAACAACTATAAAACAAATGATAGGAATTGATGCACTTGTCGGTCCGACGAACGTCCAACCACCGTTCGATATAGGTACAATGGTTCCTGAACAGGCGATAAGCAATATGTTTACGCTGGGTAAAACACCACTTGCAAACATACTAGGTTTTCCAGCACTATCTGTTGCTTGTGGGTTTACAAATGCGCGGCTTCCAGTCGGACTTCAACTAATTGGAAAACCATTTTCAGATAAAAAGATTCTCGAAATTGGCGATTGTTACGAACAATCTGAACGATGGGTGCAGGCGCTGAAAATGAATAGGAACTACTTTAAAGTAAATCAAGTGTAGAAGAAAACGAGACTTATAAAAGGTAAGAATCTACGAAAAGTAGAAGCTTACCTTTTCTTCATTTAAATAATGATTTTTCAAAACTGACCGGGTATTTTAGGTTTAATTTTATTTTGAACCCAATAAATAGTCTAACGAAGTGTAATACGTTCGGATTGAGTGAATGGGCGAGTGAAGGAGGGGATGAATGTGCTGTTAAGAATAAATAAGCTTTTAGATTCTATCATAAATTTTATGGCTACGTTGGGTAGAATCGTAATCATCGTTATTAGTTTATTGATCATCGTTGATATTGTTTCATTAAAGTTTTTTAGTTATCAATTTTCTTGGATCTTGGAGGTTTCCGAGTATCTTTTAGTGCTTTTAACTTTTCTTGGCGTAGCTTGGTTATTAAGAGAAGATGGGCATATTAAATTAGACTTACTGTTAAATAGACTAAGTGAAAAAAATAGAACACGTATGGAGATAGTGAATTCGTGCATAGGAGCCATCATCTCCTTGATTATTACGGTATATGGATTTTTGACAACTTGGAACTTACATTTGAGGGATATAAAGACCGAGACTATTTTAGAAATCCCACGTTCCTTACTAATCATCGTCATTCCAATTGGTTTTCTATTTGTCTTCATACAATTCATTCGAAATCTCCTATCTGCGATCAATAAACTTAAATTAAAAAGTGAGGAAAGCTAGGGGGTAATTAGATGGAATGGTGGGGAGTTTTAGCACTTGTATTTGGGAGTATGTTTATTTTATTCATGATAGGATTACCAATTGCATTTTCATTTTTAACCATTAATATTGTAGGCGTCATAATTTTATGGAACGGTGAAGCGGGGCTCAACCAACTTATCTTAAATATATTTTCTTCCGTTTCTAAGTTTTCTTTGTTGCCTATTCCTATGTTTATCTTAATGGGTGAGATTATGTTTCGAACGGGATTAGGTTTTAAAGTTTTTGATGCCGTCGGAAAATGGTTTGGGAATTTGCCTGGTAGGCTAAGTATCGTTGCTGTTGGAAGCGGAACCTTATTTTCAGTTTTAAGTGGTTCAAGTGTAGCGAGTACAGCTTTACTGGGATCATTATTAGTTCCAGATATGCAGAAAAAGGGGTATAGTCCCGCAATGACTGTTGGACCGATTCTTGGGAGTGCAGGTCTTGCCACTATGATTCCGCCGACAGCATTAGGTATATTGCTCGCTTCACTTGCATCAATCCCTGTCGGACATTTTCTATTTGCAATTGTTGTACCGGGTCTTTTATTGGCAGCTATATTTGTCCTATATATTATTATTAGATGTTACTTGCAGCCGGGGCTAGCTCCTGCCTATGACGTCGAGAAAGTACCTTTGTCTGAAAAGCTAATAGGAACGATTAAATATATTTTGCCGCTTGGATTGATCGTGTTCCTTTTATTAGGTGTTATTATAATTGGAATTGCAACGCCGACCCAAAGTGCTGTTTTAGGAGCATTGGGAACCATTGTACTGTCCTATTTTTACGGTGGCCTAAATTGGATGAAGTTCTGGGAATCGCTTACTGGAACATTAAGGTCCAGTGTTATGATCTTTATGATTATTATTGGATCTACTACATTTGGTCAAATTTTAAGTTATACGGGTGTAACGCAAGGTCTTGTACAACTTGTCGGAAGTTTAGAATTTCAACCTATTATTATTTTAATAATCATTCAAATCGTGTTACTAATACTGGGCTGCTTTATGGAACCTTTATCAATTATGATGATGACGCTTCCAGTGCTGATGCCAATTGCAAGCGCGATGGGTTTTGACCCTTTATGGTTTGGGGCAATTATGCTTCTTAATATGCAAGTCGCAACAATTACACCACCTTTTGGTATGGATCTTTTTGCAATGAAAGCAGTGATTCCAAAAGATTCTATATCAATGAAAGAGATCTACAGAGCAGTCATTCCGTTTATTTTATTGAACTTAGCGATAATGGCACTAATGATTATATTCCCATCATTAACTTTGTGGTTACCAAGCTTTGTTAAATAACATTTAATTAGTATGAATAAAAAGTAGGAGGAGAAAAATGATGAAAAACTTAAAAATGTATCTGTCGATTATACTTATGCTACTAGTCATCCTTTTGACGGCATGCTCTGGTGAAAATGGAGAAATGAATGGCAGTGATTCGAAGGGTGTGACATTGAATGCTGTTAGTTTTTTACCAAAAGATCACCCGTTAACTGCAACGCTTTATGATTGGATTGACTCGGTTGAAGACGCAACAGACGGCAGAGTGAAGGTGAATTGGCGTGGTGGCGCCGACGTCATCCCGATTGGCGAGCAATTTGAAGCGATGAATTCTGGTGTAATGGATATTAACTTTACTTATATTGGACAATATCAATCACTTGCACCTGAAACGCTTAGTATAGCTTTATCGCAACTTACACCATGGGAAGAAAGAGAAAATGGATTTTATGATTTAATGGTAGATCAACATGAGATAATGAACGTTATGTATTTGGGTCGATGGTTAACAGGTTCGCCAAGGATGTGGTTAAACAAGCCAATTGATAGCGTTGATGATTTAAAAAACCTACCCATACGATCAGCTCCAAACTATACACGTTTTTTTGAGAAGCTTGGAATCGCTTCTGCAATGATTGATCCGTCAGAAGTTTATACTTCCCTACAAACAGGTGTTGTTAAAGGATTTGTATATGGTGGATTTAATGGACCTAGAAAAGATGGCTGGACCGATTCAACTAAGTACATTTTAGATCATCCATTTTGGACGCAAAACTGTACGATACTAATGAATAATGATAAATGGGATGAAATTTCAGCCGAAGATCGCGATGCAATTATTGCCGCAACAGCTGACTACGAGAAAGAGATGGTCGACTACTATAAAAAACTCGATAAAGAAGAAATTGCTGAATTGGAAAGAATTGGCGTTGAACTTTTCAAACTACCTAAAGCTGAGGAAGAGAAGTTTTTGAGTTTAGCGTATGATACCGAATGGGAGTACTTAGAAAAGGAAGTACCCGAATTAGTAGAAGAACTGAGAACATTAACGATTAAGGAGAAATAAACTTTCATAAGGTTACGCAATAGAGTATAAAGCCTTTGAAAGGATTGCTTTAGCGAAATAACAAATTCTACCCAATCAATTAGAAATTGATTGGGTAGAATTATTTAGTGGTTCAAAGTAGCTTTTTCAATGTTTTGTAATTTTTTGTGAGGTGAGTTTCAATGAGCAATAATTCTTTATGGACAAGAAACTTTTTATTAATTTCGGCAGCAAACTTCTTTTTTTTTGTAACGTATTTTGCACTTCTCGTTACCTTGCCAACCGTCGCAATCACGCATTATGGTTCGACAAGTACGGTAGCGGGATTATTTACCACTGTTTATATTGGCGCTGCAATTCTTATTAGACCTTTTATGGGGCTGTGGATTGAGACATATGGGAAACGTTTTATGTTGATTGTATCGCTAGTTCTTTTTACAACTGCTTCGTTTCTTTATAGTTTTTTCGACTCCATAACCCTACTTCTTATAATACGTTTCGTTCATGGTTTAGGTTTTGGAATGGCTACTACCATTACAGTAGTCTTTGTAGCCGATATTGTGCCAGAATTTCGAAAAGGTGAAGGAATGGGCTACTTTCTCTTATCGACTAATCTAGGAATGGTCATGGGTCCATTTGTTGGACTTACCATTTTGGATGAATTTAATTTATACATCTTACTTTGGGTAAGTGCTTTTTGTTCCTTAATTGCCTTTTTGTTTGGTTTAATGACACAACTGCCAGAAGAAAACCTTGTAAAATGCTCCGCTGGTGAAAAAAGAGCACCTTTATTTGAAAAGACTGCACTACGTATTTCTATTACGGGCGCATTTTTTGGAACCGCCTATGCATCCGTTCTATCTTTCATGGCGGTTTTCGCTGTAGAGCAAGGATTAGGAACAGAAGCTAGTTATTTTTTTGTAGTGTATGTTGTTATACTTCTGCTGACACGACCGCTTACGAGTAGATGGTATGATCAATATGGAGCCAATGCAATTATTTTCCCCGCGATTGTTTCATTTGCGGTAGGTATGCTCATTCTTGGTTTGACGACTAACGCCTTACTATTTTTTATCGCTGCTGCATTTATAGGGGGGGGCTGGGGTACACTTTTCCCGAGTTTTCAAACAGTAGTTATGCAAAACTCGGAACCGAAAAGGCGCCCTGTAGCATTGGCTACTTTTCTATCAATTTTTGATATTGGCATTAGTGGAGGATCACTTTTGGCTGGTGTGTTGATAGGTGTTATCAGTTTCAGCTCACTATACATATTCTATTCTATTTATATAGTGGCCGGACTTGCGGTGTATTATTGGGCTCAAAAGAAGAATTCTATTATATATAGGTAAGTGGGAAATATGTTCTTGTCAATGTTAGTTAAAATGACAGCAGTCAAGTACTAAATTCGATTGATAGTCTTCTTAGTGGAACTGCTGCTTTTACGAAAGGATAGTCAGTAGAGCTAAATCGAGTGGATATGAAAAACGGGAATGTATTGATTAGGCGGGAGAATAGCAAGCAACTGGTTTAGTTGTGAAGTTTTAAGAGCGTCAATTCCTTGGGGGGTGGCGTTTTTCAAATAAATAAAATATCTAAGTACTAAAAGATAGCAGAACGACCAGGATAATTATTTTTCTTCTATATAAAGCTCATAATTGATAAGTAGAGAACCTACCGCATGCGAAAATCATTTTCATATAACTATCTAAAATGTATTGACTTAAGAAGAATTGCAGATTAGACTATTAATAGAATTCATAGTTAACAGAGAATTAAGGGTAGAGTGATGTTTCGGAATAATTTAAAATGAGATGACGGTAAATATATTGTTGTTAGTAATAGTCTAGTACCTGTGTGGAAACAATCATGAACGTTTCATATGCAGGTACCTTTTAACAACCCGGTTATCTCAGTTATTAGGTTGTTTATAGAAAACGTTGGATTCTAAGTTTGCGTTTTCTGTTTTGTCTTTACGGTACCATTTCCTGGGGGGGAGCGGCGACTGGCAATGCCCTGTTAGATCTTTTCATTTTAAGTCTCTTGCTTAGTATTTATAGCATACTGAGGATTGAATTGAATAAAGACGAGGCTGTTGTCAGAGTGGAAAGTCGTGTTTGAAAATTACTGATATTTAATAAAAAGTTCTTATGTTGAATGAATTCGGAAGTTTAACATAAAACAATAAGTTGTATGTTAAACGGATTGTTTTCCATTATGATTACGTTTGGGAAACTTTACACGATTTAGGTTAACTATCAAATAATATTTTTATGGAGGTAAGAAACGTTATGAAAGCAGAATTTACTTTTCCAACACCACCAACGTTTGATACATATGAAGAAGAACGAGTGCATATAAAAGAGAGGTTAGCAGGGGCCTTTAGATTATTTTCAAGATTTGGTTTTGATAATGGCATAGCTGGACATATGACAGTTAGGGATCCTGAACATCCTGAATTATTTTGGGTTAACCCTTTTGGCAAACATTTCAGTCAAATGAAGGTGTCAGATTTAGTACTTGCTAATTTCAAAGGAGAAATTATCGAAGGGAAAAAAGATGCTGTCGTTAATGCAGCAGGGTTAGCAATCCACTCCCAAATTCATGAAGCATTGCCACATGTAAAGGCTGTTACCCATGCACATTCTACGTTTGGAACGACGTGGTCAGCACTAGGTAGACCATTGGATCCGATATCTCAAGATTCATGTGTCTTTTTTAATAGACATGGTCTATACGAGGAATTCAATGGAGTAGTGTTAGACTATAATGAAGGGAAAAAGTTAGGAGAATTACTTAAAAACCAAAAAGCATTGATATTACAAAATCACGGACTTTTAACTGTTGGTGAAACAATTGACGAAGCTGCTTGGTGGTTTATAACGATGGAGAAGTGTTGTCAACAACAACTATTAGCAGAGGCTGTGGGAACACCGAAAATTATTGATGATGCGGTTGCTGAAGATACAGCACAAGAATTAGGCACATCATTAGCGGGATGGTTTAGCTTTCAACCTCTATGGGAACGAATTACAAACGAACAACCAGATTTTCTAGAGAGATAAATTAGTTCTGTCGTTAATTTTTGGTGCCTGTGCATCAAACTATTACTTTTTTGAAACTCGACAATTACAGAACACTCTATAATGGCGTCACTTTGGAGCGTGAAAGGACTCACGTTAGGGGATACATCCTATTAAATATAAAACTCTGTTCGACGAGGTCCTATCCTATAATACGGCCTTAGACACCGAGTCTTATGTGATCTACGCTCCAGAGAGACGCCTGTTTTTTTCTTTAAAGTTGAGTACTTGCCTGAAAAATATAAACAATCATGAAAGTTCCGCGCACATATACCCTTTGATAAACGCCTCATACCACCTATCCAAAGCTCACTCATATTAACTCCCGTAAACACCTCCGCCAAAGGATAAAAACTCTCCTAATGATCTAACTCGATAATCTCTTTAATAACTTTCGGATGACTATCTACCAGTTTCGTAAATACAACTGCTTGCTCTTCGTATACATTAGCGCCTGATGTATGATTGACTATCACCAATGCCGATCATGTGATTCACTAGTCAGATGGTGGAATCTATCTGGAAAGTTAAGCTATAGACAGTGTGTAGAAAATTGGTCAGAAGAATGATGTGTTGTTAACCAAATCATAACGACTGATTAAGAATTTTCCCAATGGTACGGATGCTTGCTGAGAAATCTGATTTGCCTAAAGACATAGTCTTCCGTTTAATACGTAGTCATTGCAAAGAGAAGTAACATAAAAAGCTAACATATAGTTTAAATTTTCAAGTAACCATTCCATTAATTCATACTATATGTTACAATACCTATAATAATAGTATGGATTGAAAGGGGAAGATAAATATGTCAGCAAAAAATAGTACACTTGTAAAAATGGGTGCTGCAGCTTTATGGGAAGAAGGTATTCGATCGACGCATACGATTCGTAACTTTGAAGGATTTTCGATGGATGAGCCGACGGAATTGGGTGGAACGGATACGGGTGGTACGCCGCTTGAATATATGGCAGCTACGTTAAATGGATGTAAAGCGGTAATGGTTCCGTTAATTGCTAAGGAGCAAGGTTTTACTTTTACTGCTCTTAATTTTGATACGACGGGGATTGTCGATATTAGGGGCTTGATGGGGGAAGAGAACGTTAAGACGTACTTCCAAAAAATCCGCTTTACTTTGGAGATAGAAACGAAAGAATCGGATGAAGCGATTGAGCGTTTGAAAGCAGAAGTTGAGAGACGGTGCCCTGTGTATAATTTATTTACGGACGCGGGTATACCAGTGGATGCGAACTGGATAAAAAAATAATGCTTGTGTTGTATTCAGTGGTGCTTTTCGACAGACGGTTAAGGATCAGACGATGAAATGAATTGATGCATTAAAGAAACCTGTGTTAGAAAAAGTTGCGCTCAGTAAACAAGGCGCATTCTTTCTAGCACAGGTTTTATTTATGATTTAAGTTTCTAAACATATGAAGGATGTCTACCGTCATTTTGATAGGAGTAATTAGTATCTGTGGAAGAGTTGTAATACTTCAAGAAACTGCACTTCTATATTTTCTTGTACGTAATTTTTATGTGCTTCCAATTGTAGATGTTAACTGAAAGTAAAGAGTACCGAAGTAAGATTTTCTTCTCCTTAAATTAAAAGATTATTAGAATGATCTAGCGTTATGTAATAACTATATGAAAAAATCTAAATAATTTGTACATTTAGTACATAGCTAAATTTTTTAATTCATTTATTATTAGAATAACACGCTAAGTAATATGATTATTTTAAATAATCAGACTACTAGGGTTGGATGAATTAAGATACAACCTACCCTAATTAAAACAAATAATAGGAAAATGGAGTGATTAACTTGAACTTGAATTTAACTGACGAACAAAAAATGATACAAAGTACGATCCGCCGATTTGTAGAAAATGAATTGATTCCATTAGAAAATGATGTATTAAGGAATGAGCGGGAAGGAAAGCCGGGAGTTTCACCTGAAAAGTTAAGAGAATTACAACTGAAAGCGAAGGAATTTGGTTTCTGGGGTATTAATACGCCAGAAGAATATGGTGGTGCGGATCTAGGTCAAGTGATGATGGCGATCGTTACTATGGAAGTATCTAAAACCTTTGTTCCTTTTAAGTTTGGAGGAACTGCGGATAACATACTTTATTACGGTAATGAAGAACAGAAAAAGAAGTATTTGATACCAACAATTAATGGTGATAAAAAGTCATGCTTTGCTATGACGGAACCCGATGCTGGATCAGATACTAGAAATCTTAAGATGACGGCTGTTAAGGATGGAAACGAATGGGTATTAAATGGAGAGAAAACGTTTATTACTGGTGGAAATGAAGCGGATTTCACGATGGTGATTGCTATTACCGATAAAGAATTATATCAGAAGACGGGAAGAAATGGGGCAACTTGTTTTATTGTCGATCGGGATATGGGATGGAAATCGGAATACATTGACACAATGGGGGAGTGGGGACCTGCAGCTTTAATCTTTGATAATGTCCGCGTGCCTGAAGAAAACATCTTGGGAGAAATAAATGGTGGCTATAATTTAGGGCTTGAATGGATTGGCTTTGCAAGATGGCTAGTTGGTGCACGTGCTGTTGGGGCTGGAGAGCGCTTATTGAAAATGGCGATTGATTACTCAAAGGAACGACATACGTTTGGTAAACCGATTTCAGAAAGACAGGCAATTCAATGGCCAATTGCAGATTCGGCAGTTGAATTAGAGGCGGCGAAATGGCTCGTCCTTAATGCAGCATTTAGATTGGATGAAGGTGAAGACAATCGTCATGTTGCTTCAATTGCTAAATTATACGGCTCGAATATGGTCAATCGTGTAGTCGATCGAGTGTTACAGATTCATGGGGGGATGGGATATACACGAGAATTACCAATTGAGCGCTGGTACCGGGAAGTTAGGCTTTGGAGAATCTATGACGGTACAGACGAGATTTTACGTATGGTTATTGCTAGGAATTTGCTGAAAGAAAACGTGAGAGTTGGACAACTGAATTAATGCCTATAACCAGTTTACAAAATCAAGCATTATTATAACAAAAAAATCTAGGGGGAACCTAAATGAGAAAAAAGTACTCGCTAACTGTAATGCTTTTATTAGTCATGATAATCGCTGCTTGTTCAAGTGAAAAGATTGAAGAGAAAGAGGGTACAGAAAAGAAATCTGATAAACAACAAGAAAAAGTTGTACTGAAATTCGCCACACATAGCGCCGATAATAACCCGCTTGTTATCAATACACTTAAGCCATTTATGAAGCAAGTGGAAGAGTTAACGGACGGCCAAGTTGAATTTGAGTTTTATCCAGGAGAACAATTAGGTAAAGCGGCAGATTTATTAGATCTGACAAACGATGGTGTAACGGATATGGGGTATTACATTGCTGCTTATACGCCAAGTCAAATGCCGATTGCAAATGCGATTGGGCCTATTCCAGGAATATATACAAAGATATACGAAGGATCAATGGCTTTTCATGAACTTAGTAAACAAAGCCCGATGTTAGAATCAGATTTCTTAAGTAACGGAGTTCGGCCGCTTTTTTCTTATGTTAGTTCACAAACAGAGTTTTGGTCTAAAGGGGTAGAAATTAAAGTACCTAATGATTTAAAGGGATTAAAAGTTAGAGTAGCGGGTAACTTTGCAAATAAATCACTTGCGGCACTTGGAGCTACGCCTATTAATCTTCCTTTACAAGAGACGTATGAAGGGTTTCAAAGAGGTGTCTTTGATGTGAATAATATGAATACACCGTCCGTTAAAGATTTCGGCTTAGATGAAATCATTACGTACGGTACAAGTGGTACGGACTTCGGTAGTCTATTAACTGGAATTGTGATTAATGAAAAGAGATTTAACGAATTACCTGAAAACGTTCAAGAAGTACTTGTGCAGGTAGGAGACGAGTTTACTGCCAGTAGTGCCAAATTTTACGACGAATATACTGTGGGGCTAATTAAGGAATTTGAAGATGCAGGTATTACTATGCATGAATTAACGAAAGAAGAGAAGCAAGAGTGGAAGAAATTCTACGACACTAGTATTGAAAAATGGGTTGAGGATCAAAGTAGTGATGATTTTCATGAAGCTCTTGAAATATTTAAAGAAGCAGTAGAGAAGTATAAGTAAATGGATTATCTAAAGACATATACAACTAACTAGAAGGGTTCGTTGTTGAAAAAGAGTGAGTGATAGATAGTTGGAAGGGAGACTGAAATGTCCAAGCCATGATATCCTTTTTATCCTGAAAACGTGTCTAGTGAACTTGAAATTCCGACCATATCATTATATGAATTATTATCTTCAGCAGCAGAAAAAATCCAAATACGATAGCAATAGTTGACGGAATCTATGAACTTACTTACGATGATTAAAAAAACAGACCGCTCTATTCGCAGCCGCATTGTTTAGACGTGGTTTTCGCAAAGGCGATCGAATGGCAATCATGCTACCAAACAGCGTAGAGTATGTAATCGCTTACTTTTCTGTTCAACGTTTGGGTGGGATTGTTTGTCAGGTGAATCCTATGTATCAGCCGTTTGAGTTAGATTCTATTTTGCAAGATTCTAAAGCTGAGTGGTTTATTAGTTATAAAGAACAGCAGGATAAACTAGAAAATCTGAATATCGCAAGAAAACTAGTAGTAGTTGTTGCAGATCGTGAAAGTGCAGATAAAGATACTATGTACAAATGGATACGAGAAGAAAATAATAAGTTGCCTGAAATTGAAATTAATCCAGACAAGATTGTTGCGGTGCTTCAATATACGGGTGGCTACAATATATATCCTGGAGAAATTGAACAAGTCTTATATGAACATCATGCGGTTTTGGAGGTTTGTGTGTATGGTGTTCCTGACCCGTATCGAGGTGAGACGGTCAAAGCCGCTATTGTGCTTCGTAAGTCAGTAAGCGTTACGAAAGAGGAAATCATGGAATGGTGTACTGTCCGAGTGGCGAGGTATAAAGTACCACGCATAATTGATTTTAGAAGTCATTTACCTAAAATTGCGGTCGGAAAAATATTGCGACGGTCTTTAGTAGAAGAAGATGCTAAGAAGCATATGTAAATTTAAAATGAGGTTAAAAATAAGAAAATATTTCAAGGGCTATCTGAAAGTATTAAGGGAATCACGATCGAGCAGGTAATGAGATATCTGCAGACAATCCGAATTAAAAGATGAAAGTGCTGAGGAGGTTTATTATATGAGTAAGCGTTGGTATCCTTTTAATCCTGAAAATGTTCCTTGTGAAATAAAATTGCCCGAAGTATCGATATATAATCTATTGGAAGACTCTGCCCTAAAATTCCCTCAACATACAGCAGTAATTGATGGGGAGAAAAAATTGACATACAGTGAATTGAAAAAGGCCGTTGATCATTTAGCAGCTGCACTTCACCATAAAGGGTTTAAAAAAGGGGACCGGATTTGTGTGATGCTCCCCAACTGTAAAGAGTATATTATAGCTTCCTATGCTATTCACCGATTGGGTGGTGTGATTGTTCAGGTGAATCCTATGTACCAGCTGGCTGAATTAAAGTATGTCTTTAAAGATTCAGAAGCTAAATGGCTCATTAGCAGGAGTGAACAGCAACAGAAAGTAGAAGAAATTGGTGTGTCTGATGAATTTATAATGATTGAAGCTGATGATAAAGCTAGTGACAAGCCGAATAATATGTACAATTGGATTCAAGAGGAAAGAGATGAATTGCCGGCACATGAAATACAATCAAAAATAGATATTGCATTGCTTCAATATACGGGTGGAACGACAGGGTATCCAAAAGGGGCAATGCTCACCCATTTTAATATAGTGAGTAATATTTATCAAAGTTATGTCGCTTACGCAGGAGTATACGAGCGGGGCGGTGAAATCGTTTTGGGTATTGCGCCAGTGTATCATGCAATGGGAATGATGAATATGAGTGTGACGATATTTAGCGGTTCCACTTATGTTGCGGTGGAACAATTTAATATAAACAAATTACCCCATTTAATTCGAAACTATAAGATTACTACTCTAAGTGGATCACCTACTATGTATATTGCATTGTTGCGTCATCCTGATATACAGACAGGTGATTTAGATTCTTTAAAAATATGTACTTGCGGTTCATCGCCGATGCCTGTAGAAGTGATGAATGAATTTGAACTTAGATCTGGAGCTAGAATAGTGGAAGCTTATGGATTAACGGAAGCTACAACAGGTGTATGTCGAAATCCAATGGTAGGGATACGGAAGGTAGGCAGTATTGGCATACCTTATCCGAATACGGATATAAAAGTAGTCGACATTGAGACTAGAACGACTGAAGTGCCTGTCGGTGAACCGGGAGAACTGATTATTAAAGGACCACAAATAATGAAAGGGTATTGGAAAAATCCAGAGGAGACAGAGTATACAATTCGAAATGAGTGGTTGTATACAGGAGACATAGCTACGATGGATGAAGACGGATATTTTTACATTGCTGGTAGATTAAAAGACCTGATTATTAGTGGCGGATATAATATTTATCCAGCGGAAATTGAAAATGTGCTTTATGAGCATCCAGCTATTTCGGAGGCTGTAGTGTATGGCGTTCCAGATTCATATTACGGAGAGGTCGTAAAGGCAGCTGTAGTTCTAAAACAACATATGATCACAACAGAAGAAGAGATTATATCTTGGTGTAATGAACGATTAGCTAAATACAAATATCCACGTCTGATTGATATTAGAGATAGTTTGCCTAAAACAACAGTTGGGAAAATACTTCGCCGTGTACTTGTTGAGGAAGAAAAAGAAAAGTTTAATGCTCCGAATAGTAATAGCTGAAAGTAATCTATGTCCAGTGAAAAATATCGATAATAAAAACACTAAAACTAGCTCAATCCTTAGGATCGATAGTTTACTCTCTTTATCCCTATAAGAAAAAACGGAGGTGAAGATAATGGTCTATAAAAAAATAGGTCCCGTAGAGATTATGGGTGATAATGGAGGTCGAGTTCCTTTATCAACATCCCTTATTATAACTGGAAATGAAGATTCTACTCTTATTGATTGTGGCTCAGGTCAGAAGACATTTGATTATATACAAAAGAATCATAAAGTCAATACGATATATTTGACTCATCATCACATTGATCATGTTTGGGGAGCACAGTTGTTTCCAAATGCTGAAAAATTGATTAACAAATATGATATAGAAAAAATTGCTGATTATCATGAACTTGCAAAATCAGAAGGTTTATATGCGGTATACGGTAAAGCTGATATAGATAAATGGATACAAGATCTTAAGGAAAAAACATACTGGGATACTGTTGTTGAACCCAAAGTATTAAACGTTTCTAAAACTCATGAATACAACCAGGTGATTGATCTGTCAGGCGTGGATGTTATGTTTATTCATGCGCCTGGACATACGGAGGGATTTTGCACTCCGTACATATTAGATTATGGAATACTTCATGTTGGAGATATTGATTTGACTTCTTTTGGTCCGTATTATGGCGATGCAGAGAGTAATATTGATCAATTTATCAAATCAGCCAAGAAGACACTTGATGTAGATGCTAAATACTTTGTAACCTCGCATCATAAGGGGATTTTTTTACGTGATGATTATGAACGGGAATTAGAAAAGTATCTCTCTATCATTGAACGAAAAGAAGAAAAAATTAAAAAACTTGTAAAAAGCGGTTGTTTACCAAAGGATTTAATTCATCAAGAGATTTTTTATTATAAAAGTCAATCTGAGCATAATCTTGTTCGAAGAAAAACTGAGATTGTAAGTATAGTTAAACACTTGAAAAGACTGATCGATCATGGTGAACGTTTTACAGATTACTTGGAAGACTTTATTCGAATTAATAATATAAACGAAGAATATATAGAATACTCCAGTTTCTCGGATAAACATAGATGTTAGAAGCTTAGAATATGGTATTGAATAGTTAAGAAAACCGTCTGGCGATAAGGGGAGGCTTAAAAAGATGATAATGGTGAATGTGGAGACAATTCTCCAACGAACAACATTACCGGTTATTGTAGCACCGATGTTTCTTGTTTCAAGTACAGAATTAGTTATTGAGGCGTGTAAAGCGGGAACTATTGGTACCTTTCCTTTATTAAATGCCCGTACTACAGAAGATTTGGAGCAATGGATGAAGGTGATTGTTGAAGAGCTGAAAAAAGCAAGAATTGAGCAACCTGACCGAAAAATTGCTCCATGGGGTATTAATCTTATTGTTCACAAGTCGAATAAAAGACTTGACGCTGATATAGAGTTACTAAAAGAATATAAACCACCTATTGTGATTACATCACTAGGGAACCCAGAACCTATCGTTAAGATAGTGCATGCGTATGGTGGGCTTGTATTCTCTGATGTTGTTTCGATTAAACATGCAAAAAAGGCAGCACAAGTAGAAGTTGATGGCTTAATCCTTGTTTGTAATGGAGCGGGCGGGCATGGAGGAACGTTAAATCCGATAGCTTTTATGGCTGAAGTTAAAGAATTTTGGAGTGGTATCACCATTCTTTCGGGCTGTATTGCAAATGGACAAGATATTTTAGCAGCTCAAGCGTTGGGAGCGGATTTTGCCTATATTGGTACTCGGTTTATTGCTACTCAAGAGTCATTAGCAATTGATGAGTATAAACAGATGCTTGTTGACTCGGACGCATCCGATATTATTTATACGGATGCTGTGACAGGGATTAATGGAAATTACCTAATCCCCAGTATTCAAAATGCGGGATTGGATCTGACAAAGCTCGAGGGATTAAAAGAGTATGACACCGATCGGAATAAAAAAGGGGCTAAGGCTTGGAAGAACATTTGGGGTGCTGGGCAAGGTGTTGGTTCTGTAAAGGATATACAACCTGTTGCCAAAGTAGTCGAGGAAATGAAAACAGAATATGAATTAGCTTTACAATCATTGCTTGCTAAGAAAATAAAAACTTACCAGTAATCGTAGGATAAATTGAGAAATGCAATTAGTTAGAGGTAGTTAAAAAGGAAGTGTAATGTAGGAATTAACTACGTTACACTTCCTTTTTATTGTGGGGTATTTTTAGATAAAGAATCTAATAATTGATGAATAGCCAATGCTATTTGTAAGTTCAAACGGTTTTGGGCACTTGATAGATCCAGTTGGATAATTTCTTCTACTCGTTCAATCCTGTATCTTAACGTATTGTAGTGAACGTGTAGTTGTTTTGCTGTTGCTTGATAGGCTGACTCATTGTCTAAAAATACTTGTAAAGACTGAATCAAATCTGATTTATTCTGTCCTTCATAGTTGATTAACTTCCCTAAGTATTTGTTTTTAAATGTCCTCAGCGAAGTATAATTACTAGATTCAAATATGACTCCAATAATACCTAAATCATTATAATGTAAAAAATGTTTTTTTTCACCGAACAAATTTACAAATTGAGCTGCTTTCTTGGCCTCGTTGTAACCGCTAACGTATTCAGTGGCCTCAAGGACGGCGTTGCTAATTCCTATTGAAATATCATTAGTCGGATAGTTTTCTTTAAAGTATGAAAGAATGTTCTTAGTTAGTAGATCCGTTTCCTCGACGGGTACGATAATGACTAACTTTGAACCATGTATAGTACTTAAATGGATCTTTGAAAAACCAAGATCGTATTGAAGTTTCTCTGAAAACTGCGAGAGTCGTTTGGAATCCAAATGTTCAGTATCCAAGTGATTCTTGAATGTTAAAATTATGATTTGGCGAGGCTGTTGAAAAGAAATCTTAAGATATCTGGCTCTCCTTAGTAAATCCTCTTCGGTTTCCAATCCTAATATTAAATCATAAACATAATCCAGTCGTAAGCGATTTTCTACTTCAATACCTGTGTGTTCTTGTGTGAATTTTAATGAAAGTATATTTTTCGCTTGCTCTATGGCAACTAAATCTAGATGATCCCACTCATTATATATTTTAGGAATAATAAGATACGCTACAGCTTTATCGTGAAGAAGAATAGGAAAGATGCTGTAAGAAGTTTCTTTGCCTACATGAAGTACAGTAGTTGTGGAATATGGTTCTATTTTCGAAAGGACTTTTTTAGTTAGAAAAGGTAAGTCAAAAATATTTTCTATTGACATGTTACTAATAGATTGAGAAATATGAGCATCTATTACATTGCCAAGCTCATCCGTTAGAAGTATGTGTTCATTTAGAAAGTCAGATAGCTTTCCTACTATTCCTGAATAACCTTGATTAAAAGCTTCCTGAAAAAGTTCTTTGTGCATGCTCGAAACACGCAACTCGTTCGCATAAAGTCTGGCGTTATTTATGGCAATTGCTGTTTGGTTGCAATACTTAATCATGACATCCAATAAAAAAGGAGAAGAATTATTAGGATGATCTTTGGCAATTATGAAAATGCCAATTAACTCCTTGTTGACAACTAGCGGTGCACAAATTAATGAACGAATGCTTTCTTTCAGATATAAAAGAGAAATTAGTGGATCATTCAAATTCTTTTTATGTTCTATATTAGGGATTGCATATACTTTTTCTTGTTTAACAACTTCACCGCAAATACCTGTAGCTAATGGTTGTTGAAAACTCTGCAATTCTTCGTCAGAGGAGCCTGATAGTGCCGTTACTTGTAACTTTTTCCCACTACTATCGACTTGTGCAATCAAAGCGATAGTTGCTTTTGAAATAGATCTGAGACGGTCGGTACTTAATTTTAAAATTTTATCTAAAGGAGCTAAGGAAGACACTTCGGTATTAATTTGCTGGATAATTTCCAATGTCTTTGTAGAAAACCTTAAATCATACTCTCGTTTCTTTGTGTTTTCTATAATTGATATGCTCATTTTTGTCATCTCAAGTGTATTACCTGAGAGTTTTGTGTTGATCGTACTTCTGAATGTATTCCAAGTTTCACTATGATATGGCTTTTTGGCAAGGATAGATAGTTCATGTAAAATATCTTTATAGTCGGAATCGCCAGTGTGTAGTGTCACTGAATATACCCCCTTGTTATGTGAGCGAGCGCTTTCATTCATAAGGTAGTTAAGCTAGCAAAAGTTAGGAACTTAGCGCGTGATTCAAGGTCTTTTCTTTTCTGCCATGTAAGAAATAATAGAGTACGATGGATAGAAGAATAACCATAACCATCGTTAAGTAAACTCCTCGATAACCAGTAATCGTAACGAGAGAACCTATTAAGTAAGGGCCTATTCCTAAGCCTAAGTCAAAGAAGATGAAATAAGTAGATGTCGCTAAACCTAAGCGGTGTACAGGTACTTTTTTTATAGCAATGGCTTGTGCAATCGAGTGGAAGTTACCATATCCTAATCCGATGAGTACGGCAGCTAATAGTATGGTATAACCATGCTGTGCTTGACTAAACAGTAGCATTCCTATTGCGTATAGAGTGAGACAAGGGTAGATAATAATATTAGCACCCTTTTGATCCATTATTCTTCCTGTGAAAGGTCTAGATAGTAAGATGACTGTAGCATATATCACGAAAAAAATACTTCCTACCTTTACCAATCCAATTTCTTCAGTGTAGAAAGAGATAAAGGACATAATTCCGGAGAAACTAAATCCTGCAAGCATTGCTACAATTGAAATTGGAATTGTTTTAAATTCTAAATAGTCTCTTATGCTAACTCCTTTTTTCTGATTCTCATCTTTCTTATGGCTAGTGATTACTGAAGAAGTTTTCACCATCAAAGCGATAAGCAAACAACTACTTGCAAGAACTAAATTTAATAAGAATATTACATTGTAACTACTAAACAATTGTAAAAAGAGAATGCCTAAAAAAGGTCCGATAGCTGTTGCTAAAATAGAACTTAAACTGAAGAAGCCGATGCCTTCTCCTCGACGAGCAACCGGAATGATCTGTGCAACAATTGTACCTGTGGCGGTGCTAGCAATACCCAAAGTGAACCCGTGTACTAATCGAGTTATTAATAATAAAGGAATGTTTAATGCAATGAAATATAGGGCAGTTGTAAAGATAAAAGCAAACAACCCAATAAACAAGATCTTCCTACTACCAATTGATTGAATAAATCTACCTGTGATTAGTCGCCCCATTAATACACCTATAATAAAAATGCCTGATATTAGACCGGCTAGACTAGTTGAAGCGTCAAGCTTTTCAACCGAGTAAGGTGCTATAGTCACGAGTAAAAGGAATATGACTGTAGTTAATAACAAATTTATAATAGATATGATAATAAAGTTCTTGGTCCATAACTTTTCGACTTCCATAAAAACACTCCTATTCTAGTAAGTTATTTTTGACTTTCTCCAATATGCGACTAACCTCTATTTGTTCCTCGGAGCTAATCCCTTTTAGAGCTTTTAATTGAAATTGTTCTATAGTCACTTCGACTTCCTCAGAAACTTGCTTACCTAGTTCAGTCAATTGAATCATTTTTTCGCGTTTATCTTTCCCGGGAATCACCTCAACATAATTAAGTTCAAGCAATTTTTGTACTGTGCGTGTAATTGTAGGCTTTTCAACTTGTTGATACGTTGCGATATCAACAAGTGTGCGGGGGCCACTTGAAATAATGTATTTCATTACAGCCCATTGAGCGATAAATAACTTATGCTTACCAAGGTAATCATTCGCAGTATTAGTATAAGGACGATACATTGAGCGGTAATGATGAAAGAAAAGTTGATGTGGTTTCAATGGATAAGTCTCCTTTTATGGTTAGTAAAGGTAACCATATATTAGTAGGAAACAAAAGTCCAGAATTATTATTTATAACTCTAAAGGAAGTTCCATATTATTAAAGATTAAAATTCCGGTGATTTTTTTGTAGGGTATAAAAACTTCATGCAATGATAAGTGAGCTTGTGATTAGATTAGTAAAACAGACCTTCATATTCAAGAATTAGCGTCTTATAATTAAAATTAATAAGATAAATTTAAAAATTTCATTGGTGAAAACTAATGGAGATTAGTTAAATGTATATATATAGCGGTTTAAAGGTCATTTTAAATAAATTTATTGTTTTCTGAATAATGTTGACAATTACTTTTTTTGCATGTAAAATGAGGATCAGAAGTTAAGAAAGGCGTTTTGATGTTCTTGAGGCTAACTGTAGAAAATGCTGATTGACTATAGATGATTTTGCCTTTATTGTATGAGAAATTTCGAATGTCGATCGCTTTAGGACTTTACACTTCTTTGGTTAGTCAAACTTGTTTTAGTTAGAATGTATTATACAAAATCCTGAAATGGGTGAGGTGAATATGAGTGACTTATAGACACTATGAAGCTATTAGTGTGAATGTCGAGCGTGGAGTTTGCGTAGTGACATTAAACAAGCCGGAAATTAAAAATGCTATTGTACAGGAAATGCGCGATGAATTACTGGACTTCTTTTCTTTGGTTGCAACTGATGATAACGTAAAGTCAATAATCTTAACAGGAAAAGAAAGCGTTTTCTCGGCTGGTGGAGATTTAAAAGCTTTACAGAATTTAAATTCGACGCAAATAAGAAATCGTTTGAAGTTGAGTCAAGGGTTGATCAGATCCATTCTAAATTTGGAAAAACCAGTTATTGCTGTAGTGAATGGTGTTGCGACCGGAGCGGGCTTTAGTCTAGCGATGGCATGCGATATCGTCTATGCTGCGAAATCGGCGGTATTTATTCAAGGGTTTATAAAAATAGGTGTTGTACCAGATATGGGCTCACTGTACTTTCTACCACGTTTAATCGGTCGTCATCGAGCAATGGAAATGATGTTATTGGGTGGAAAAGTGAATGCGGAGCAAATGGAAAAGTTAGGTGTAGTGAATGTCGTACATGACGACGATAAAGTTCTTGATGAAGCATTGATTATAGCTAGGAAATTAGCTGCTAGTCCTAGATTGGCGATGGGATTAACAAAGAAACTTACGAATAGTAGTGTGTTGTCGGATATTGAAGATACATTTGAATTAGAAGCATTCGCGCAGGGTATGTGTTTTGAGTCTGAAGATTTTAAAGAAGGTGTACAGTCATTCTTTGAAAAAAGAAAACCTGTATTTAAATAATAGAAATGCAAGCGTCTATATTGGATTAGACAAAATGTAACGAAAGAACAGTAATGAAAAAATCACTATACTGGAGATGATGAAGTGAAAACAGCTACGATACTACAAAGCGAAAAGTCTAAGCGTCCTTTCTTTACTACTGAACATACGATGTTCCGTGAAACATTACAGAAGTATCTTGAAAGAGAAGCTGTTCCAAATTATGATCAATGGGAAAAAGATCGACTAGTCCCCCGAACGTTTTGGGAGGGTCTTGGAGAGAATGGATTTATATGTCCAGAGGTTGGCGAAGAATACGGTGGATTGGGTCTAGATTTCGGATTCTCTACTATTTTAGGAGAAGAGTTATCAAGAATTGGTGCCGGAATTCTCGGGATATCAACGCATAGTAACATTGTTGTTCCTTACATTGATTCTTTTGGTACTGAGCAACAAAAGAGAAAGTACTTACCGAAATTTGTAACAGGTGAAAGTATTTCTGCGATTGCGATGACTGAACCAGGTACTGGATCAGACTTAGCTAATATTAAAACAACTGCAGTGAGAGATGGCGATCATTATATATTGAATGGCGAAAAAACGTTTATTACGAACGGTATCCATGCGGATGTAGTTATAGTAGCTTGTAAAACGGATACTAAGATCAAGCCTGCTCACAGAGGTGTAAGCTTATTGATCGTTGAGAGGGGTATGCCTGGATTCTCTCGCGGGAAAAAGTTAGAAAAGATTGGGATGCATAGTCAAGACACTTCGGAATTGATTTTTGAAGATGTACGCGTACCCGTTGAGAATCTACTCGGTGAAGAAGGTAGAGGATTCTCATACTTAATGCAAAAATTACAGCAAGAAAGAATTGTATCTGCGAACAATGCGTTGGTAGCGGCTGAAGATATGCTTAGCTTAACTGTAGACTATGTTACAAAACGCGAAGCTTTTGGGGCACCCCTCAGTAAACTTCAAAATACACAATTTAAAGTTGCGGAGATTGCGACGCAAGTACAGATTGGTAGAACGTTCATAGATGATCTGATTATCAAGCATATGAAAGCAGAAGAAATCGTAACAGAAGTATCCATGGCGAAGTGGTGGATTACGGATATGGCAAAACGAATCTCAGGGGAATGTATGCAACTTCATGGAGGGTATGGCTATATGGAGGAGTATAAGATTGCTAGACGTTATCGTGATATTCCGATTACAACGGTCTATGCAGGAAGTAATGAAATCATGAAAGTGATCATTGCGAAACAATTAGGATTGTAATGATTTGCGTAATGAAAGGGCTTACAAATATACAGTAAAAAAATAGAAGAGAGAAGGGTTTTATATGACAAATTTAACAGGTAAAGTAGCAATCGTAACTGGATCAGGAAGAGGGATTGGACGTGACATCGCATTATTGCTAGCGAAAGAAGGGGCAAGCGTAGTCGTCAATGATTTAGGGGCAAGTTCTGTCGGTGAGGGTGAAGACTCTAAAGTAGCTGATGATGTAGTAAAAGAAATTACTGATGCAGGCGGGAAAGCGGTTGCAAACTACGATTCCGTAGCAGAATACGACAGCGCACATAATATTGTTCAGACAGCTCTTGATGCGTTTGGAAGAATCGATATCGTTGTAAATAATGCCGGAATCTTAAGAGACCGCATGGTGTTTAAAATGAGCGAAAGTGAATGGGATTCTGTCCTTCAAGTTCACTTAAAAGGCTGCTTTAACATGATTAGTGCAGCTTCTACTCACTTTAAGGAGCAGAAAAGCGGACGCTTTATCAACTTCACATCAACTTCAGGATTGATCGGTAATATCGGGCAGTCAAACTACGCTGCTGCTAAGCTGGGAATTGTTGGTCTATCTAAGGTAACGGCACTGGATATGGCTAGATATAATGTAACTTCTAACTGTATTTCACCATTTGCGTGGAGCCGCCTGATTGGAACTATTCCAACGGATACAGAGGCAGAAGAGGCGCGTGTTAAGAAATTAAAGCAATTATCACCGGCACATATCGCGCCGCTCGTGGCATTCTTAGCTTCAGAAGATGCTTCAGACGTCTCGGGTCAAATCTTCGGCGTCAGAGGAAAAGAAATTATGGTGTTCTCACAACCGCGTCCGGTGCGCTCTGTTTATAATGCTGAAGGATGGTCAGTTGAAAGTCTGAGTGACATCAAAGGCGCTCTTCAATCAAGCTTCACTCCTTTAGAAGTCAGTTCGGATGTATTCCCGTACGAGCCGCTCGTTTAATTATGTGTGATTTTTGAATATATATTTCGTATTTTACTAGACAAATTGAATGAATATTACTGTGAGAGAGGAGAGGTTTAATTTGAACGATGTAGCGTCTAACTTGGAACGATTGAAAAGTATTAAACTGGAATCATATACGTATACCATTGAAAAAGCGAAGATTCGGGAACTTGCAATTGCGATTGGAGATCAGCGGGACAGTTATATAAACGGGGAGGCATTACCTCCAACTTTTGCTGCGGTAGTTGAATATTGGGGTGGTCAGTCATCCGCTTCAGCGCTTCTTGGTTTAGATGTTGCCAGAGTGCTGCATGGCGAGCAGGAATATGAATATTTAGGTGAAATGAATCCAGGCGATGAAATCACCGTTAATGCCATTATCGAAGATGTTTATTCAAAAGCAGCGATGACCTTTATTGTAATGAAAAAGGAATTCATTAATCAACATAATGAATTAGTTTTAATTAGCCGGGCAACTATTATTGAAAAGCACTAGGAGGGAAACTAATGAACATTGGATATCAATTTGAAACACTTCAAAAAGATGAAATAACACATACCCAAATCGTTCGCTATGCAGGAGCTTCGGGAGATTTCAATCCAATTCACACGGTCGTTCCTTTTGCTCAAAAGGCTGGAATGGATGACGTAATTGCGCATGGATTAATGGTTATGGGCTTTATCGGCCAAGCAATTGGAGACTGGGTTCCTGTTAAAGATTTGGCTAAATTTGGCGTGAGATTCAAAGCTATAACGAAACCGGGAGAAAAAATTAATGTTACTGGCAGTATTCTAGACGAAACCGAAGATCGCTGGATATGTGAAGCGAAGGCGAGTAATGAAATTGGAGAAGTCAAAGTCCAAGCCAAGTTTGAAGTTCGGAAGAAATAATTAGTTGGTGGAACAGGTTGTAACCCAAAAAGGTTGATGTGACCTTTTTGGGGACAAACCATTCCGAGGATTATCTTTAATCAGCAGAAGCCTCCTTATTTAAAGTAGATGTATAGACGAGGGGTGGAGATGAATTTCGTTTTGAGGGATGAGAAATTAATAACTCCTTTAGAAAATACTCAAACTTCTGCTGGATGAACATAACCCTTAACGTGACAGAATATTAAACTGCTTCATAATAAAGGAGGAGAAAATATTGATGAAGAAGGTCTTGATATATTTGGTAATGGCTATTGTTCTACTCTTAGCAACTGCATGTGGAAATTCGAATGAACTAAAGAAGGGGACAGAAAATGCAGATGATAAATCAATAGAACCGATCACATTGAAACTAGCCGCATCGCAACCAGTAACACATACTTTGCATGAAGGGGTTTTTATTCCGTTTATGGAAAAGGTAACGGAATTAACTGACGGACAAGTTGAATTTGATTTTTATCCTTCTGAACAATTAGGTAAAGCTGGTGATCTATATGATTTAACTAGTGGCGGCGTAACGGATTTGAGTTTTATAGTTTCAACATATACCCCGAGTTTGATGCCTATAACTGGTAGTTTACTAGGTATACCGGGTTTGTACAATAATTCTTATGAAGGAACAAAGGCATTACATATGCTAAATAAAGAAAGTCCGGTACTAGAAACTGACTTTTTGGATAATGGTGTTAGACCATTAGTGAGCAGTGCGCTTCTTCCAAATGAGTTTTGGACAAAGGGCAAAGAGATCATATTGCCAAGTGATATTAAAGGCGTAAAAGCTAGAGTAACCGGGGAAGCCTTAAATAAGGCGGTTTCCGCATTGGGTGGCACACCAATCAATCTGACCGCTTCGGAATTCTATGAGGCTTTTGATAGGGGGGTATATGATTCTCTCGTATTGAACGCTACGTCGATGAATGACTATGGTTTTTCTGAATTGGCCAAGTATGGAACGGATGGTATTTCATTTGGTGGACTAGCTACTGGATTAATCATTAATGAAGATGTATATCAAAAATTACCTGAAGATATAAAAGAGATTCTTGTTCAAGTTGGCGATGAGGTGACTGAAAGTTATGCGAAGTATTTAGACGATGCAAATGATGCGGTGAAAAAGGAATTGAAAGATTTAGGAATAACTATACGAGAACTAACACCTGAAGAAGATGCGCAATGGAAACAATTTTATAGTGAAATAGAAACAACTTTAATGAGTGAAAAAACAGAAGTTGATTATATAGAAATAGTAAATAAGTTTAAAGAAGAAGTAGGAAAGTACAAATAATTACTCTGTTTATGTAATTGAATTGAAATAGATAGGAGTTGTTTTTATGAATGGAAAAACTGTAATTGTTACAGGTGGTAGTAGCGGACTTGGCAAAGCGATGGCGATAAAGTTTGCAAACGAAGGTGCAAATGTTGTAATCACGGGGAGAAATGCTGAGCGATTGGATATAGCGAAAGAGGAGATCGAGCAATTGGGAGGTTCTGTATTTCCTTTTCAAATGGATGTCAGAGATACAGCTCAAGTTGAGGAAATGGTTCGCAAAACAACTGAAAAATTTGGTCAAATTGATTTTCTAGTAAATAATGCTGCGGGTAACTTTGTTTGTCCGGCAGAAGATCTGTCATATAACGGATGGAAATCTGTAATTGATATTGTACTTAATGGAACTTGGTACTGTTCACAAGTAGTGGGTAAGGAATGGATTGCGAAAGGTTATAAAGGAAGTATTTTGAATATTATAGCCACCTACGCGTGGGGAGCAGGACCTGGAATGATTCATTCTGCATCAGCTAAAGCGGGTGTGTTGGCGATGACTAGGACGCTTGCGGTTGAATGGGGTAGCAAGTATGGAATTAGAGTTAACGGCATTGCACCTGGACCAATCGACGATACAGAAGGTGTTGCAAGACTCATTGAAAGTCAGAACGTACATAAAAGTGCGATGAATGCAATACCGTTAAAACGCTTTGGCACAAAAGAAGAAATTGCGGACTTGGCTGAATACTTATTAAACGCTAAATCGGCTTTCATCAATGGAGAGTGTATAACGATTGATGGTGGTAAGTGGTTAAATAACGAGCAGTATAAACTCTGAGTAAAGAAATGTGTCAGTACCATCAGTAAATACGTAACTGAATGGAGGAAGAATTCATGGTTAGACCATTAGAAGGAATTAAAGTGATTGATATTACTTCGAATATATCAGGACCTAGTCTGACAATGATTCTGGGGGATCTAGGGGCAGAGGTTATTAAGATTGAAAGGCCTGTGAATGGTGATGATTCTCGGAATATGGGGCCGATGTGGGAAGGTGAAGGTGTTTACTACCTTCAAATCAATCGCAATAAACGATCTATCATTATTGATTTAAAAACAGAAGAAGGTCGAGAGTTGGTAAGAGATTTTGTTAAAGAGGCGGATGTTTTTGTTGAGAACTTCCGACTTGGGAAAGCTGGAGATATGGGTTTGAGCTACGAAGACCTGAAATCTATTAATCCGGAATTAATATATTGTTCATTGACTGCCTATGGACAAAAGGGTCCTGATAGTCCTAAACCTGGCTATGATGCAATTGTTCAAGCAGGAACTGGCATTATGAGTATCAATGGACCTGCAGGTGGGGCTCCCGCGAGAGCTGCTGTATCTATTCTCGATCAAGGGAGTGCTATGTGGGGAGCAATAGGAATATTGTCCGCATTGCTTCATAAAGAAAAAACGGGCATGGGTCAAAAAGTAGAAACTTCTTTGTTTGAAACGGGTGTTTTCTGGACGAATTATCATTTGATGTCCTATATGGCTGATGGACGTGAGCCGGTTAAATTAGGTGCAGGACATGCTGCTTTTGCTCCTTATGGTGCTTTTAGAACAGCTACATCGGAGATTATGATTGGTATTTCAAATGAATCGCTATTTAAAAAGTTATGTAAAGTTCTCGATAAAGAAGAATGGGCAAGCGATTCGAGATTTAGTTCCAATACGAATCGATTGGAAAATCGAGAGGAGTTATCGAGAGAGATTGAAAGTGTTCTCGTGAAGAAAGATGCGGATTTCTGGATGAAGAAAATTGATGAGGCTGGTGTGCCGAGTTCAATTATCCAGAAGATCTCAAACATGATTGATCATCCACAAACTCAAAGCACTGAGATGCTGCAACAGGTTGATCATCCATTAATAGATAATATGAGGCTAATTCGGTTGCCGATAAGTTTGTCGGAGACGCCTATTAAAATAGAAAAGGCTCCACCATTATTAGGTGAAGATACAAGAATGGTTCTAAAAGATAGTGGGCTGTCTGAAGAAAAGATTGATGAACTTATTGCAAAAGGTATTGTCCATAATATTGATGAAAAATTGGAAAAGAAAATGAAAAATACAACTGTTATAGAGGTTGATTGAAATAATGGTGTGAGGGGGATAGTTGAGATGGAACTTCCAAAAGTGATTAAAATAAATGAAGTAGTCTTGCGTGATGGATTGCAACTTGAGAAAAAGATCTTAAGTGTAGAGGAGAAAACTCTTTTATTTAATGAGTTACAAGTTGCTGGCGTAAAGTCATTTGAATTCGGTTCGTTTGTCCACCCCAAAAGAGTTCCGCAAATGGCAACTAGTGGCGAATTGTTCACGAACATTACTAATGGGAATGAAGATGCAGACTTGATCGCATTAGTTCCAAACTTAAAAGGTGTTGAAATAGCAAAAAGTTTCGCTGTAAAGCAAGTGAATTTTGTTTTTTCGGCAAGTGATACACATAATCTGCAAAATGTTCAAAGCACTACACAAGAATCATTAGAAGAACTACGATTGATCGATAACTTTTGTAAAGTAAATGATATGTTGTTAGACGTTACAATTGCAACTACATTTGGATGCCCGTTTGAAGGAGATATTTCAATCGAAAGAATTTTGACAATCCTAGAAAGTTTATCTCACTTTACGGTCAATAACTTAACGTTGGCGGATACGACTGGAATGGCAAATCCGCTACAAGTTCATGAATTGTTAAATGAAGTATTCGCTGCACAACCTGATCTGGATGTGAGTCTGCACTTCCATAATACAAGGGGACTAGGTTTAGCTAATATTTTAGCGGCAATTCAATCGGGTGTAACGAGTTTTGATACAGCGCTTGGCGGACTTGGCGGCTGTCCTTTCGCACCTGGTGCAACAGGGAATGTATGTACAGAAGATGTTGTCCATATGCTACATAGCATGAATATCGAAACAACTATCGATTTAGATCGGTTGCTAGAAGTGTCTAGACTATTAGAGAGAATCATAGAGCACCCCAATTCCGGCTATATAGTAAAAGCAGGTCCTTATAATAGAAGGTACTCAATTCCTTCTGTTTAAAACAGATAGTAATTTAAAGGGAGTGAATGGTAATGTTTGATTGGAAAACTATTGTACTGGATGAATCTCATGCGAAAGAATTCGTCTATATTGTTGAACTCAATCGGCCAGATGCGATGAATTCGTTGAGTACATTAATGGCTGAAGAGTTGATAGAATGCATCTCGATGCTCAAGGATAAAGATGATGTGAGAGCATTGATTATTACGGGTAGTGGGACAAGGTGTTTCTGTCCGGGCGCAGACTTGAAAGAACGAAAAACAATGGATAATATTCAATGGAAGAAACAACATGATATTTTTGAAGATGCGTATGAATTGATCAGAACTTTCCCGTACCCTGTACTTGCCGCAGTTAACGGCTTTGCCCTTGGTGGTGGGATGGAAATGATACTGAGTTGTGATCTGCGATATGTAGCTGAGCACGCGAAGTTAGGTTTACCAGAAGCGAAGTTAGGGATTATTCCTGGCGTAGGTGGAACACAACTCCTACCAAGAGCTATTCCGGTAGCACTTGCAAAAGAGCTATTGTTTACTGGTAAGCAGATTGATGCTCAAAAAGCACTTGAAATAGGCTTAGCAAACGATGTCTTTTCTATTGATGATTTAATGGAGAAGACGATCGAAGTAGCAAAACTTATTGCTAAAAATGCACCATTATCTCTTCAATCTATTAAAAAGTCTGTAGATACAGGGTTGCAGACTGATATCAATACAGCGTTAACAATTGAGTTAGATCAATATTACAAATGTGCATTTTCTGAAGATCGTCTAGAAGGTGTCTATGCATTTAATGAAAAAAGAGATCCTGTTTGGACAGGGAAATAAAAACTAAACACTTGGAGGAATAAATTTATGGTAAAAGTTAAAAGCACACAAGATGAAATCGAGCTAATTAGAAAAAGTGTTCGTACGTTATGTGGGAAGTTTCCGGAAGATTATTGGGCAAAGCTTGATAAAAACAATGATTATCCAAGTGAGTTTATTCAAGCATTGACAGATGAAGGTTGGCTTTCTGTGTTAATCCCAGAAGAGTATGGTGGTTCTGGTCTAGGTATGGTTGAGGCGAGTGCCATTCTAGAGGAAATAAATCGATCGGGCGGAAATGCTGGTGCTGGTCATGCGCAAATGTATACGATGGGTGCGTTGTTAAGTCACGGAAGTGAAGAGCAAAAAAACCGCTATTTACCTAAAATTGCAACGGGTGAATTACGACTACAGGCATTTGGTATAACTGAACCAACAGCTGGAAGTGATACAACTAGCATCACGACAACTGCTGTACGTAAAGGTGATAAGTATATTGTCAATGGTCAGAAGATTTGGATATCTAGATCTAAATACTCAGATTTAATGCTGTTATTGGCAAGAACAACGCCAAAAGATGAAGTGAAAAAGAAAACTGATGGGTTGAGCTTGTTTATTTTGGACATGAATGATCAAAAAGATAATATTACTATTCGAGACATTGATACGATGATTAATCACGCAACAACAGAAATCTTCTTAGAAAATGTAGAAATCCCTGTAGAAAACCTAATTGGTGAAGAAGGTAAAGGGTTTAGCTACGTTCTAAGTGGTATGAATGCTGAACGTATTTTGATTGCATCTGAAAGTATTGGTGATGGATATTACTTCGTCGATAAGTCTGTACAATATGCGAATGAACGAGTTGTGTTTGGTCGTCCAATCGGTCAAAATCAGGGAATACAATTTCCTATCGCGGAGTCTTATATGGATATAGAAGCGGCGAAACTTATGCGAGATAAGGCAGCGGAAATGTTTGATGCAGGTGAAAAGGGTGGCGCTGAGGCAAATATGGCAAAGTACTTAGCTTCAAAAGCTGCGTGGAAAGCAGCAAATGCTGCGATGGACACATACGGTGGCTATGGCTTTGCAACTGAATATCATATCGAGAGAAAGTTCCGAGAAGCGCGGTTGTTCATGATTGCACCAATATCGAATAACTTAGTCGTAAGTTTTATGGCTCAACACGTACTTGGACTACCAAGATCATTCTAACTAATAGATCTTCAATGGTTTGGATAATCTTTTCCAAAACGATAGAAAAGAGGGGTATCAATGAGTTTAAGTGAAAAGTTAGCTAAATATTCTTCTTCGCTCACCTACGAAGACTTACCGGAAGAAGTAGTTGCATTTGCGAAGTTATGTATACTAGACTATTTTGGTTCAGCGCTAGCAGGCGTGAATAAACCACCTGTTCAAATGATCAGTGAAACGGTCAATGTTATGGGGGGCAATCCACAAGCAACGCTACTCACCGGAGGGAAATCTTCCGTGATGAATGCTGCTTTAGTGAACGGGGCCGCGAGTCACATCGTTGAATTGGATGACATTCATAAATCATCAATTATTCACGCTGCTACTGTCGTTGTTCCTGCAGCGTTAGCGGTTGCAGAGTGGAAAGAATTAAGTGGAAAAGATTTAATTCTTGCTGTTGTATTGGGGTATGAAGTTTGCTTTAGAGTGGGAGAAGCGGTATCACCATCTCACTATTACTATTGGCATAATACTGCGACCTGCGGAACATTCGGTTCTGCAGCAGCGGTAGCTAAACTTCTTCAATTAGATGATGAAGCTTATGTTAATGCTTTAGGAAATGCTGGTTCTCAAGCGGCTGGTCTTTGGGAGTTTATCGAAGATGGAGCTATGACGAAGCAGTTACATCCAGGTAAAGCTGCAATGAATGGTTTGCTGGCCAGTGTTCTTGCAGAAAAAGGATTTACGGGTGCTAAGCAAATTCTCGAAGGGAAACGTGGCTTCTTCAACGCTATGAGTGATGAGTATGATTCGGAAAAAATCACTTTGAATCTTGGAAATGAACATAAAATATTAGAAAATTCCTTTAAAATTCATGCTTCTTGTCGTCATACTCATGCTGCAATAGATATGGCGATAGAAATATTTGAGGAAAATGAATTTTCGGTAGAGGATATTTCAAAAGTGGAAGTTGGGGCATATAAATCCACAATGGATATCACAGATAATACTAATCCGAAAACCCAATATGAATCAAAATTCAGTATTCAATATTGTACGGCATTGGCATTAGTCAAAGGAAGTGCCAATTTGAATGATTTCAATGAAGACGATTTGTGGAATCCGGAAATCAGGGGAGTCATGAGTAAAGTAGAGGCTACGTTGGATCCAGAGGTGGATAAAGATTATCCGGTTAAATGGGGTGCTAAAGTTAGTCTGCACCTGAAAAATGGCGATGTATTTGAGAAACAATCATATTATCCAAAGGGTGATCCAGAAAACCCTGTCACTACTGAGGATTTGCAGCGTAAATTCTTTAATTTAGCTAAGCCGTTATCAGAAGATAAAAGAGACTCTTTCTCTGAAGTTCTACTATCCCTGGAGAATATTAACAACGTCTCTGAGATGATGTCGGATTTGAGTAATTCAATCGATGTTCTATCTGAAAGATATGTTGTGAATGAAGGAAGATAATGTTCAGGCGGCAAAAGAAATAATACAAATGAAGCTGGATACATTTTCACTCCAAGAATTGGAGGAAATAAATTATATCCTTGCGACGTATGAAAAGACTACGAAAGCGAGCGCTGATAAGGAAGTTCCAATGCATTTTTTTGGACGGCTTGCCGGACTCACGCGGTTAGATGGATATAAGGTCGAAATGGATTTAGGTTTACACAATGTAAATACGTATGGGGTAGCTCAGGGTGGAGCAATATTTACTTTAGCTGATGTAGCGATTGGATTCATGCTCTTAGAAGAGTTATCAGAAGGTCAAAAAGTTTTTACATTGGAATTGAAAATAAATTTCATTAAAAAAGGTAAGGGTGTTCGCTTATTAGCTAGCCCTACAATTATTAGTGTGGGTAAAACAATCGTTGTTGCGGAATGTAGTGTGGAAGATGAATTTGGGGTTACTGTTGCGAAAGCGTTAGGGACATTTTACTTAAGTTAATAGAGTGCATGAATGATAAATTAGTAAATAATTCAACGTAAGATCACATACCGCTGGTCGTCTTCCTATTTCTTATCTTGGAAATAGGGGAGACGACTTTATTGAAACTAATAACATAAATTAACAATTGGTTAGGTGTAATCGTTTTAGCTATTCCATTACATAATATTGCTTCGATATTTATAATGCAATGTCTACGAACGAAAGATTTTATTGGTGAAAAAATAAAGGAAGTATTATTGCTTTTATGATTAATTTGTACCGTAATAAAGGAAATAATTTTGATGCTATGAATCCTTCCTGTAAAGATCTACTGAATGAAAGTCTATTGACTACAGATTATATCTAAATACAATAGTATCTAACTTTTATAAATATTCCAATTATTGTTGACAATATATTATTTCGGATGTAAAATAAGGTTATTGCTATATGTATGGGTTTTTGTATGGTTCATAACTGAATTAATTATATTATTTTTGTTGGTGAAAAAGAGGTTGTTGTAGTAGCCAATGAACACATCTTATAAGAATCAACGTACAACTACCTCGATAAGTCGTTACTGAATTCTTTTGAATAACTATTTTCCACAATTCTTAATTCAGATTATGGGGTAATAAATATAAACTCTTAATGTAAACGTTTACACTGGGGTGTTATACGGAGCTGGAAGGTATTTAGATAGGCGTGAAAATGTATGATCAATTAATGAAAAGTGGATTGCAATTACAAAAGTGATGCTGGCCAATGAATTTCATTTGAGAGTTTAAAAATAACAAATGAGTTTTATCCACTTTGATTTATAAAAAAATACTATTGGAGGATGAGAAAATGAATAAGAAAGTTTTACTAACATTGCTAGCTTCTTTTTTATTACTTGTTTTAACAGCATGTGGAGATTCCACTAATGATACTAATGATACTAGTGATAACAACACAAAAGACAAAATCACATTAAAGTTTGCCACACCGCAATCAGATACACATTCTTTAACGTCAGAAGTATTTAAACCAATGATGGAAGAAATCACCGAGCGTACTGATGGGCAAGTCGAATTTGATTTCTATCCTGCTGAACAATTAGGAAAAGCTGCGGATTTATATGATTTAACAAGTAATGGTGTTGCTGATATATCATTTTATATTTCCACTTACTATCCCGACAAAATGCCAATAACTAGTTCTCTTATTGGGATTCCTGGCTTATATTCCACGAGCTATGAAGGATCAGTGACATATCATGAACTAATCAAAAAAGATCCTGTATTGCAATCAGACTTCATTAAAAATGGTGTAAGACCAGTATTAACTTACAATGCGCCATCAGGTGAGTTATGGACAAAAGGAAAAGAAACATTATTGCCGGAAAACGTGAAAGGTATGAAAATCAGAACTACAGGCGAAGTTTTAAATAAAGCAACAGTAGCTCTTGAAGCAACACCGGTTAACATTACGTTATCAGAAATGTATGAAGCGTTTGATAGAGGTGTTTATGATGGCATTAACTTAAATGCTCAATCTTTAAATGATTATGGAATGGGTGAATTAGTTAAGTTTGGTACAAAAGGCCTTAACTTTGGAGGTTCTGGAACGGGTCTGATTATTAATGAAAAAGTATTCCAAAGTCTTCCTGAAAATGTTCAAGAAGTTATTTTGGAAGTAGGAGAAGAGTACACAAAGAGTAATGCTAAACGAACGGATGAATATGTTGAAAGTATTTTCAAAGAATACAAGGAAAAAGGGATTGTAATACATGAAATAACTGAAGACGAAAAAGCGAAATGGTCTACGTTTTTTGATAGTGTTGAAGCGGATTGGTTAAAAGAAAAAAATAACCCTGAATTCGAGGAGACACTAAAAGCGTTTAAAGAAAAATCGAAAGAAAATCAGTAAAATTTCAGTAAAACTTAAATGGATTGTTTACTAGCAATTCATTTAAGTGGAATTTTCATAGCGAATATAGCCCCGCTATCAACAATCAATTATTTTATGTGAGATTCATTTTTATACTTTACCGATACAAATCTTTAAGACAGGGGGGTAAGTTATGACATTCTTAAATAATCTACTAACTAAAGTAGATAAATTAATTACTTATGTATCTGCGATTACAATTTTCATAATGATGATGTGGATTGTAATGGATGTCGTGTTAAGATCTGTTTTTAATTCCCCCATTACAGGAACAATTGAAATTACAGGTGAGTACTTGCTGTTAATCATTGTTTATTTATCAATTAGTTATGCTTATAAGGAAGGCAGTCATGTCTCTGTAGACTTTATAGTTGAAAAGTTTCCAAAACCAATACGCAGTGTTTTAAAAGTAATTACAAACCTTTTAGCTATTGCGACATTTTCATTATTAGGATATGCAAATTATCAAAAAGGATTAGATTATTTTGCGAATGACGTTCGCACAACAAGTTTACTTCAGTATCCACTAGCTCCTGCTTTAATAATTATTTCAATAGGAGTCTTCTTACTTGTCATAAACTTACTTCTAGAGTCTATAGCGATTATTAGAGGGAAGGTTGATGTGTAAGAAAATCAACAAGCACTTAGCACGACTAAACGAGTTGAAAAAGAGGTGATTAAATGGTTATAGGTATATTGATGTTGGTATTAATCATCCTTTTACTTACTGGGATGCCAATCGCATTTGTACTACTAACGATAGGGTCGGTAGGGATTATTACAATACAAGGTTTCGATACACTACAGGGAATTTTAGCTACGACTGCTTATAGAAGTGTTAACAGTTTCGTATACAGTGCTATTCCTTTGTTTGTATTAATGGCCCATTTTATATCGAAAAGTAAAATTGCAGATGAATTATTTGATAGTGTTATCAAATGGGTTGGTCATGTACCTGGAGGAGCAGGTATTGCTACTGTGTTAGCAAGTGCTGGATTCGGAACGTTATCCGGTTCTAGTGTAGCAGCGACAGCGGCAATGTCTCAAATTGCTATACCGCAAATGATGAAAGCAAATTATTCGGATTCTTTTTCAGCTGGTTTAGTAGCTACATCTACTGGTGTATTGGCGGCTATGATTCCACCAAGTGTTCCGCTCATTCTATATGGTATTCAAACAGAAAACTCGATTGGAAAATTGCTTGTTGCCGGAATATTGCCAGGTTTGCTAATAGCTTTCCTTTTATGTCTATACATTGTAGTCGTATCCTTCAAAAACAAAAGTAAAACAGCCAAGGCTTCTTGGAAAGAACGATTTGTTTCCTTGAAAAGTATTTGGCCGATGGTTATATTAGTCATTTTTGTTCTCTATATTATCTATTCAGGAACTGGGACAGCTACAGAGGCTGCAGCATTTGGAGCATTTGGAGCACTTATAATTGGTTTAATAATGAAAAGACTGAATCTCAAGTTGGTTTTTGAAGCGCTTATGCACACGACAAAACAAACGACAATGATATTTACGATTATTATAGGAGCCCATGTCTTTTCTTATTACATAGCAATGACTAGGGTTGGAAATACGATGGTTCAAGCGATTGAGGAAAGTGGATTCCCGGCTTGGGGAATTTTAATATTAATTATTATACTTTATCTGATCATGGGAATGTTTATGGATTTAATCGGTACTATGTTGCTGACGATCCCGTTAGTTTACCCTCTCATCGTAGGTTTAGGTTATGATCCAATTTGGTTTGGAATAGTACTTGTGTTGTTATTAGAGATTGGTCTTGTGACTCCGCCAGTAGGTATAAACTTGTTTATTACAAGTGAGCAATCAGGTATCTCAACCGGAAAAGTATTGCGTGGGTCTGTTCCGTTTATCAGTGTGTTATTAGTAGCTCTACTTATAATAATACTATTCCCACAAATTGCATTATACTTGCCATCGCTTATGTAAAAGTGTGATGGATGATGCAAGGAAGGCGTTTTAGTTTGGTAAGGTGCACTAAAATTGATAACTATGTTAGAAGTGGAGGGGATCTGTATGTTAAAAGGAATAAAAGTTATTGATTTTACGCAATACTTGCCAGGTCCGCATACGACATTACGGCTGGCGGATATGGGTGCTGAAATTATTAAGATTGAATCCCCTACTGGCGATCCGGCACGTTTTCCGGCAGAAGAAGACGGTGGAGATAAATATCTCTTCCGTGCCCAAAACAGAAACAAAGAGAGTATTACGCTTAATTTAAAAGAGGTAGATGATCAACAGGTTGCAAAGGATCTAATATTGAGTGCAGATGTAGTAATTGAAGGTTTTCGGCCTGGAGTTACTAACCGCTTAGGGATTAGTTATGAAGAAATTGTAAAGATTAAACCTGATATTGTTTACTGCTCGTTAACCGGATATGGACAAGTAAGTCCGTTAAGTCATTTAGGAAGCCATGATATAAATTATATGGCCCTCAGTGGTGTGCTGTCTCAATTTAAAGATGACGAAAAAAGACCTGTACAACCTACTATTACAATGGCGGATTTAGTAGGTGCGATTGCTACGAGTGAATCGATTGTTGCAGCACTCTTAAAAAAGGAACGAACAGGAATTGGATCTTATATTGATTTAGCCATAGCAGATGTAATGGTTACTTTAATGACCAATCATATTTTGATTGAATCAGCTACTGGAGAACAGCATGGAATGCCAAGATTGAATGGTGCTCATGTGTGCTATACTCTCTATGAAACTAGAGATGGGAGATTCATTAGTCTAGCTGCACTAGAACTGAAGTTTTGGGAAAACTTCTGCTTAGCAGTAGGGAAAGAGTCTTGGCTGGGATCTAGCTTTACTCTACCGTCAAAAGAGAATCCTGTTTATAGAGAGATGGTCTCTTTATTTCTTAGTAGGGATTTTGAAGAATGGATTCACTTATCTCAAACGGTAGATTGTTGTATCACTCCTGTATTGGAAGCAGGGGAGTTAGCAGAATATCCTTATTATAAAGCGAGAAAATTAATTCAAAAGCACGAAGGATTAAATCATGTCGCGACACGGTATTGCCAGAATCAATCTGAAAATATACACTATAAACCATCACCAAAGCATGATAAACATAATAATAGTCTGTTGTATGAATTGAAAAGTAGTTCCAAATAAAAAAAGATGAGAATAGGGGAGAATAAAATGAAATTTGAAACTAAGGTTGGTTATTCAGAAACGGATAAAGTGTTTGTACATGGATTTAATTTGGTTGATGATCTTATAGGAGAAATCACACTAGCGGATATGGCGTTCTTGGGTGCGAAACATAGAATACCAAATGAAAATGAATCAAAAATGTTAAATGCACTCATGGTTGCTGTTTGTGAACATGGATTTACACCTAGCTCTATCTCTACACGTTTAACTTATTTGGGTGCTCCGGAAGCAGTGCAAGCAGCTGTTGCCGCTGGACTTTTGGGAGCGGGTTCAGTTTATCTGGGGGCTATGGAACAAGTAGCAGAGATGCTGCAAGACGGGATGGAGAGAAGTGGTAATGAAAAAAGTCCTTCGGAGCTGGCAACTTGGATTTTAGATGATCGTGCGGAGAGAGGTATTCAATTACCTGGATTTGGTCATCCTATCCATCGACCAGTTGATCCAAGAACAGTGAAGTTGTTTGAACTGGCTAAGGAACTTGGTTTCTATAAAAAGAACTCCGAAACAATTAATGAAATTAGTCTGCAATTAAATGAAAGAAAAGGAAAATCTATCACGCTAAATGCAGTTGGAGCGATAGGCGCTATCATGGCAGATATGGAATTGGATTATCGCGTAATGAAATCCTTTGCTGTTGCAGCGAGAGCCGTTGGATTAGTGGCGCATATTGTAGAGGAAATCGAGGTTGGTAGAAAAGATAGCGTAGGACAAAAAATATTTGATTATATTGAAAGTAATGCGGATTATCAAGTGGCTGTAGAAAAATAATATTGAGATTCAAATCTGCATCGAGAAGATTATTCTATCTGTATAGTAATTTTGTTAAGGGGTATTCAAATGAAAAATTTAGAAAAACCAACTAGGAAGTATTCTGTCCCTGCTGTAAACACTGCGTTTAGAATAATCACATTATTAAGTAGGAAAAAGTATCAAAAGAGTACACTTACTCAAATTGCTAATGCATTAGATTTAAACCCGACGACGTGTTTTAGGATACTGCAGGAGCTACAGGGACAGTCCATCGTTAAATTCGATGAACAATCTAAACGCTATATATTAGGCCCTTACCTTGTAGTTTTGGGTGAGCGAGCAAAAGAGTTTCAATATGACTTATCTATCATTGATCCTTACCTTGAAAAAATGACTAGAAAAACAGGTTTAACTTCTCTTCTAGTCTCTAAGGTACAAAGTGACAGAACTACGATAGTGTCTAAAGTTGAGGATGAGAACTTCGGCGTTAAGATATCTGTAGGACGACATTTTGATTTATTAGATGGTGCATATGGAAAGTGTATTATGGCTTATGCTAATCAAGCGGATACAGATTATTACTTCAATACCAGTGATCGAGTGTTAAATTCTTCCCAAGAAGAGCTTAAGGCATTAAAAAATGAGCTTTTAGAAGTTAAAAAGAATGGTTATGCCATTTCATATGATGAAACGATAAGGGGGATCTTCGGTGTTGCGGCTCCCATAATGAATTTCAATGACCATGTGGACCTTTCTGTTGCGGTAGTTGGAATGTGCGCTCAATACAAAGTAGAAGAGCTACAACCAATAATAGATGTAATAACAGAGTACTCTACAGAAATAACGTATGAAATAAATAAAAGATACAAAGAAATGTAATTATGATTAACGGAGGGATAAAATGAATATTTACGTACTAGTAAAGAGAACATTTGATACGGAGGAAAGAATTGCAATTAAAGGCGGTAAAATTGCAGAAGATGGTGCAGAATTTATTATTAATCCTTATGATGAATATGCAATTGAAGAAGCGATTGCCATGCGTGATGTACATGGCGGTGAAGTGACAGTAGTCACAATTGGTGGTGAGGATTCAGAAAAACAACTTCGTACAGCGTTGGCCATGGGTGCGGACAAAGCGGTGCTCATCAACACTGAAGATGATTTGGATGAGTCAGATGAATTTACAGCTGCAAAAATTATCGCAGAATACTTGAAAGATAAAGACGCAGACTTAATTTTAGCAGGTAACGTAGCAATTGACGGTGGCTCTGGACAAGTTGGACCCCGTGTTGCAGAATTGTTGAACATTAACTATGTGACAACGATTACAAAACTTGAAATCGAAGGAACGGCTGTTAAAATTGTGCGCGATGTTGAAGGGGATTCAGAGATGATTGAAACAACTCTTCCACTTCTTGTCACCGCACAACAAGGATTGAATGAACCGCGTTACCCATCGCTACCAGGAATTATGAAAGCGAAAAAGAAGCCGCTTGAGGAATTGGAACTGGATGATTTAGATCTTGAAGAAGATGATGTGGAAGCGAAGACAGAAACAATTGAAATTTTTCTACCTGCAGCTAAAGCAGCTGGCCGTGTACTTGAAGGCGAGATTGCTGATCAAGTATCTGAGCTCGCAAGCCTTTTAAGAAATGAAGCAAAAGTAATTTAATAGAATAAGAAGTAATCAAAATGGATTACTCTTTACTGGAGGGACTATAGATGACGAAAAAAGTGTTAGTACTTGGAGAAGTGCGAGAAGGTGCACTACGTAATGTTTCATTTGAAGTAATAGCGGCAGCTAAAAAGATTTCCGGTGGTGGAGAAGTAGTTGCGGTTCTTCTTGGTGAGAGTGTGCAATCATTCACAGAAGAAATGATTCACTACGGTGCGGACCGTGTAGTAACGATCGAACATGCTAATTTAAAACAATATACTTCAGATGGATTTTCACAAGGATTCATGGCAGTTTATGAACAAGAAAGTCCTGAAGCAATTGTTTTTGGACATACGGCATTGGGGAAGGATTTATCTCCTAAGATTGCTAGTAAACTTGCGAGTGGACTCATTTCAGATGTAACTTCAATTGAAGGGGAAGGCGATGAGGCAGTCTTCATTCGCCCAATTTATTCAGGTAAAGCATTTGAAAAAGTAAGAAATAAAAATGGTTTATTATTCGTAACTATTCGCCCAAATAATATTGCGCCACTAGAACACGACAGTAGCCGTTCAGGTGAAGTATCCTCTATTGATGTGGACGTAACCAACTTGCGTACAATTATTGCTGACGTCGTTCGTAAAACAACAGAAGGTGTTGATTTGTCCGAAGCAAAAGTCGTTGTAGCAGGTGGGCGTGGTGTGAAAAGTGCAGAAGGTTTCAATCCCCTAAAAGAACTAGCTGATCTACTGGGCGGTGCAGTGGGTGCATCCCGCGGAGCTTGTGATGCTGACTACTGTGACTACTCATTACAAATTGGACAAACAGGTAAAGTAATTACACCTGATTTATATATCGGTGTAGGTATTTCTGGGGCTATTCAACATATGGCAGGTATGTCGAACTCGAAAATTATTGTAGCAATTAATAAAGATCCGGAAGCTGAGATTTTTAAAGTAGCGGACTATGGTATCGTTGGAGATTTGTTTGAAGTTGTTCCAATGATGATTGAAGAATTTCAAAAAGCAAAAGTCGGCGTGTGAAAATTAAGGACTGATTGTTTATGGTCTGTATAAACAAAGCCGTCTATGTCGATCTCTCCAAAAATCGCATAGACGGCTTTCTTTATGTCCTATTGTATGACGTTAGATAGAGTTATGCAGGTGGCTAACTTAACATTGCGATTTAGGATAATAATTCGTTAAAAGAAAGGAAGAATATAATGATTATTACAAAAGCTTTAATATATAATGCGAAAAACATTCCAGAGCGATTGGCTATTTTGGATGAGGGATATAGTTTCACTTACGGTGAATTAGCAAGTAGAACAGCGAAGTTAAAAGAGGCATTAAAAGATTTAGGTATTAAAAAGGGAGATAAAGTGGGGATCTTTTTATTGAACACTTTTCGATACGTAGAACTCTTTTATGCTATTACAGCTATTGGGGCAATCGCTGTACCGTTAAATACGCGGCTTTCGAGACGAGAGTTAGAGTATATCGTGAAAGACTCTGAAATGGAATGCTTGTTTTTTCATTCGGAGTATTTGCAACATATTCCATCTCTTGAAAAGGCGGCAAAGAGTAATCTGAAGTCTATATTTGTTTCAGATGTGAATGAGCAATCCGAGTATACGCATTATGAGGAACTAATTAAAAACCGGAGTATCACAGAATTAACATATGATGATATCAGTGAAGATGATATCGCTTGTATTTTTTATACAGGGGGTACGACAGGTCCTGCTGTCGGAGTGATGTTGTCACATCGTAATCAAGTGAGCAATTTCTATCACACGACTACAAAGTTTAATTATAACGAATGGAGTAATTATTTGCATGCAGCTCCGATGTTTCATTTAGCCGATTTCGGAAAAACGATTGGCGTTACATGGGGGGGCGGAACGCATAGTTTCATAAAAACATTTACAGTAAAAGGATTCTTAGAAGTAGTCCAGACTTTTAAGCCAACCGTCATCTCGCTTGTCCCGACAATGATTAATATGGTGATGAATGATCCAGACTTTAAAAATTATGATGTGAGTAGTATTAAAAAAATAAATTATGGTTCTTCCGCGATGTCTCCCGATTTATTTAAAAGAGTGATGAATGCATTTCCTGATGTAGAGTTTTATCAGTCCTATGGCATGACAGAGGCATCTCCAGTATTAACGATGTTAGAACCTGAAGATCATCTGGTGAGTGAGGATAAAAAGGCACAAAAGCGATTATCATCAGTCGGCAAAAGTGTACCGGGTGTTGAAGTACGTGTTGTAGATGATACGGGTAACGATGTTGCACCAGGAGAAGTAGGAGAAGTAATCGCGCGTGGACCAAATATCATGAAAGGGTATTGGAACTCACCGGAGAAAACCAAAAATACGATTATTGACGGTTGGTACCATTCTGGCGATATGGCTCTTATAGATGAAGATCACTATATATATATCGTAGATCGTAAAAAAGATATGATTATTACTGGTGGAGAAAATGTCTATTCGATTGAAGTAGAAAATGTGTTAACTAGTCATCCATCTGTGTTGGAAGCAGCTGTTATTGGAATACCTGATTCAAAGTGGGGCGAAGCAATCAAAGCGGTCATTGTTGTTAGAGATACACATGAATTGACTGAATCAGAGATTATAGAATTTAGTAAGTCACTACTAGCCAATTATAAAGTTCCTAAATCAGTAGACTTTGTGGAGGCGCTGCCGAAAAGTGGTGCCGGGAAAATCCTGAAAAGAGAACTGCGTGAGAAATATTGGGAGAATTATAAATTGAACGTTAACTAATGATAAAAGAGATTTAGTAGTTAGGGAATAAATAAAGAAAGCAAAACTTACAAAAGGGGTTAAGAAATGAAGAAAAGTTTTATAGTGGTTCCATTATTCATTTTAGTTATGATGGTTATATCGGCTTGTGGAGTATCGAATGAAGGAACAAAAGTAAAAGCTGGAATAAAAGAAGGTGACTCCTCACAAACGATTAAGTTGAAATTTGCGGTATCACAACCTGAAACTCATACTTTGTTCGAGTGGGCCTATACTCCATTTATGGAAAGGGTTACAGAATTAACGGATGGACAAGTTGAATTTGAATTTTACCCTTCTGAACAAATGGGAAAGTCCGCTGATTTATACGATTTGACAAGTAGTGGTGTAGCAGATATTAGTTTTATTGTCTCTACTTATACACCGAGTATGATGCCTATAACAAGTGGTCTTCTAGGAATGCCTGGTTTATATTCAAGTGCTTATGAAGGGACAATGGCCTTACATGCACTCAACAAGAAAAGTCCTATTTTGGAAGCCGACTTTTTAAATAATGGTGTTAGGCCATTAATGAGTCATGCTCTTCCACCAAATGAATTTTGGACGAAAGGAAAAGAAATTTCAGTTCCAAAGGATTTAAAAGGAATGAAAGTCAGATCAAATGGAGAAATAATTAACCAGGCAGTTTTAGCTCTTGATGCTTCGCCAATTAATCTTACTGCAGCGGAGATGTATGAAGGGTTTGATCGAGGTGTATTTGATGGGCTACTTCTGAATGCATTGTCAATGAATGACTATGGATTCAATGAATTAGTACAGTTTGGTACAGTAGGTGTTGACTTTGGTGGACTTGCTGCTGGTTTGATTATTAATGAAAAAGTATATCAAGAGTTACCTGAAGATATACAAAAAGTACTTGTACAAGTTGGTGATGAGGTTTCGGAAAGTTACGCCAAGAAATTTGATGAAATAAATGATACCGTCAAAAAAGAATTGGTGGACACAGGCATTACTTTGTATGAATTAACTGAAGAGGAACAATTACAGTGGAATGATTTCTATGGCAAAGTAGAAAACAATTGGCTGAAAGGAAAAACAGGTTTTGATTTCGAAGCGATATTAGCTACTTTTAAAGAAGAAGTAGAAAACGTACGCAATCTGGAGCAATAAAAAATGTGTGTCAGTAAAAAAAGGCAGTGATAAATTGAATCTTTTATTTGTTTATAAAGATTGTTTACTTTTTATTTGAAAATAATCATATACTAACATTCACTTTTAAAAAGTTGGGTGAGTATTTTAATTATTGTCGACTGGCTGTTTAGTTTCGTTTGAATTCGGATCTTGTTATAACAGATAAAGTATTCATCGATAATTTGTATTACACGCGCATTTGTTGTGCGATAGATTTCGCCGGCGTAAAACTTTCGGACGATAGCAAGGATTGAAACGTTTCAATTGGGGAATTATCAGTGGGCGTGCCTTTACGGAACAAGCTCATGGTAATTCCTTTCCTTTTGACTATTTCTTAATAGGTATAAGATCACTTATGCAGAATACGGCCTTCCGTTAACTGAACGGCTACTTTTGGTACGGCTTCCTTTCCGCTGGAGAACGTACTTTCGTTCCCATAGAAAAAACACCTCCACATTGATTTCATAAGGTTCTATACCCTTTATTTCAATGCAAGGTGTTTTTATTTTATCTAATTTCTCTAGGTCTGTGCCGGGCTTTAAAGGCGTGCTTTTATTTCGGGTTTATCTAAGCGCGGTACAATAATAGGATTTCTGGCAGTTTATAAATGTCTAGTTGTAACAACTCGAGAAATTACATTGAATAGCGACTTGGGATGCGTTCAGACTACTCTATGTATTCCGATTATTGTATTGACAAAATTCTTTTTACGTGTAAAATTATAAACAACAATAATTGAGTGAATATTGAAAACTTCAATAAAATTAACGATTATTTTTTCACATATAAAATAATTTAATATTGAGTATCGTGAAATTGGAAATAACATTATATATATACCTGTTAAGTTTTAAATCATGTATTACAGCTGGGGGTAAATGTCAGTGGATCTTACGGAATCTTATGAAAAGAAAGGGAGGATATAATGATTATCACAAAAGCGTTAATGTACAATGCGAGAAATATTCCAGAGAAACTGGCTGTTTTGGATGAGGGATATAGCTGTACATATGGTGAATTGGCTAGTAGAACAGCAAAGTTAAAAGAGGCATTAAAAGGCTCGGGTATTAAAAAGGGAGATAAAGTCGGTATCTTGCTTTTAAATACCTATAGATACGTGGAGCTGATTTATGCAATTACTGCTATAGGGGCAATTGCTGTACCATTAAATACAAGGCTTTCAAGACGAGAGCTAGAGTACATAGTTAAAGATTCTGAAATGATAAGCTTGTTTTTCCATTCTGAATATCTACACCATATTCCTGATCTTGAAAAGGCGGCAAAGGGTCATCTGGAATCTATCGTTGTTTCAGATGCAAACGAAGAGTTTGGTTATACAAATTATGAGGAGTTTATTGCAAACGAAAGTATAGCAGAGCTAACATACGATGACCTCTGTGAAGATGATATAGCATGTATTTTTTATACAGGGGGTACGACGGGACCTGCCGTGGGTGTTATGTTATCGCATCGTAATCAAGTGAGTAATTTTTATCATACAACTACAAAATTTAACTATAACGAGTGGAGTAATTACTTGCATGCCGGTCCGATGTTTCATTTAGCGGATTGTGGAAAAACGATTGGCGTTACTTGGGGCGGTGGAACGCACAGTTTTTTGAAAACGTTTACAGTGGAAGGGTTCTTGGAAGCTGTCCAGACGTATAGGCCAACCGTCATCTCGCTCGTTCCAACAATGATTAATATGGTAATGAATGATCCGAACTTTAAAAATTATGATGTGAATAGTATTAAGAAAATAAATTATGGATCTTCAGCAATGTCTAGTGATTTATTTAAAAGAGTTACGTCTGCATTTCCTGATGTAGAGTTTTATCAGTCCTATGGCATGACAGAGGCATCACCGGTGTTAACGATTTTGGAACCCGAAGATCATATTATTAGCGAAGATAAAAAAGCGCAAAAGCGTTTATTATCAGTCGGTAAAGCTATACCGGGTGTTGAGGTTCGAGTTGTAGATAATGAGGGGGTCGACGTAGCAGTTGGGGAAATTGGAGAAGTAATCGCTCGTGGTCCCAATATAATGAAGGGTTATTGGAAATCGCCTGAGAAAACTGCGAATACTATTATTAACGGTTGGTACCATTCAGGAGATATGGCTCTTAAGGATGAAGATCACTATATTTATATCGTAGATCGTAAGAAAGATATGATTATTACAGGTGGCGAAAATGTCTATTCTATCGAGGTAGAAAATGTGTTATCTAATCACCCATCTGTGCTGGAAGCAGCTGTTATTGGAATACCTGATTCAAAGTGGGGCGAAGCAATCAAAGCGATTATCGTTGTTAGAGATACACATGAATTGACTGAATCAGAGATTATAGAATTTAGTAAGTCCCTACTAGCCAATTACAAAGTTCCTAAATCAGTATACTTTATGGAGGAGCTGCCAAAAAACGGTGCCGGGAAAATCCTGAAAAGAGAACTGCGTGAGAAGTATTGGAAGAACTATGAATTGAATGTTAACTAATGATAAAAGAGATTTTATACCATTTTCTTGTAAATCTATACACAATCGTTATGTCAAATAAGGAGGAAAGATGATGAGTACTTTAATGCAACTCAATGAAGTAAAAGAGGAATTTATACAAAGTCCTTATGTACAACATTTAGGAATTCAGATAACTAAATTTGAAGAGGGTGATGTACAGGCTAAATTAGCGGTTCATAAAAGTTTGCTAAATTTCAGTGAAACTGTTAATGGAGGTGTAATTGCCTCTGTGCTCGATATTATCCAGAGTATGCAACTTCGTTCAGTTATTAAAAAAAGGTGTCTAACAGTCAATTTAAATATAAACTATATTGCGCCAATTATGACAGAAACAATATATGCGGAAGCAACGATAACTTCGAAAACCTATAATACGGCCTTTATGGAAGGCGTTATAAAAGATGCAAACGGAAATATTATATCTACAGCTACAGGTGTATTTAAGATCTTACATGAAAAGAATTAGTCTGACTTATTATATGCTAGGTTAATTTAATCAATTAACGTAAAGGGGACAAGTGTTATGGAGAAGGTATGGTATGAGATATACTCGGATGATGTACCAAGAGAGTTGAAGTTACCGGAAATGACCATTTATGAAATGTTAGAAAAGTCCGCAAAAGAATTTCCAATGCACAAAGCGTTTATTTTTAACGATATTCATCTGTCTTATATTGATTTGAAAAATAGGTGTAATAGATTAGCTGCAGCCTTATACAATAAAGGTTTTAGAAAAGGTGATCGCATTGCGGTGATGTTGCCAAATCGTATGGAGTATATAGTTGCCTATTTTGCGATACAACGACTTGGCTGTATTATGGTTCAGGTCAATGTAATGTATCAAGCTTCAGAATTACATCCGATTCTGAGTGATTCGCAAGCTTCAGGTATGATTTGTGAGGCTGTGCAAAAAGAAAAGATTGAAGCGTTAGGACTAGGCGATCAGTTAGTTTGGATCATTGTTGACAACGAACAAACGCAAGAAAATAACTATAATCGCTTACTGGAAGAAAAACATGACCCACTACCTGACATAGAAATTAATGCTAAAGAAGATGTTGCGGTATTACAATATACTGGTGGCACCACTGGTAAATCTAAGGGAGCTATGTTGACGCATTATAATATTGTTTGTAATGCCTATCAAAATATCGTGTTTAACTGTTTGGAAAGAAATAAGGAAATAATTCTTGGGAACTCACCGTTGTTCCATATAATGGGCTTGAGTTATATAAATATAACCGTGTTTTCTGCGGGTACATTTATTATCGTTGAAAGATTTAAAGTAGAAAAGGTATTGGAATTAATAAAAGAGCATCATCCAACGATCTTTGTAGGTGCTCCTACTATGTACGTAGGTTTATTACAATATGAAAACCTAACGAGAGATGACTTGAAGAGCTTAAGAATCTGTTCTTGCGGAACATCTCCATTACCGAATGAAGTGATTAGTAAATTTGAAGAACTATCGGGAACAAAAATTATTGAAGGCTATGGCTTAACCGAGGCTATCGTTACACATAGAAATCCTGTTTCTGATAAGCGGAAAGCTGGAAGTGTAGGAGTTCCACTGCCTAACACAGATTGTAAAATCGTAGATGCTGAAACCGGCATGGAAGAGGTTGAAGTCGGTCAATCAGGTGAAGTTCTGATCAAAGGGCCCCAAGTAATGAAAGGTTATTGGAACAATCAAGTAGAAACGAGTCTGACAATTCGTGATGGTTGGTTATACACAGGTGATATTGGATACATGGATGAAGATGGACGTTTTTATATAGTAGGTCGAAAAAAAGAACTAATCATTGCGAGTGGATATAATATATATCCAATGGAGGTGGAGGAAGTTCTGTATGAACACCCGGCAATAATGGAGGTTTGTGTTTATGGTATTCCTGATTCATATAGAGGAGAAACTGTAAAAGCAACTATTGTTTTAAAGAAAGGTATGACTTGCACTGAAGAGGAACTGAAAGAATGGTGTTCTGATAAATTAGCGACTTATAAAGTTCCGAGGTTTTATGATTTTAGAGATGAATTGCCAAAAACTGCAGTCGGGAAAATCTTAAGACGTAAATTGGTTGAAGAGAGTAGTGAAAAAGATAAGGAATCAAGTCTACATTAATAACTGCGTAATCATATAAGTGCATTAAATGTTTGTTTAGCAGGGAGAGATTTCATGACTATACAGTGGAAAAGGGGAATATTTTATGAAAAGAAAAATTAAAGTAATTGGTGTAGATATGGTTAAGTTTGTTAAGCCGGGTATGCAAGAGCCTTATGAAATTATGGCTTCAAAAGCAATACGTGGTGCAATAAAGGACGCTGGTATTAATTTTAACGAAATTGAAAGTGCTTTTGCTAGTTATAGTTATGGGGATAGCACATCTGGACAAACTGCTTTGTATAAAGTTGGAATGACAGGTATACCCGTCTTTAATGTTAATAATAACTGCTCATCTGGATCAACTGCATTATATTTAGCACGACAAGCGGTAGAAAACGGAGTTGTTGAATGCGCACTAGCCTTTGGTTTCGAAGAGATGCAGCCAGGGGCTCTTGGAACTGTTTATGGAGAAAAAACATCACCCATTCAATCGTTTGAGGATCGATTAGACGTTCTATATCCGGGACTTTCACCGGATGCACCTCGTGCTGCCAAATTATTTGGTTCAGGAGGAAACGAGTATATAGAAAAGTATGGTGCGAATCCCGATATATTTGCTAAAGTGGCTGTGAAAACACGTAGCCATGCAATTCACAATCCGTATTCCATGTTTGATAAGCCTTTGACTGTCGAAGAAGTACAAAATTCACCAATGATTTTCGAACCATATTTGACTAGATATTGTGCATGTCCGCCGTCATGCGGTGCGGCAGCTGTAATTGTTTGTAGCGAGGAGTTTGCTAACAAGCATGGACATAAGGACGCTGTGGAAATTATTGCACAAGCAATGGCTACAGATAATGAAACTACATTTAATACCGGGGCTATGAATTTAGTTGGTCAAGATATGACACGAAGAGCAGCTAATGCAGTTTATGAGCAAGCAGGAATTGGTGTAGAAGAAGTTGATGTTGTTGAACTTCATGATTGCTTTACGCCGAATGAAGTCATCACATATGAAGGTTTAGGTTTATGCGGTGAAGGTGAAGCGGAAGCTTTCATCAATAATAAAGATAATACGTACGGTGGAAAATATGTAGTCAATCCATCAGGGGGATTAATGTCTAAAGGACATCCGATTGGGGCTACAGGCTTGGCGCAGTGTACTGAACTGGTTTGGCATTTGCGCGGAACTGCCGGTGAACGTCAAGTGGATAATGCAAGAGTCGCTTTACAACATAACTTAGGTCTTGGCGGGGCTGTAGTAGTAACTATGTATCGTAAACCTTGATCATGTGGTTGTATAGTAATCGCACAACTACAAACGGGTGAAATACAAATGGTTCATCCTGCAACAGAAATGATTACTATTGGAGAAAGTGCTATGAAAGCAATTTCAAAAAGCATGGTAGTAGGGGAACCTAAAGGATTAGGAATGTTTTATGATGTGCATGAACCGAATATAGAACAATAGAAATATGTCAATACATGCTTGTAGTTTAGTAACTTTATTACGTGGTGTCAATAAAATAGATGGTTTAGGAGAAGTGTTTAAATAACGTATTTCCAAGTTAGAGTGTAACTCCAGTTCAAAATCATTTCAGTAATCTAAAGGTTGTCTAGAAATTAAAGGGGGGATATTCTAATGGAAAGGTCTGATTTGTTAATAATCAATGCAAATATATTAACACTCGATAATAAGAACTCAAAAGCTGGATCTCTTTCTATAGTAGATGGAAAAGTAAGTGGGATTTGGGACGAATCAATTCCCCCTAGCGAAATAATACATTCTATTGAAAATGAAAAGATTATAGATTTACAGGGTGCTACATTAATACCTGGATTTATAGACACACATAATCACATTTTAGTTTATGCACAAAACTTAAAACGTGTTAACTGTAGCTCTTCTCAAAACAAAAATATTAATGATATTTTATCTAGAATTTCAGAAGAAATAGATAAAAAATCCCATGGGGAATGGGTTAGAGGATATGGGTATGATGATACTTTGTTGGAGGAACAGCGACATCCAACAAGGGAAGAACTCGATACGATTTCGCCTAACAATCCTGTGTATATTACACATATTTCTGGACATATAGCTGTAGTGAATTCACTTGCATTAAAGATGGCTGGCATTACTAAAGACGTATTAGACTCTAAAGGTGGTTTGTTTGGCCGCTTTCCTAATGGTGAGTTAAATGGAGTGTTGTACGAGAAGCCTGCTATGAAACCGATACTAGATATCATACCGCCATTTACAGAAAATGAATTAATTTCAATGTTGGGGGAAGCTGCACAAGATTATTTAGCTCAAGGTATTACTACTAATACTGATGCTGGACTTGGAATCTATGATGGTGCAAGTGAATATGAAGTACATCTTAAAGCGTTTGAAAATGGTTCCAATCCATTAAAAACACGGTTAATGTTTATGCATACATTATTGGGAAAAGGTGGAGTATATGAAGGCTGGTCTGCATCTGAACTCGACGAAATGATTAGCAATCGCACGAATGGACATATGCGTTTGGATAGCGCAAAACTTTTCCAAGACGGATCGATACAGGGTTTAACAGGGGCTTTAAGACAACCGTATTATTGTGATAATGATGTAAAAGGAGCCCTTTTCCATGAACAGCACTTATTTAATGAAGAACTAGTAGATTTGCATAAAAGAGGTTTTAGAATTGCTATTCATGGAAATGGAGATCGTGCAATAGGGTCAATATTAGAATCCTATGACTTTATTTTAAATCAGGAGCCGCGTGATAATCACCGACATAGAATCGAACATGTTCAAACGGCTACAATAGAGGATTTAGATGAAATGGAACGTTTAAATGTTGCTGGCTCATTCTTTATTAATCACGTTTATTATTGGGGAGATAGACATTATCGTTTATTTTTAGGGCCTGAACGTGCGAAAAGAATCAATCCCTTAGCGGACGCAGTAAAACGAGATTTATTGTTTACAATACATTCTGACTGCCCGATAACTCCGATTTCACCATTATTTTCAGTTTGGGCGGCTGTTAATCGAATTACAAAAGAAGGTAAAGTCTTAGGGGAAGATCAACAAATAGATGTTGTAACAGCTTTAAAGTCTATGACAATCTATGGGGCGAAACTAAATTTTGATGAAGAGAATACGGGAAGTATAGAAGTAGGGAAATTTGCAGATTTTGCTGTATTAGATCAAGATCCTACCCGAATTGATCCGATGAAAATTAAAGACATATCAGTAATCTCTACATTTATTAACGGTAAGAATGTTTATAAAAAAGAGGCAGTTGAATTCATTAATTCGGGTGGATTAAAGCATAGTAACTGAGATTTTAAGCATGTAATTTATATATTTAAGTAGATAATCAATGATATAACTTGTTGACAACAAGTTATATCATTTTGATCAATAACCAAAAAGTAAATTTGTGTGTTATTAGATATAATTTGAATTAAACAGGAGGATGACATACTATTACTCATCGTTTAAATAGATAGGATAAGGAGAGAGGACAATGGGTTCGTTATTAATCGCCAACTGGATTTTATTCATTGGGATTACTTTGTATGCACTTGCGTTATTTACGTATTTAATTAAGACTCGAACTCAATTTATTCTATTGGGTAGAAAAGAAGAGTTTGACCATAACATTAAGGAACGTCTTCAAAAAATTTGGACATATGTATTTGGACAAAAGAAATTATTAAAAGATAAAAAAAGTGGCATGATTCATGTTTTGTTCTTTTATGGATTTTTACTTGTGCAGTTTGGCGCAATAGATCTTATTTGGAAAGGTCTAAAGCCAGGGTCTCATCTTCCGTTAGGCTCGATATATAACGGTTTTACATTCTTTCAGGAAATTGTCGTATTTTTAATTCTAGTAGCAGTAATTTGGGCGTTTCACCGTCGATATATTGAAAAACTTGTTAGGCTTAAAAGAGGATGGAAATCGGGACTTGTTCTAATATTCATTGGTGGACTCATGCTTTCGACGATCATGGCGAATGGCATGAATATGATTTGGCAAGGAAATCCCGCAACGTTGACAGAACCAATGGCATCGCTTGTCGCTACTATTTTTGGATTTATGTCTCCAACTGCAGCAGCGGTTGTGTTCTTTGTTAACTGGTGGATTCATTTACTTATTTTATTGACGTTCCTAGTTTATGTTCCGCAATCAAAACATGCTCACTTGATTGCTGGACCAGTAAATACTTATTTCCATCGACTTGATCATGCGGGTAGACTAAAGCCAATTGATTTTGAAGCGATGGAGAATGCAGAAAGTGAACAAGATATGCCTGCGTTGGGTGTAGGGAAAATTACAGATTTCACCCAATTACAAATGATTGACTTTTACGCTTGTGTAGAGTGTGGACGCTGTACGAATATGTGTCCTGCGTCAGGTACAGGAAAAATGTTATCACCAATGGACTTGATAACTAAGTTACGTGATAACTTAACTAATACAGGTGCTTTAATGACGAAGCAAAAACCTTGGGTACCTACATTTGCATTTAATAATTCAGAAGCTAATAATATTGCTATCGCTGCAGGTTTGGAAGGGGCTATGTTAGATGACGTCTATAACCCTTCCCTAATTGGCGATGTAATTACTGAGGAAGAAATTTGGGCATGTACAACTTGTAGAAATTGTGAAGATCAGTGTCCGGTTATGAATGAGCATGTTGACAAAATAATCGACCTTCGCCGTCATCTTGTAATGACAGAAGGGAAAATGAACCCTGATGCAAAACGTGCGATGACAAACATAGAACGTCAAGGAAATCCTTGGGGCCTTAACCGTAAAGAAAAGGAAAAGTGGAGAGAGGCACGTCCAGATCTTCATGTTCCAACGGTGAAGGAATTGAGTAAAACAGGTGAAGAATTTGATTACCTATTATGGGTTGGTTCAATGGGTGCTTTCGATAACCGAGCACAAAAGATTATGGAATCATTTGTACATCTTATGAACGAAGCAAACATCAAATTCGCAATCCTAGGAAATAAAGAAAAGAACTCTGGTGATACACCTAGACGATTAGGGAACGAATTTTTATTCCAAGAGTTAGCTGAAGCGAATATTAAGGAATTCGAGAAGGCTGGTGTTTCTAAAATCGTCACCGTTGATCCACATGCATACAATATCTTTAAAAATGAATATCCTGATTTTGGGTTCGAAGCAGAAGTAATTCATCATACAGAAATGCTTTATGAACTTGTTCAAAATGGGATCTTAAAACCAGTTCATGCAATCAATGAAACGATAACATTCCACGATTCATGTTACTTGGGACGTTATAATGATGTTTATGACCCGCCGCGTGAAATCCTGAAAGCCATTCCGGGTGTAAATCTGGTTGAGATGAAGCGAAACCGAGAAAGTGGGATGTGCTGTGGAGCAGGTGGAGGGATGATGTGGATGGAGGAAGATACTGGGCAACGTGTAAATGTGGCGAGAACGGAGCAAGCACTTGAAGTGAGTCCTGGAATCATCTCTTCTGGTTGTCCTTATTGTTTAACGATGTTGTCTGATGGAACAAAGGCTATCGAAGTTGAAGATTCAGTAGGAACATATGATATAGCTGAGTTACTGGAAAGGTCTGTTTTTGGAGAAGCTCTGGAAACTAAAGTGATTAAACAAGAAGAATTGGTAATGCAATAATTAGTAATTTGGGATTTATGTTATCAATCTTTAAAGCACAATAAACTGCTTTGTTCTGAGGGTCAGAACGAAGCAGTTTATTTAATTTGAGCTGTGTAGTGAAAGAGAGAATGGCAGATTTTTATCGGATTTGTTATGGTAGGTCTAGTTAGTATGTATGTACTATAATTATTGGCATTATTTTAGATTGATTATAAATGGCGAGGTACTCTGGGGGGCAGAGAGTAAGAACAGCTGAGAAACAATACTATAATTGCCAAAACTATTTTTCTCAAAAGATCTAACTCATAGAATACAGTTATTTATACATAATTTTATTGGAACTCCGATAGTATGGTGATACAACCTCATCAAGTATAATGAAAAACAGCAAAAATAGACGCTCAAGAATCGATTACACTATTATGAATGACAGCATAGTAGATTTACCAAAAATAATTGATAGAGTCTTTAGACATTACGCCTTTTGTATAAACCTATTATAATAAACGTTAGGCTATCTATAAACTAACAGAGGAGAGATATTTAATGTTTTCAAATGAAGAAAAAGATGCAATCTATAAAGTTATTTACAATAGAAGAGATGTGCGGAGTTTTTTGCCGACTCCAATTCCTCAAGAAGCGATACATAACATATTGAATGCCGCACATCAGGCACCTTCAGTCGGTTTTATGCAACCTTGGAATTTTATCATTGTTTCATCAGATGAGACAAAAGAAAAATTAGCTTGGGCAGCGGATAAAGAAAGACGTGCGTTGGCTATTCACTATGAAGACGAAGAGGAAAAAGAGACGAAATTCCTCAGCTTGAAAGTAGAAGGGTTGAAGGAAGCGCCAATTACTATTTGCGTAACATGCGATCCAACGCGTGGCGGTTCGCATGTGTTAGGGCGCAACTCCATCCCGGAAACGGATGCACTATCAACTGCTTGTGCAATTCAAAATATGTGGTTGGCAGCATGCGCAGAAGGATTGGCAATGGGGTGGGTAAGTTTTTATAAAAAGAATGATGTTCGAGATATCTTGGAAATACCGCCACATGTTGAACCGATTGCCCTTTTGTCTATTGGTTACACGAAGAGTTATCCAACGGCTCCTATTTTGGAGACTGCCAATTGGGAGAAAAGACGAACATTGGACGACCTGATTTTTACAGATAAATGGGGTAGTGAATAAGGATAGAATCATAAAACAGTACCTGTTCGGGAAGCAAGCGTGGATGGTTAAACAAAAATGAAAGGCTCGTAAACAGGTACTCTTAATTATGCTTTAAGATGCTCCATCTCATCAGCTACAACAAACGCCAAATCAATATTCCCAAAAAGCTGCAGTACATCCAGCATAGTTTCATTATCAATCTGCAGTTCCTCAAATCCGTCATCATCTTCAATGACTTTCTTCAACGCGGCATTAGCCGATTGCTCAGGGTATGCTTTTTGATACAAAACGTGTGGATCTAGTTTATGATTCGCACACCATTTCACAAACAGGCGGATCATCAGTGTTTCGTCTTCTTTATATTTCTTGATAACTTGTTGATCAATATCTTTATAATCCAAAACATAAACCTCCATTGTTTATCATTTTCTTAAAGTATAAACGATAAAACAACTTTCAGGAAATTAACGCAGTTGTCCCGTTTACAGAAAAGTTTGTTACAATGAATGACGAGTGATATTATCAGGGAGGTTTTTGAAATGGCAGAAGATCGTTATCAGCGAGGTTTGGAGAAATTGATGGAACTTACGTTGTCAGGTGAAGACAATCCAGCAGGTGAGATGGAGATTGGAGAAAGCTTCAAGGACGTTGCGCCGGATTTAACTAGATTTGTCGTAGAATTTGCTTTTGGCGACATTTATTCTCGTCCGGGACTCGACAATAAGCAAAAGGTTCTCACTACGATTACGGCTCTTGTGGCACAAGGAAAGCCGCAAATTCAGATGCATATTAAGACAGGGCTCGACGTTGGTTTGACGCCCGATGAAATCATCGGATGCATTATGCATTTGATTCCGTATACAGGATTCCCGAGCGTGTTGAATGCGTTAGGAGTAGCACAAAAAGTATTTGCGGAACGTGGCGTATCTGTTACAAAAACAGACGATAAGTAATTGTTCTATTTTTACTAAAAGTAATGTATAAAAGGGTTCTAATCAACTATTTTCAAGTTGATTAGAACCTTTTTCCGTTGCCCGCGCTCATAGACTTGTTCCCCGCGCTCATAGTCTTCGGTCTCGCGCTCATAGACTACGTGCCCACGCTCATAGACCTCGCCCCCGCGCTCATAGACTACGTCCCCGCGCTCATAGTCTTCGGTCTCGCGCTCATAGACCCCGTCCCCGCGCTCATAGACCTCGCCCTCGCGCTCATAGACCCCGTCCCTGCGCTCATAGACCATGTCCCCACGCTCATAGGCCATGTCCCCGCGCTCATAGACCATGTCCCCGCGCTCATAGACTACGTCCCCGCGCTCATAGACCACGTCCCCGCGCTCATAGACCTCGCCCCCGCGCTCATAGACCACGTCCTCGCGCTCATAGACCTCGCCCCCGCGCTCATAGACCATGTCCCCACGCTCATCTTTCAATAGTCGCCATAATTTCTATCCCCGCGATTGCTTGTGTAGCAAGTCTGTCCGCTTCGCCATTCGATTTTCTGGAAATGAGCTCATATTGCGGTAGCAATCCAAGCGCGTCCATCTTTGCTTCAATCTTATTAGCCCATCTGTATAAATCTTCTTCAATAGCGGGCCACTCTTCGTTTAAATGATTGATGACAACTCGTGAGTCACCAACAATCCGAATAGGTAAGTGGTGGACGCCAAGATTCTCCAGCTCCTGCAAACAAAAATGCAACGCAGCATACTCTGCTTCGTTATTCGAGGTTAATCCAAGTTCAAATGCATTTTTGCGTAGTCTATACGATTTTCCGCTTTGATCGTAATAGATAACGCAACCGAGGCCTGCTGTTTTCTGTTCCCAATCGAAGCCACCATCAAAATAGACAGTGATATTATGAGCTTCTGTCTCGATTCCTTTTAAGTAGCCTTTCAATTCCTTTATTGTCCATGAACTGTCATGCTGATCAACGAAAAGAATTTGCTTTACACGTCCGGTCTTTTCTATATCCTCGGCAACTAAAACAGCTTCTTTCGCAGGCATTTCTTCAGATTGAAATACCGCGATCCTTCCCTTTGATGATCTATATGTCCATTCGATTACAACCTGCATAGTAATTCCTCCTATATTTATTATAATATCCCGAATGTAAGATTTTACACGTAGGTAACGTATTCTATTATCAAATCACTGAAGCGATAAAGTTCTAAAAAACCTTAGGTAAAAGGTCATTATTAATTTATATAGCTTAAGCGAAATTCGACAAGTATTTTTATCTTGACGTCACCTCAGTGTAGGCCTAGTCTATATTTGTTCTATTTTATGAAAAAGTAAAGCGTGATTCTTCGTGCACTTTACTGTTTTCTTTCTTTTGCCTTCTATTAAAAGAATGAGTATAGTATATAGTCGTTCATAAAACGAACAAGTAACCTCAATTCGAAAGGAGAAATATGAGAAAAATATCAAATGTTTTTTACATTACGATCGCATTAATCGTCATTACTGTGGGCTACGGGGTGTTCGCGTCTGAAAGTTTTGAGGCCGTTTCACTAAACGTCAAGAATTTTGTTGCATCTTCTTTTGGATGGTATTACTTACTTTTGCTTTCAGTACTTTTATTAATTAGTATCTTCCTGATCTTTAGCCCGTATGGCAAGATCCGCCTCGGTAAGGATACCGATCGACCTGCATTTTCCACAGTTACGTGGATTGCGATGTTGTTTTCAGCGGGGATGGGTATTGGGCTTGTGTTCTATGGGGCAGCTGAACCGCTGTCGCATTATATTAATCCTGCAACGAAGGAACCAAACACGGATGCTGCCTTTAAAGAAGCGATGCGTGAATCGTTCTTCCACTGGGGTCTTCATGTGTGGGCGATGTATGGTATTGTCGCATTGTCACTTGCTTATTTCCAATTCCGTAAAGATGCGCCGGGGTTAATTTCAGCAACATTGAAACCGATTTTCGGCAAGAAAATGGATGGTCCATGGGGAATATTCGTAGACGTTCTTGCTGTGTTTGCAACTGCATTTGGTGTTGCAACAACTCTCGGTTTCGGTGCTGTTCAAATTAACGCAGGTCTAAATTATTTATTCGGAATCGAAATTGGGACGTTCTCACAATTTGTCATTATTGCGATTGTTACGGTTCTATTCATCATGTCAGCTTGGACGGGGCTTAGTAAGGGGATTAAATATTTATCTAATACTAACCTAGTTCTTGCAGTAGTGTTGCTTGTCTTTATTGTGATTTTAGGACCGACGCTGTTAATTATGAATGTATTCACGGATTCTATTGGTGGCTACTTGGGTAATCTGGTTTATATGAGCTTTGGTACAGCGCCACTTAATGAGAATAATCAGCAATGGTTGTTCGACTGGACGATCTTCTACTGGGCTTGGTGGATCTCGTGGGCACCATTCGTCAGTATGTTCATCGCTCGTGTCTCAAAAGGACGGACGATTCGCGAATTCATGGTTGGTGTGCTTCTCGCACCTACATTACTATGTGCCTTCTGGTTTTCTGCGTTCGGTACAACAGCAATCGACATGCAGCGTAGTGGGATTGTGGATATTGCAAGTTCTTCTACAGAACTTGTCATCTTCGAAATGTTCCATGAGATGCCTTGGTCGTTCATCATTTCAATCATCGCGATTCTGTTAATTTCTTCGTTCTTCGTGACGAGTGCCGACTCTGCCACATTCGTACTTGGTATGCAGTCAACATATGGTTCACTAACGCCGCCAACAAGCGTAAAAATAATTTGGGGTGTTATTCAATCGTCTATGGCTCTGATCTTACTGTCTGTTGGTGGTATGAGTGCTTTACAAAATACAATTATTATTGCCGCCTTACCGTTTTCGTTTGTCATGCTACTAATGGTCATTTCTTTGATGAAATCTTTGAAGAGTGAACAACGTAGAGTTAGATAGCCTTTACTTTTGGCTTAATATAAGTAAAAGGTACCGGGGATCCGGTACCTTTTAATCTTTACAACAACATACGTAAAAACTTCTCAAAGTTAACCCCCGCTATGGTAGGTATGTCTTCTAAGTGAGTGTCCTGTATAGCAGCAGTCAAAAAAGTTTCTGCTAGCTGGATTGCCTGGGTAAGAGTTTCGCCGCGCATAAGACTTCCCATCATGACCGATGCAAATAAATCACCCGTGCCAGAGTAACTTCTGCCGTTATACGGAATAGAGCTATAGATGGAATGTTTACTGTCGATGTACATATTGCCAATTGATTGTGTATTCGTCGGTCCGGTTGGCGGATTAATTCCTGTGATGATGATCTGTGCACCGGTCTCTTGCGCTAGTTGTAGTCCGGTTTCTTCTATTTTCTTTAAAAAGTCTTTTTCATCTACATATCGATTGAGGGAGCTATAGGATAATCCGGTCAGAAGGCAACACTCGGTCAAGTTTGGTGTTACGATATTTGCACGCTTGACCAAAACTTTCATATACGCGAGTAGTTCTTCATCAAAGTTTGTATACGCATTTCCAGTATCGCCCATTACAGGATCTACAAGCAACGTAGTATCTTCTTTATGGAATATGTCTAGGAAATTAAGGATATGGCTAATTTGGTCTTTCCCGGTTATAAAGCCTGTGTGTATCCCTTCGAAATGTTCGTGTAAGTTATGCCATTCTTTTATGAACATCGGCATATTAGCCGTTAGGTCTTCACAGAAAAAACTGGGGTATTCTGTTTGTGCAGAAAGAATAGCTGTTGGTAATGGGCATGCTTGCACACCCATTACGGAAAGCACGGGAATGGCAGCCGTCAATGAGCACTTACCAAATGATGATAGATCCTGTATAACAGCAACTTTTTTCATAATATCCTCCATCGTAGAAAAATTTGACTCTATCATACCATAGAAAATCAAATACTAAGAGCTGTATTAATTCAACATTGTTTCAACACTTCATGCCAAAGATAGTGGAATATGCTGACGTTTTTTGTATAATGGTATGACTGGCATCCGTATCACGTACGCACGATGCAAGTTATGATGAGAGGATTTGAAAACAACAATGAGTAATAACTTTTGGCGTGATTTACCACGGCCATTTTTCATATTAGCACCAATGGAGGACGTAACAGATGTTGTCTTTCGCCATGTAGTGAGCGAAGCTGCGCGTCCAGATGTATTTTTCACGGAGTTTACGAATACAGAAAGTTTTTGTCATCCAGAGGGGATCTTTAGTGTACGCGGACGTTTAGCGTTTACAGAAGACGAACAGCCGATTGTTGCACATATTTGGGGAGATAAGCCTGACCATTTCCGAGATATGAGTATTGGGATGGCAGAGCTAGGGTTTAAAGGATTGGATATTAATATGGGATGCCCCGTGCCAAACGTAGCGGCAAAAGGCAAGGGCAGTGGTTTGATTAATCACCCAGAAACGGCAGCCGCAATTATACAAGCAGCAAAGGCTGGAGGATTACCTGTCAGCTTGAAGACGCGTCTCGGCTATACGGATGTGGATGAGTGGCGTGGCTGGCTGAGACATGTATTGGAGCAGGACATCGCCAATTTGTCGATTCATTTGCGCACCCGGAAGGAAATGAGCAATGGGGAAGCGCATTGGGAACTAATCCCGGAGATTAAGAAGCTTCGTGATGAAGTAGCACCTGATACACTGTTGACGATCAACGGAGATATTGAAGATCGTCAAATGGGATTAGAGCTTGTTGAAAAGTATGGTGTAGATGGCGTCATGATCGGACGAGGGATCTTCGCGAATCCATACGCATTTGAAACGGAGAAAAAAGAGCATAGCAGTGAAGAGTTGCTTGATTTATTGCGTCTTCATCTTGATCTTTTCGATAAATATTCAACAGAACTTGAACCGCGTCTTTTCAAACCACTCCGTCGCTTTTTCAAGATTTATGTAAAAGGGTTCCGGGGAGCAGCTGAATTGCGAAATGAATTGATGAGTACCAATACAACTGATGAAGTACGTGCGTTGCTCGACGACTTGAAATCTACTCAAGGATTGTTATAGAAGTTTCCAGAATATCACACCGAATAAGCCTCCGTTTCAATTCCAAAGACAATGGAATGAAAGGGAGGCTTAGTACATATAACGTTTTATTTAAACAATCCGAGCTTTTCAATGCGACGAACTGCTTCTTGTAGGCGTTCTTCACTTTCGAGTAAACCGACGCGGATATAACCTTCACCGTACATGCCGAAACCATTTCCTGCTGATACGGCGACATCTGCTTTATCTAATAATAAATTAGCGAAGGTTTCGCTTGTGAATCCTTCAGGAACAGGAAGCCATGCGAAAAATGAACCGGTAGGCGCTGTTACGTTCCAACCGATGCGTTCACATTCTGTCAGCAATACAGTGAGACGTTTTTGATAGAGCGCAATTAACTCGTCGACGCATTGTTGCGGACCTGTCAACGCTTCAATGGCTGCGCGCTGAACTGCTGGGAAGATGCTTGTGAATAAGTGGTCTTGTAATATATTTAACGCTTCTATTATTTCGGAGTTTCCGACAGCAAAGCCGACACGCCATCCCGCCATATTATACATTTTAGAAAGAGACAACATCTCGATGCCGACATCTTTGGCGCCTTCTGTCTGTAAAAAGCTAATCGGCTTCTTACCTTCAAAGCCAATGCCCCCATACGCAAAATCCTGTAAGACAGCAATATTATGTTCTTTAGCAAAAGCGACGGTCTTTTCATAAAAGTCTGGTGTTGCTGTGACGCCTGTTGGATTGCTTGGATAATTTAAATACATCAGTTTTGCATCTTTTTTCTGATCTTCCGGCAATGCGTCATAATCGGGGAAAAATCCGTTTTCCTTTAGCAAAGGCATAGTCTCAAAACGTATATCTGCTAGGCTGATTCCTGATAAGTAATCCGGATATCCCGGGTCAGGCAACAGTAGTAATTCGCCTTCATTCATAATCGCTAGCGGTAGCTCTACGACGCCAATCTTTGTACCGCCAAGCACGGCAACTTCTGTTTCGGGATCAACGGTGACACCATATTCGCGCAGGTAATATTCCGCAACTGCTTGTCTTAATTCAAGTGTCCCTCTGAAAGGAGAGTAGCCGTGAGTCGCGGGATCTTCTACTGCTTCCTGCAATGCTTTAATAATATGCGGAGGTGTCGGCTGATCAGGATTCCCTCGACCTAAATTAATAACATCTCTACCATCTGCCATTGCTTTTTCTATTTTTTTTAATAGTAAAGTAAAGAAATGTGGAGGTAGCTTTTGTAACCGGTTGGATAGTGCCATGAATTATTCCTTCTCTCTTTAAAGTAATGATTGCGTTAAGTATATATAGAGTAGCATAGATTCTTCAATAAAATGACCTTTATATATACTTTACGTAGGCTTGCAACAATCAAAAAAAGCGAACTGTGTTATACTAAATGTATAAAAAACTACGGATATCAATATACAGTTTCAATGGAAAAGGTGAGGAACTACTATGAACAAAGTACAAGATACAACAGAAGAAATTATAGCACTTAAAGAGAAAATCATTGTTTATGAAAAGCTAATTGAGGAATTGTCTGCACCAATCATCCCTTCTATCGTGCCAGACACGATATTAGTCCCGCTTACTGGAGTTCTGTCAGTTCAGCGTTTTATGCTGATCCAAGAAAAAATCGTTCGAAGAATACCTTCCAATGATATTCTCACGGTTATCATTGATTTTACCGACATTAGCACGCTCGAAGTTGAAGAGAACATGGGGTATGATAATTTAAGTGAAAAGATTAATGAATTAGTCAGTGTATTAAAGTTGATGGGCACTGAAACAATCTTTGTAGGATTCTCACCTGCTTTTGCGCAACATTTGATCTTATCGAAAGTGGATAACTTTAATCAGATACGTGCTTTTACAAATTTCCGTGCAGGACTTCAATATTTATTGGATCAAAAGGGTATGGAGATTGTAGAAAAAAAGTAAATGGTTATCGTTTGATGTTGAGCCAGTGAAACAATTACTTTACTAAACCAGATCATTTTCAGTTAAATTAAAAAGAGTCTGTGCAACAGCGTATAATCCATACGCTGTTGCACAGGCTCTTTACATATATTTAGATAATCGGCTCACCCGTACATCACATGTTGCTGTCACAACAATGGCCTCCGAGACAGAAGCAAGGGAGTAATGTTCGGCATTTTTTAATCCTTGTGCACCACAAACTTTAACATTTACGATAAACACTTATAATAAGTATACAAACATAGCGGACTCCTCTAGTTACTTATTTTACCTTTATTGAAATGCTAGTGGGAAAGTTTCTGATAGTAGTTTTGATTAGTACGTGGATCAGGTATCTTTTTCATTGTTTCATGATAATCTTAGTAGTGCATATTAATAATTTAATTGATAGTTATGAAAACATTAGGAGGAATTCAACATGACTAATAGCACAAAAAAGTTAGCAATAGAACAGCAAGAGCAACTACTTACAACTTTACAAGAACGTTTTGAGAAAAATACGACCCGCCACATAAATATCGAATGGCAAAACGTACAAAAGAAGCTTGAAACAAATGTCGAAAAAATGTGGTCACTTAGTAAGATGGAAGAAACAGGCGGGGAGCCGGATGTTGTAGGATACGATGAAACAACTAATGAATTCATTTTTTACGATTGTTCAGCAGAGAGTCCTATTGGGCGTAGAAGTACGTGCTATGATTTGAAAGCGCTGGAGTCTAGGAAGAAAAATAAACCCGAGCATAATGCAATGAAACTTGCAGAGAAGATGGGGATTGAGCTGTTGACGGAAGAACAATACCGGGAACTTCAGCGGCTTGGAGAGTTTGATAAGAAAACGTCGAGCTGGGTGCAAACACCTGCTGATATTAGAAAACTTGGAGGGGCACTATTTTGTGATCGTCGCTACGATACGATTTTTGTATATCATAATGGAGCAGAATCGTACTATGCGGCTAGGGGATTCCGCGGTTCGCTTCGTGTATGAGATGCTAATAAACGAGTTACATTCTATTAATTGATAGGTCACTTCGATTAGGGAGTGTATGTCAAATGGGTTGGTTGGCCGTTTTTATAGTCAGTCTTTTGGACGTCCAGGATATAGTATCAAAGCTAAATCTCTTATCTTGTTTCTTAAAAACGATAATCATTTCTAGTCTAATTCATCTATGTTAAAATTAGAATAAAGACAGTCAGATTTGGAGAGTATGTATGAGTTATAGGGGAAGGTTTTTTTCTGTTGGGGTTGTTATTCTGTTTAATGTGATCCGGTATTACTATTACCATCAATATTTGGGATATCTGTTTGAACCAAGCTTTTTTATTTTAACAGCCATTTTCTCAATAGTTGCTTGGATCGGTGGTTGGCAGTATGACTTGGCTAGATTTTATGCCGAGAAAGATCCACTAACAAATGCGTATAATAGGCGAACCATTGATAAAGCATTTAAAAAGCAGGCTTACGCATGTAGGTGTACAGGAAAAAAACTTGGCGTTGTCTTGATTGATCTGGATGACTTTAAGGTTGTAAATGATACATATGGTCATCAAAAAGGTGATGAATTGCTACGACGCGTTGCTGATCTTATAAAAATGAATGCGAAAAGCGGTGATCTCATTGTACGTTGGGGAGGCGACGAATTTGTGCATGTCATTCCGAATGTTAAAGAAGGTTTTCAAGCAGAGTACGTTAGCAACTTAAAAAAGCAATTGACTAATTTGAATATGGAACCCATTACTTCGATTGACGCATCGATTGGCATAGCTGTTTATCCAGACGATGGTGAGAGCTTTGAAATGTTAGTTCAACATGCAGATAGATCGATGTATGAAATGAAAAATATATAGGAATATCGTAAATAATCCCTGCTGAGTTTGAAAAATTACTCAAAGCAGGGATTATTTAATTGAGAATAATTCACTGATCAACCATAACCGTCAAGGTTAAACAATAAGCAACGCTATAGGACATATACAATACACCGGTCTGATTATCACGAATCACTTGAAATTGTGTCAACTTCCCTTGTTTTCAATAACTTCAAAACGTTTGTCAGCCATACGGTCACGCTTCTTTTCTCTTATTACAAATGAAAGTAGAAGAGAAGCTGTAAAAAACCTTTTAACACATTGACACTAAAATTCCCATGGGATAAAATGAATGTCAACATTATATATAATGTGGTTTACTCAAAAGGAGGTTACATAGAATGATACACTCAAGATCTAAACTTCGTATGATGATTGTTTCGGCATTATTCGCAGCGATTATTGGTGTAATGGCACAGTTAACAATCCCATTACCACTCGTTCCAATTACAGGACAAACATTGGCAGTCGGTTTAGCCGCCACGATACTAGGCTCACGCTACGGAACGATTACGGTTCTCGTATATTTAGCGATGGGTGCGGTAGGGATTCCTGTCTTTTCGGGTATGTCTTCAGGATTAGGAGTTATATTTGGACCGACCGGCGGATACTTAATCGGGTTCATACCGACAGCATTCATCACAGGTTATTATATGGAACGTACGAGTTTTACGTTTTCGCACGCTATGGTTGCGAATGTGATTGGAATGTTCGTCGCATTGACGTTCGGTACGGTATGGTTGAAGTTTATCGCGGAGCTTTCTTGGACAGCGGCGTTTATGGCTGGTTTTGTGCCATTCCTAATTGGCGGTGTAATCAAAGCATTTCTTGCAGCATACGCGGGGATTTTAGTTCGTGGACGACTACTGGCTAATCGATTATTATTGGCTTAATCAAATGAAAAAATATATTTAATAACGTCAGTCGTATGATACGGCTGACGTTTTCTTTATTTGTATAAAGGCAGTAGTATAGGAGAACCTGTTGAGTAGACCTATAATATGTCAGGAGTGAAATTACATGAAAAAAGCCGTTTTTTTAGATCGTGATGGTGTGATTAATGAAGTGTTGACGGAGCGAGTGAAGTTCGTTAATGAGCCAACACAGTTATATTTATTACCTGGTGTTGCAGAGGCGATTAAACAGTTGAATACGGTATTCGATTATGTATTCGTCGTCACAAATCAAGGAGGGGTAGGACTCGGCTATATGAAAGAGTCTCAACTTATTAAAATTCATGACCATATGAAGAAGGTGCTTCGTCAAGAAGGTGCTATCATCGATGACGTTGTGTATTGTCCACATAAGCCAAAGGCGGGGTGTGCATGTCGTAAACCAAATAGTCAATTGATCGATAATTTAGCTAAGAAATATAATGTGAATCCAGCTTTATCTTATATGGTTGGGGATACTGATACGGATATTGTGGCGGGTAAGAAGGCAAGGATGAAAACAGTCTTCATTGGAAATTCCGATCCTCTAGCAGATGCTGCTTTTCCCAATCTTCAAGGTGCAGCAGAGTGGATTTGTAGAGATGTTGCACAGAGTGAAAAACTATAGCGAATAGAAATACTAAGAGTTTGTCATTGTATCAAGAGCAAATTGTGCAACCTGTTATAGAAACATCCTGTTGGGGAAATCATCTAGTGCTAGGCAGTCGTGGTTTGAATACGATGCAGGAAATTGATGGAGCGGGAAAATTGTCCGGGACGATCGTTAAATAGATTACGGCTGTCGAAGAATATTCATGTGACAATCTCGACAGCCTTATTTTCTACTGCAATACTAAGGAAACTGACAATCAATGATGTAAAGACGATAGAACGTATTCGTTCAACTGTAATTTTTATCTGCATTAAGATGTATACGTATAAGTACAGCTTCAATATACATTTCTTTAAATTACATATTAAATTTCGTAGTTCTTAGTTGGCATTGAAGATAGAAGTTGCTAGAATGAACTCTAAATCGATTTGTTCCTTATGCCTTGGGATGAATGTATGTAGTCCATTAGCAGATGTTGTTGGTAGCCGGTGCTAGAAGAGAAAGTGAAGTTCGAGAAATGTAGCAGTAAGGAGGCCGAATCATGAAGATTGCTGTAGCGGTAGATGGCTCTGAAAACTCACTACGTGCTGTAAAGTATGCACTTATGCTTGTTCAACAGTTTTCAAAAGCTCATTTAGAAGTTATTCATGTGGTGGATTTTAACAAGGTGGAAGATGAAAGATTATTAAAACAGAGCCCCAATAGTCTATCGTTATATCAAAAGAAGAAGTTACAACCTGCCTTGAAATTGGTGAAGGGTGATGGGAAGGAAGCGAAGGTCACTATTTTGCAAGGCAATCCCCAACAACAAATTATTAAGCATGTGAACGCAAATGAAATCGACCATTTAATATTAAGTAGCCGCGGACTGAATACACTTCAGAAACTTGTACTAGGTAGTGTAAGTCAAAAAGTGATTAGGCATGTCAATTGTTCTGTAACAATAGTAAAATAGAATGTTCGTAACGTATAAGCTTGTCCGAAAAGTCATAGAATTTTTCGGATAAGCTTTTTGTCTAATATAGTTAGTATCATTACGAACAAGATACACCGTCTTTGAAGGACTTAACTGCTGATTATGGTAGAGTATTTAGTATGACGAATGTGAAAGGAAGAGATTATATGACACACTCAAAAGTTTGGTTTATTACAGGTTGCTCGACTGGATTTGGTCGAGAAATTGCAAAGAAAGTAATTGCAGAGGGCTATAAAGTAGTCGCCACTGCTAGGAGTGTTGAACACATACGTGATCTACAAGAACTTCATCCGGAAAATGTTCAATTACTAAAGCTAGACGTAACAGACAAAAAACAAGTGAAAGAAGCAGTTGATCAAGCGATAGAGTCATTTGGTCGAATAGATGTGCTAGTGAACAATGCTGGAATCGGCTATTTTAGTTCTGTTGAAGAAAGTGTAGAAGAAGAAACGCGAAAGATGTTCGAAATTAATTTCTGGGGATTGATGGCGGTGACGAATGAAGTGTTACCACATTTGAGAAACCAAAAGTCTGGCCATATTATTAATTTCTCTTCTATTAGTGGACTAGCATCATTCCCCGCAGTCGGATACTATAATGCAACGAAATATGCAGTAGAAGGTATTTCTGAAAGTCTAGCGAAAGAAGTGGCACCTATAGGAATAAAGGTAACACTTATCGAGCCTGGCGCTTTCCGGACGGACTGGGCTGGACGTTCAGCTAACCGTACACAAACAGCTATTGATGACTATCAAGAAACAGTAGGAAAACGAATTGAACGACCTAGCGGAACAGAAGAAGGAGATCCTGAAAAGCTAGCGGAAGCTGTGTTGCAGGTGGCACAATCGGAAAATCCGCCTTTACGATTATTACTTGGCGTTGCCGCATATGAACTGGCATACGAGAAATTCACGCATTTGCTAGAAGAGATGGCTGAGTGGAAAGAAGTAACGATAAATGCAGACTTTAAAGAATAAATACTCAAGTGAAATACGATGCTTTCGGGGATCAATATGTACTTTAGGTGCATGATGTTTTAAAGGTTACAAGTCATGATGACATAATAAGTCACGGAATATAGTCACTCTAAACTAGTAGATTAGAGGTAACTCGAAAGGAGTCCTTTCATGACTAAACATATAGCATTCATAGATGTGGAAACGACAGGAATGAGTGCAGAAACTAGCGAAGTGATAGAGTTAGGGATTATGCTTGGCGAATTTGATACTAATCGAATCGTCAGGGTAGCTGATGAATATTGTGAATTTCAGGAGCCTTTTTACTCAATACCTTCAACAATCACGAATATTACGGGCATTACTGATCGAATGGTAAGAGGGAAATCGCTCGATATGGATAGAATACTGTCTATTTTAGATCGTGCGGATGGGATTGTTGCGCATAACGCGAGTTTCGATAGAGGTTTTGTTAGCAGACTCTTGCCGGAAACAGGAGATATGGATTGGTATTGCTCCGTTCGACAGATCAAATGGAAAGACTATGGTTTTGAAAACGGTAAGCTACAGCAATTATTGAGGGCTCATCAAATTAACGTACAACAAGCCCATAGAGCGCTGGACGATGCGAAGAATCTTGCTGTTCTGCTGAATAATTCTCATCTGCGCTTAGGTAAGGATGCGACGTATATTTCATATTTATTGGATAAAAGTCCGCTGAAAAAGCCGTCGAAGTCTCGATTGTAATGACTATAGCGTATAGAATGGTAATGGCCTGGCATCAAATAAGATGCCGGGCTACTTCTATTTATGCTTTCAATAATATTCCGGCTAGAATAGATACGTGTTATTCTTTTCGAAAGTGTTGTCGATAATACAAGCATAATATAGTGAATGCAGACACAAAGACGACATGGAGTCTAACGATTTCTATGGCTTAAAACAAAACTGCACATCTTTTTCATATTCTTTTTTTATACTGAAAGCATGAGGTGGTTTGTATGAATAAAATCTCTAAAAAGTTAGCTGCTTATTTTATTAGTACTTTCCTAATACTTGAAACGATATTAATGATTTATTTGCATCAAAATATAATTCACGCAAGAGTAGACGAAGAATATTCACGTTTACTAGCAAGTGGCAGCAATCATCGAAATGTCTTGGAAGACTACTATTCTGACAAAACGATCGCACATATTGTACTAATGGAAGCAGGAAAAGATCGGGAAGTCATCATTACGGATGAGGATGGCAAAGTGATTCGTAGCTCGGTTGGGGATATAGAGCGCCATTCTTCAACTTTATCATTAATTGACAAAACAGATGAAACCGATCGAATACTTATACCGGAGTGGGGAGACTCTCCATACATTGCGAGTGTACATCCCTACAAAACAGAAGTAGGTCAGTCCGGATATGTTGTGATGTTTCAAAGTAGCCAGCCAATTGAAAAGTTAGTCCGTAAGTTAAATCAACATTTCGGACTTGCCGGTGGAGCGAGTATTATCATCTTGTTGGTCATTTATTTAATTCTGTCTAAAATACTCACTCGTCCCTTGATTCGCATGAAGGAAGCGACAGAGCGACTGAGTGAGGGGAAATTTGATGTGAGCCTTCCGGAAGCCGGCAATGACGAACTTGGAGAACTATCGGTAGCGATTTTGAAATTGGCGACAGACCTGGAAAAAATGAAGATGGAGCGCAATGAGTTTTTGGCGTCTGTCTCTCATGAGTTGAGCACACCACTTACATATCTAATAGGTTATCTGAAAGTGGCGATGAGAGAAGGGTTATCGGAAGAAGAAAGAAATCATTATCTACAAATTATTGCAGAAGAATCCAATCGAATGAAGGATTTAGTAAAGGATTTGATGGAATTAGCGAAAATGGATGAAATCACATTTACGATAACAAAAAGTCATTTCTCTGCACAGGAATTTATAGCAGATATGGATCGACTCGTTGCACCATCATTTAATTTGAAAAAAATCGCGTTGCATATGAGATGTGAAAGGGATTTTCAACTTTTTGCGGATCGGATTCGTTTAGAGCAAATTGTTTTGAACTTGCTGGACAATGCATTGAAATACTCAGATGAACAGACGACAGTAACACTAGATATTTATCAGCAGCAACAAAAAACTATCCTATCGGTAACGGACGAAGGGATAGGAATTCCATCCAGTGAAATAGATAGGATCTTCGACAAGCTATATCGTGTCGAAAAATCCCGTTCCAGAACATACGGTGGGTCCGGGTTAGGTCTGGCCATTGTGAAAGAACTTGTTGAAGCTCATGGTGGAACTCTTAAAGTGGAAAGTGAAGTAGGAAAAGGGAGTACATTCACAATTAAAATCTAAACGATGAGGAGATAAGCAGATGCGGACAATTTTACTTATTGATGATGAACGCAGAATGCTAGATTTACTTGAGCTATTTTTAGCACCTCAAGATTTTCGGTGTATAAAAGCAGAGGATGGAACAGAAGGATTGGCTCGCTTACTAAAAGAGCAGGTAGATTTAGTACTGCTTGATATTATGATGCCGAATAAGGATGGCTGGGAAGTTTGTCGAGAAATACGAGAACTTTCAAATGTCCCGGTGATCATGCTTACAGCAAGAACAGATAAGAGAGACTTAGTAAAAGGGTTAGAATCAGGCGCGGATGACTATATTACAAAACCATTCGATGAGCGTGAACTTATTGCGAGAGTGAATGCTGTATTGCGACGTTATCAGAACATAGATAAGCATTTGGAAAACACGATCTGTGGTGACTTTATATTAAATAAAGATTCCTATTCATTACACTACAAAGAAAAAAGTGTACAACTGACGTTAAAAGAGTTCTACATTGTTGATGCACTTATTTCACAGCCAAAGAGAACGTTAACAAGAGAACAGTTGATGCATGCCGCTTGGGATTACGATACGTATACCGATATTCGAACAGTCGATTCACATATACGAAACTTACGAGATAAATTAAAAAGTGCAGGGTTTCCCAATGAGGAGTTCCTAAAAACAGTATGGGGGATAGGATACAAATGGAGTTAAAGGTGAAAAATATGCGAGGGAAAATAAAGTATATAGTCGGTTTACTGACTTTTACAGTGATGTTATCAGCATGTAATAAGGAAGCTGAGTCTTATATGTTCGGCGAAGTAAAGAACGATACCTTTGAACATCTACATGGCTTAGGGTATATAAACGGAGGGCCTAACCTAGTAATTTCAACACATGATGGGCTTTATGAATACAGTAAAGAGGGATGGAAAGAAGCGAATAAAGAAAAGCATGATTATATGGGATTCCAAGCGGTTCAAGATGGTTTTTTCTCAAGTGGCCATCCAGAACCCGGATCTGCTTATAAAAATCCACTAGGCTTGATTAAGAGCGTTGACAGAGGAGCTAGTTTCAAAAAATTAGCTTTTTATGGAGAAATAGATTTTCATTACTTAGCAGCAGGGTATGATTCTAATACTATTTATGTAATAAACGAGATGCCGACAAATAGAATGTCACGAGGTCTTCATTATACAGTAGATGAGGGAGCTACATGGGAGGTTGCAGCTATGAATGGTTTCGATTCAGAGTTCATTTCTAATATAGCGGCTCACCCTTCATTAGAAAATGTGATGGCTATAGGAAGTAAAGATGGAATATTTTTATCGAAAGATTATGGGGAGAATTTTGAGCGTATTTCTACTGATAAAATGACTCTTTATACAATATTGACTGATCACGGAGGTTACTATTCAAGCTATGAAAATGAAAAAACGGCGCTTACATGGTTCACTACCGACAGTAATCAGACAACCTCTATTCAGATACCAGATCAAGCAATGAATCCAATTGTTTTCATTGCGGTTAATCCGGAGAATGAGAAAGAGCTAGTGATAGCAACGCATAGCAATGATATATATGTAACGAAAGATCAAGGAGATACGTGGAACCAACTGGCTAAAGAAGGTTTGCTGATGAAATAATAAGGGCGGTGCCATCTACTTTGTATAGTTTTTTATCAAGTATAAGTCAACTCATCACGGAACCGGTGAATACCTTACTTTTATCGTTCGAAAATAATCCTGTTATTGTAGCATTACTCTTAGGATTGCTAGGTGCTGTAGCCCCCTGTCAACTAACTGGGAATATGAGTGCCATTACTTTATATGGGAATCGGTCCATCCAGTTAAAAGAAAATCTAGCGGAAGTTACTTCTTTTATAGCAGGAAAAGTTGTTGTTTTTAGCTCGTTAGGATTGCTAGTCTGGTTCTTGGGAGAGACATTCCAAAGTGCTTTGATTGATTACTTTTCGTTATTTCGTAAAATAATTGGTCCACTCATTATCGCTACTGGACTAGTCTTACTTGGCGTCTTGAAACTAGAGTTTCTAAATAAAGTTACACAGTACATCCCTGTTCGAATAAAAAATGGGAAGGTAGGCTCCTTCTTATTAGGAGTTAGCTTTTCTTTGGCTTTCTGTCCAACAATGTTTGTACTATTTTTCTTCTGGTTAATGCCCCTTGTTGCAGCTACTTCATATGGGTTTATGTTGCCTGCTGTTTTTGGTATAGCTACATCCATTCCATTGCTAGCTTTATTTTTCTTTATCTGGATAGTTGATGCGAAAAGGCTTGTCATGAAAAGCAGCATGAAAGTCGGAAGGATGGTACAGCGAGTGGCGGGGGTTATACTCATCGTAATTGGTTTGCTAGACACAGTCACTTATTGGGGAATGTGAGATGCAGTTAGTATGGCATCTAATTTCTCTTCATGTAACGCCTATTGTTTGTAATTAATATTTTTGAAAGGGGCTTATGATAGATGCTTGCGGATATTAACTTGTTCCTTGCCTTCGGTGCCGGTTTTTTGAACTTTGTATCTCCCTGTACGCTACCGTTATATCCAGCTTTCATTTCCTATATAACGGGGATGTCACTAAATGATATGACATCAGATAAGGTGAAAATTAAAAGAAGTGGAATAACACATACTATTACTTTTTTGTTAGGGTTTTCAGTTATCTTTATCTTTCTGGGATACAGCTCATCGCTTGTTGGTACATTCTTTTATCAGTACCAAGATTTGCTGCGTCAAATTGGGGCAATTTTCATTATCATCTTCGGACTGATGATTCTAGGATTCTTTACTCCCACATTTTTAATGAAAGAGAAAAAGTTGCAATTTAAAAACCGACCTGTTGGTTATTTTGGAACATTTCTGATTGGACTGGCATTTGCGGCAGGATGGACCCCGTGTACTGGACCGATTACAGGAGCAGTATTCCTAATGGCAACTCAAAATCCAGGGTCTGGAATATGGTACATGATTGTATATGTTCTCGGCTTTGCCATTCCGTTTTTACTTTTATCAATTTTCATTACTCGTGTTAAATGGATTCAAAAATATAACCGCCTTATAACAAAGGTCGGCGGCTATATAATGATTGTGCTAGGTTTCATATTATTTTTTGACGGATTAACTTACATTATTATATGGCTTAGTCCATTCTTTAGCGGATTTATGGGTTTTTAAGAGGGCTTGTAGCATAAATGTGAATAGCGAACACTTCATGGAAATTTTTCATGGATTGTTTGCTTTTCTGCATTTGAAAATGTAAGTATACTATACTCTTTGGAAGTGGACACCTATGTGCATAGTTTTTTCATATATTCTTGCTATACTATCCTTGAAAACATAATAGTAAAGGGGATATTTTGATGAGCATACAAATGAAGATCACTGCCTTTTTAATGAGTATTCTAGTAATCAGTGGTTGCAGTAACGACGCACAGCCGGCTGATGAGATGAATCATTCTATGATGAATCAAGACAGCGAGGAAATGGATCATTCCATGATGGACGGTTCATCAATGAACAATGGACATATGAGTCATGATAACGTAGTGAGTTTGCATGATTCTACAGGTGAAAATGACGTAAATATACCACCTTTGTTAACAAGTGATACAGAAAAAGCAACCAATTATACGATTAAGGCGCAAAGAGGAAAAGTGGAAATATTTGATGGTATAGAGACAGCAACACTCGGATACAATGGTGACTTTTTAGGACCCGTTCTTCGATTTAAAAAAGGGGAAACGGTAACAATCAAAACGATCAATGAACTGGATGAGAAAACAACATTTCATTGGCATGGGTTGGAAGTGTCAGGTGAAGCAGATGGTGGACCGCATAAAACGCTTAGCCCAGGTGAAAAAGAGTTAATAACATTTGAAGTTACACAAGAAGCAGCTACCTTATGGTTCCATCCACACCCGGAGGGAAAGACATCTGAACAAGTGTACAAAGGTCTTGCAGGACTGATATACATTGAAGATGACAATTCAACTAAATTGGAGCTACCTAATGAGTATGGAAAAAACGACATTCCTTTGATTTTTCAAGATCGAACGTTCAATGATCAAAAGCAATTAGATTATAAAGCAGTCATGAATGACGACGGGACCATCGGTGATACGTTATTAATCAATGGTACGATAAATCCCAAGTTGAAAGTTACTAAAGAAAAAGTACGACTACGTTTGGTTAATGGATCGAATGCAAGAAATTACACTTTTAAATTGAATACAGGAGATTCATTTGTTCAAATTGCAACGGATGGTGGTTTCTTGAATGAACCAGTTATATTAAACGAAGTAACGTTGACACCGTCTGAACGAGCGGAAATAGTGGTTGATTTTGCGCAGCTTAACACGTCAAATGACTTGGCGCTAATAAATGAAGATGGATCCATTCTTTTACCTTTTGAATTGGTAGATCAACAAGCAGAAGTTACAAACTTAACAGAAGAACTAAATGATTTTTCAGTAACTGAAGAAGAAAAAAATATGCAAGTTACTAAACATATTGAGCTTTTTGGCATGATGGATCATGTGGAGATCAATGGCAAGAAATTTGACCCTAAAAGAATTGATTTTACCCAAGAGCAAGGAGTCACGGAAGTATGGGAAATTTACAATAAGAAAGATATGATGGGCGGTATGATTCATCCATTCCATATTCACGGTACGCAGTTTAAGATCATTTCACGAGATGGAGTGGAACCTGCAGATAATGAAAAAGGCTGGAAAGACAGTATAGCTGTTCATCCGGGTGAGAAAGTGAAACTTGCAGTACAGTTTAAGCATAAAGGTGTATATATGTTCCATTGTCACATTTTAGAACACGAGGACAACGGAATGATGGGACAAATAGAAGTAAAATAATGTGGAGTATAAAACAGTCAGTGCATCGTCTCACGCACTGGCTGTTTTGTAATTCCAATGAATAGAGGTGTTGTACAAAGTAAACTTTCTAGAATAGAATAAATTAAAAATGCGTCTACCCCTGTTCATTGGAGTAGACGCTTTTTAGATATTACAACTTAAACCTCTGTATAAGTACGTTTAATTCTTCTGCCAAATTAGCTAAATCACTTGAGTTATTAGCTACTTCCTCCATAGCACTGCTTGCTTGTTCAGAGGAAGCTGACGTTTCTTCAACGCCAGCAGCGGATTGTTGTGTAATGGCCGCGATTTCTTGGATCGCACCGCTCATTTCTTGACTGTTTTCGGAAAGATCCCGTAAATCATCTGATACCGCGCGGATCCTATTGACCATTTCGGTTACCGCGACACTGATTGTATCGAATGTTTCACCAGTTCGTTCAATTTGGTTCGTTCCTTCTTCTACTTCTTTATAACCTTCTCGCAAAGAAGTTGTTACATAACTGGATTCAGCTTGGATTTGCTTAACGATTTCTGTGATATTGGTGACAGAGACAGCGGACTGTTCTGCAAGGGTTCTTACTTCATCAGCCACTACAGCGAAGCCTTTGCCGTGTTCTCCAGCGCGTGCTGCTTCGATTGCAGCATTTAATGCTAATAGATTCGTTTGACCAGCAATACCTTGAATAACAGAAACGAGTTCGGAAATTTGCTGTGTGTGCTTGTCCAGTCCTTCTACTTTAATGACCGCTTCGTGAACAATTTTATCAATAACAGTCATTTGTTCAGATGAAGAAGTCATTAGCTTACTTCCTGTATTCGTCATATCAAGTACTTCGTTTGACGAGCGATGAATATAGTCGCCGTTTTCATTGGCAAGCATTACTTTTGATGCGAATGTTTCCATGGCAGACGATAAAGTACTAGCGTTCATTGCTTGGGATTCTGTACCGTGTGCGAGATCTTCCATAGTAATCGCAATCTGAGCTGTTCCGGCTTTGACTTCATTTGCTGATTGAGTCAATTCTTCACTTTGAGCCGAAACCGTTTCAGCAACTTTATTGATTTCATCCAATAAATCATACATGCTCTGACCCATTTCATTAGTAGAACCAATTAATTGGCCAATTTCATCTTGTAACTTCGTTTCTAAAGGAGGGTTGCTTAAATCCCGACCTGCAATCTGTTTCATCCGTTCCATGACGGTACGAAGCGGTTTGGAGATGGAATGCGCAGTAAACAATGCCACTGCGATGCTTAACAGAATGACGAGAATTATGATGCTAGACACTAAGATCAATGTAGATTTACCAGTCGCTAGTAAGTCCTTTTCTATATCTATAATGTTTTTTTCCCGGTCTAGGGCTGCTTGTTCATAAGAAGCCATTAGAAAGCGTGCATCATCGTTCGAAGCTAAAAGATAACGGCGCGCGGCCTCTTCATTGCCTCGTTCATATTCAGCAAATACATTTTCGGTGATGTATTCTCTCCACTGAACCATTCTGTCCATTAATTCCAATGATTCTTCTGTAGTTCCGATTCTTTTGATGGTCTCTTGATGTTTTTCACTATCTTCTGCGTATTGATTGAATAATTCCTTATAGCTAGCTTCACCCGTCAGAATAAATCCGCGTGATGTAGCGATTAGATTTGCCATATGAAATGATAGCTGCTCATCTGCAATTAGATAGGGTAGTTCTTTTTCTAATATAGCTTCAGTCGCTTCATTATTATTTTGTAAAGTAGTAAATATAAAAGCCCCTAGTAGAATAATTAGTAGTAGAACTATAGAAAAACCTGTCAATAGTTTACTGCGGATACTTTTAAATCTATTTAACATTTATCACAACTCCTAGTCCAACTCGATATCTATTTTATAATTATATTATACCTTTTTCCTAACTAGTAGTCTAGTTGTAGTTATAAAGTCTGTAATGTGTTGGCTATGGATTTTATGATTAAAGTTTAAATGTGTTCCGTGGCATGTATGATGAAAAGTTCAGTTGAGTTTCATCATTAAATTATTCAGTCATGTAGTGTATTCGTATGAAAATGTCGAGGTATAGTGTTGTATTTGTTTTTTATATCTACATCTTGCAGTCATTCCCTTCATTGGGAGAATAGTAAAATGAAAGAAGTTAAATGTGATGTGAGTAAAAATGCATTCGTTGCGGTCTCTGATGTAGCAGAAATTTACTGTGGGTACTTTGGCCGAGGATGTCACTTTAGGAGCATGTTGATGAATGTTAGCCGGATGAAAAAACATTACTCTTTATCATCCGGTTTTTGTGTAGCACGCTCGTCTAAATACCGATACAATGTAGACTTACTTATTCCAGTTTCTTCTTTAATCTCATAAAGTGAATAACATTTACTATCGTACATAGTAAATGCGCGTTGAAGGTTATCATCAGAGATTCGCGGGCGGCCGATCAACTTACCTTGCTGTTTAGCAGCTTGGAGAGAAAAAGTTGAAGAATGACTAAAAAAAGTAGATTGTAATTCAGTGAAATACTCTACATTTTTTAACAGTGTAGATGTTTGAATAGTCTTGTTCGTTATCTGTTCATCGATAAAGTGTATCGTAATTTGATCGCGCTCTGCTAAACGTAAAATGTCTAGCAACTGTTGCAAAGAATCAGCTAACACTTCAATGTTTTGAATGAATAGTTCATCGCCTGGATGAGCAATCATAAGCAAGTTTTCCAGTTCAATCCTTTTTTTAGCTAGTCCGTGTGTCTCTCTATAAATCTTATCTAACTCACTTGTCAGTAATTGCTTTTTGCTTTGCTGGTCTTCTACAGTTGGACGAATATATCCATACTTCATTTTTTTTTGCCTCCTATGTCCCAAAACTATTCACTTGCGGGACGATAAATGATAAGCTATTGACATTCTAACATTAGGTTGAGTGATTTAACATCATGAGAGGAGAACTATATGCATACTTTACAACAGCAATGGTTTGGTAATGTGCGGGCGGATGTATTGGCGGGTATTGTCGTCGGTCTAGCGCTTATACCCGAAGCACTTGCATTTGCGTTCATTGTCGGTGTGGACCCGCGTGTGGCGCTCTATGCTTCATTCACCATTGCGGTCATTACTGCATTTGTAGGAGGGCGACCGGGACTGATTTCTGCCGCAACGGGCGCGATGGCTTTAGTGCTTGTCAGTTTGATGGCGGATCATGGCTTGCAATATGTGCTCGCAGCTACCGTTTTAACTGGTATTATTCAATTAATTTTAGGCGGATTTGGAGTCGCTAATCTAATGCGCTTTATCCCGAATTCGGTCATGCTAGGGTTCGTTAATGCGCTTGGGATTATGATTTTTATGACGCAACTGCCATACTTGGTTGGCTCTGGCGTGATGACTTATGTATTCGCAATTGTTACGTTAATATTGGTTTATGCGGTGCCACGTTTTTTTACCGCTATTCCAGCACCGCTGATTGCCATTGTCGTGATGACGGCTATTGCTTTATTTAGCGGGGTGAAGTTGCAGTCGATTGGTGATTTAGGCACGATGCCGAATTCGTTACCAACGTTTTTCTTACCGGATATTCCGTTGAATTTAGAGACGTTGAAAATCATTTTACCGTATTCACTAGCGCTGGCGATTGTTGGTTTATTGGAGTCGCTGCTAACATCGCAAGTATTGGATGATATGACGGATACATCGAGTAATAAAAATCGGGAAGCGCGTGGACAAGGGATTGCCAACTTCATCACTGGATTTTTTGGTGGCATGGCAGGTTGTGCGTTGATTGGACAATCAGTGATAAATATTAAATCAGGTGGTCGTGGCCGTTTGTCTACGTTAACAGCCGGCGTGTTCTTAATGTTTTTAATCATTGTATTGGGCGATGTCGTTGTCAAAATTCCAATGCCAGTTCTGGCAGGTGTTATGGTTATGGTAGCTATGACGACATTTAACTGGGGATCATTTAAGTTTTTAAAGTCTGCACCACGATCGGAATCTGTGGTTATGTTGATTACTGTTGCAATTATTTTATATACACATAACTTGGCAATTGGTGTCGTCGTTGGTGTTATCTTGAGTGCACTATTCTTCGTCGCAAAGATTTCTCGTGTCACTGTTACAAATGAAGCAGGAGTTTATAAAATAAAAGGACCCTTATTTTTCGCTTCCACGACAAAATTCATTCAGTCGTTTGATCAAGTGACTGGCAAAGAAGTTATCATCGATTTCGAGGATAGTCAGCTATGGGACGAGTCAGCAGTAGGGGCGATACTCAAAGTAAAGCAAAAGCTTGAGAGTAAAGGCTCGTGCGTAATCATTCAAAATTTGAATGCTTCAAGTGAACAATTGTATGGAAAGTTATTGTGAGGGAGTGGATGATATGAGGATAGCTGTGGCGGTTGATGGATCGGAAAATGCGTGGCGTGCTGCAAAACATGCGATTATGTTAGCGGAGTATTTACCGAAAGCGCAATTAGAGGTCATTTATGTGCAGGATCATAATAAGGCGAAGAACGAGCGGCTGTTGTCGCAAAGTCCGGAAAGTCTAGCGTTTGAACGTGAGCAGAAGTTGCATCCGATTGTAGCATTAGCCCGGGATTCGGCTGTGAAAGCGCAGATTGTTATGCTTAAAGGGAATCCGAGTCAGGAAATTATCAAGTATGTAAACGATAAGAAAATTGATAAGCTCATCATCGGTAGCCGTGGTCTAAATACGTTTCAGGAAATGGTGTTAGGTAGTGTCAGCCATAAAGTGATGAAGCATGTAAATTGTCCTGTGACGGTTGTGAAATAGAGAATGAAAAAGGTACTTGCAGAATGAACCTGCAAGTACCTTTTTTACATAGAATCCGTCCCCGCGCTCATAGCCCGCGTCCCCGCGCTCATAGCCCGCGTCTCCGTGCTCATAGGACCCGTCCCCACGCTCATCCAGTCATGTTTTAATAAACTTTAGTTAACAACCTGGTCCTCCAGATTTTTCCACAGGTGATGCGCTTCTCTAGCAATATGCTCGAGTAAATCAGGTGGGGCGGTTGTAATTGCTGCACAGTTTTTAATCAGCTCACTTAACTCCAGTTTAAACGCTTCAAGTGCCTTCGTTTCTTTTATGACCATTTGATTGTACGTATTTAAAATGGGTGATACTTCATTGCGTGGTCTACGAATAATCGTCTTTAGTGATTGAGCTTGCAGTAAAAGATTCTCAAATTTTCTAGTCATCGCTCGCACTTGGTCATGCAGTTCATAATTAGATGCGTCTACATAGTGACTAATGAAAATTAGGTGATCGACCATTTGACGCAACCAGAAATTACTTTCGTGGATTGTTGCATCAGCAGGCGTAATATACGCATTGGATTCGATTAATTTAAAGACCTTTTGTGATTCCTCAGCTTCACGTATCATATGGTCCAGAAGGGAGGTCGGCGTAGAGATAATGACATCACAGCGCAATGCTCGGTCCATCGTATGGATTAGCAAATCCTTAAATTCTTCAGTCGCCTTATCCGCTTCATCGATAATCAACCCAATATCACCCGTTTTAGACTCTGTCTTCTTAAAAATCTTGCCCATGCGATCGATCATCTGCTGATTGGCGCGTGCCAATGCTAGTTCATGGTGACTGATCTCGCGGTCAAAAAACTCTCCATGTTCAAAGTTATTGCGTACCCAAAAGTCGATAATGCCGTACGTATCACGTTCATAGTTATCTGTATAACCAGCCATCCTAGCATTCCTCCTATGTTTTGCTATCTTCACTCAAAACCATAGTATTCAATGATGATATTGTTTATGTACAAATAGGGTATTTAAAAAGAAAGCCATCGATTTCTTATAAAAGTATATAATGAAGAAAGAGGTGTTATGAAATGAAAATTGGAATCATCGGAACTGGCAATATTGCACAATATGTATTGGAAAGTATTAATGCTAATAAACGGTTAGAGGGTGAAGTTACATCGATATTTGGTCGCAATCAAGAAGTAGGGCGACGTCTAGAATCGCAATATAAAGCGAAATTCTATACGGATTTTGAAGAATTTCTTGATTCTCCTATCGATATTGTAGTAGAGGCGGCAACGATTGGTGTTGCAATTAACTATATGGAAGAGGTCTTGAAAAGTAATAGAGAGTTGATTCTTAGTAGTATAGGCGCTTTTAAAGATATCAAGTTTTTGAAGGAAATGAAAGATGTGGCGCGTGCTTTTGGTCAGCATATTTATTTGCCATCAGGTGCGATTGGCGGATTAGATCTTTTGCAATCGGCGAATTCACTTGGTGGTCTTAAAGAAGTTGGCATTACGACTAGGAAATCATATGAATCGTTGGGACTTGAACGTAAGACGGTAGAGGAATGTATTTTCGATGGGGTGGCGCTTGATGCAATTGAAAAGTTCCCTAAAAACGTCAATGTTGCGTTATTGCTTTCAATCGCAGGACTTGGTGCGGATCAAACGAAAGTACGTGTCATTGCAGATCCCGAAATCAAACGTAACACACATACTATCGAAGCAATCGGAGATTTCGGGAAAATGAATTTGATGATTGAAAACGAACCGATGCCGAATAATCCGAAGACTAGCTACCTCGCAGCATTAAGTATTTTAGCAACGTTACAAAACAGAGATAAAGCCATTACAGTAGGAAGCTGAATTAGAATGGACAAGTCGATCTGTATAATAGGAACTAATAAGTAGTCTGTGTCAGTCAACGGTTATTAGGTTTTCTAGCAGGAAACTAAAAATAGTAGTCGCGAAATGAGAGAGGAACATCATTTCGTGGCTACTATTTTTTTGAACTCCAAATAATCATCTTTCGTATCGATATCAAAGACCAATCTTTTATCAGTACAAGGTAATAAGATTCCTCTCTGTAGTAATTTACCGCGAAGAATAGAACGAGCCCCTTTGTCACCACGTATTTTTAATAGCTCTGGATACATTGATGATGTGAAAAGAACAGGCGGCATAATCGTTTGTTCAAATGAAGTAGCGACGAATGGACAAGTCGGATTACTTTTTAAGCAGTTAATCATATTCGTAATCATTTGAACTGTAATGAACGGTTGATCGGCTAGTAAGATCATCACAGCATCTGCCGAATTTTTTTGGGCTTGTTGAATACCACGTCGTAAGGATTCGGATTGACCTTTATGTGAAGATGGACATTTGATAATGGTGCATGCAGAGTTCAATTGTATGTGCGGAGATAGCCACTCCACAGGGTCTGTGTCTTTTGTAATGATATAGATTTCATCGAGTGGCGATCGTAAAGCAGTTTCGAGTGCCAAACTGCCGACAGTCCGCATTCCTACTGGCAAAGCTAATTTATGTCTACCCATTCGGCTACTATTTCCAGCGGCTAAGTAAATTCCTACAATTTTCAAAGCATCTTCCCCTGCCTTTGCGCTATTAGTTCTGCGACGATACTAACTGCAATTTCTTCGGGACCATCCGCACCAATAGATAGACCTACCGGTGAATGGATTTTGCTCGGTATGTTCTTACCAAGTAAGCGTGCAGTCCTTTCTTTTGAACCTAAAACCCCGATATACAATGTTTCGCATTGAAGCAAATGCTGTATGATTTTTGCGTCCAACTGAAAATCATGCGTCATAAGGACAACCGAATCTAGCGGGTTAAATAGCACGTTTGAAATTAATTCTTCAACGTCTCCCACATGAAAGGAAGTTGCTGATGGGAAATTCTTTTTATTGCATAATTCACTTCGCCAATCAAAGAGATGGACTGCATAGCCAACGCGTTCGGCAAGATGGGCAAGCGGTTGTGCGTCAATTCCTGCACCGACAATATAAAGTTTAGGTTGTGGCCAAATTAGTTGGAAAAAGAATACGTCATCATCGTTTATGAGCGAATTAGTAATCGTTTGAAAAGGGAGTAATTCATCTGAAAGTTGTGGTATTTCCAATTCAATAGTACCGAAAACTTTTCCTTGCTGATCTATACATCCATACTGGTTGAATTTCTTTATGGAATGAATGATATACATAGGCTCGTTTGCTAGTAAACGCTTTTGCGCGAAATCAAGAAAGCTACGATAATCGGAATCGATGTCACGTAAGAATACAGTTACTATACCGTTACAACCCATGCCGCGTCCCCAACCGAGGTCATCTTCCGCACGTAAATCATATTGCATGATTTCTGCTTTTCCTGTATTAAACAAGTCATTTGCTCGTTCATGAATATCATTCTCTAAACAGCCGCCACTTATAACACCAATGCGCTTACCATCCTCTTGTATTAGCATCCATGTACCTTCTTTTCTATATGAAGAACCCTCAACATTCACAATGATAGCTAATACGACTGCTTTCGGATTTTCTAAAACAGTTTGAATCATTTGTTGAATCGATTGCAAATTACCACCTCGTTTCTTGCAATCTACTATTGCCACTCGAGTGTCGTTCTATTCGTTATATTGATACACATTCATATTATATTTTCGTCTGATTATGGAAAGGATAGGAGCTATAACATATTTAATTGTAGGAGAGGATCGCTTTGAGTGATTATTTGCTTCCTGTTGTAATGGGAGTGGTTTTTGGTTTTTCGGCACGTTTACTATTATTACGAACGGACTTTCGGCAATACCCAACGTATCCAACGGGACAAATTATTCACCTTTCCTTTGGCTTCATTGCGGCATTTATCGGGGCAGTCGCAACGCCAGCAGTTTTGGAATCTGACTGGACTGCTGTGACATTCCTTGGGTTAGCCGCCACACAATTTCGTGAAGTACGAAAGATGGAAAGAGAGTCACTGCAAAATATTGATGCATTTGAGTTGGTGAAACGTGGGATTCCATTTATCGAGGGAATGGCACAAGCGTTTGAAAGTCGAAACTATTTGGTGATGTTTACAGCGCTTATCACCACATTATGCGCAGTGTATTCCTTTTGGCTAGGAATAATCGGTGGAATTGTTTTGTTGCTAATTGTGAAATTCCGTAAGTCAGGAAAAGTACTTCAGGAAATTGCAGACGTTTCGGAAGGAGAGATTCGTTTTGAAGGAGCCACACTCTTTGTAGACGATATTCTTATAAAAAATGTGGGCTTGGCTGATACAAGAAAAATTATTACGGATAAAGCGGTTGGTGTAATTGTTACACCAAGAAATCAAAATGGTATTGTGACGCTATCCTACCTTGGGCAACGGCAGGCAATGTTGCATCATATAGCGACTGTATTAGGAAGTTATTTAGACTCTGGTGAACCTGCGTTGGTTCCAATGACGAAAAGGGACATGGCGGATGGGCGAATTGCACTGTTCATGTTGCCAAGTGAAAAGGACTTTCATCAAGTACGAGCGGTGCTGGAGCAAGTACCAATTCTTGATAGTGCCATTCGAATGCCTAAGGAAGCACATAAAGGAAAGTAGGATACACCGGTTATTCACTACTAGAAGGAGTTGTGCACATTGGAAAATCAACATGCGGAAATTGTAGCGGTGGTCACGATGAAAAGAGAAAATGTGGTGGCTGGTGGTGCAACAATTTTTATTGTGAAAGATCCACAGGAACTACAAATAACTGCATTAACGCTTGAAAAGGTATTGGATGCTACATCGCACGAAATAGATGCAGACACACTTATAGTCGTGGCGCATTAGATTGCTTTTGGGAGGTCAAAGTTTGTGGCAAATAAAATATGGACAACAGTAGGCACACCTGAACAACGGATTGATGCAGTGGAAAAGTCGACAGGAAAAGTTCGATATGTTGGGGATTATTCAGTTCCAGGCCTAATGCATGCAAAACTTGTGAAAAGTACACAAGCACATGCCAGGATTACATCCATTGATACAACGGAGGCATGGAAAATACCAGGTGTACGTGCCGTTGTAACAGGAGAAATGTTTCCGTTTCACATCGGCCCCATTTTGGCAGATCGTCCCCCTTTAGCATTTGAAAAAGTACGATATTACGGTGAGCCTGTCGCGATTGTCGTTGCAGATCACGAACATCAAGCTAAATTAGCTACTACAAAAGTAAAAGTCGAATATGAACCTTTACCTATTGTGAATTCCGTCCAACAAGCTTTTCAACAGGACGCCCCCCTCGTTCATGAAAATGCAGGACAGTATACGAAAATCATAGACAATGTCTATCCGAAATCAGGAACAAATATTGGCAGTCATATTAAGATTCGTAAAGGAGATTTTGATAGCGCGTGGGCCAGCTGCGAAGAGACGATTACAGCGAATTATTCGTTCAATCTTTCGGATCATGTGGCATTGGAGACACGAAGTACACGAGTAGAAATCAATCCTGCGGGTAAGGTCATTGTGCATTCGTGTAGCCAATCTCCATTTACTATAAAAAAAGTACTTAATCAGTTTTTTAATGTAGATGTAGGAAATATACTGGTCCACATTCCAATGGTTGGTGGAGCATTTGGAGGAAAGGGAACGGTTCAATTAGAACCTCTCGCTTATCTTGCTTCAAAAGCGGTCGGTGGGAAATTAGTAAAATTAGAATTTGATCGAGAAGAAGATATGATAACAGGACCTTGTCGTATAGGTCTTGACGCAACCGTACAGCTGGGTGCAACGAAGGAAGGGAAATTGGTTGCGGGTAAGTATACGTACTTACTCGATTCAGGTGCTTATTCAGACCAGGCAGCAGGAATTACTAGAGCAGCTGCGATAGATTGTACAGGTCCCTATCATATTCCGAATGTATGGTGTGACTCATACTGTATATACACAAATCACCCATTCGCGACTTCATTTAGAGGTTATGGACATCCAGAGCTGACATTTGCGGTAGAACGAACGATTGATCAACTAGCTAAAAAGTTACAAATAGATCCTGTGCAATTTCGTATTTTAAATGGCATCAAACCTGGACATACATCGCCTACTCAAACTGGATTAACTGCCAACAATATAGGGGACGTGGAGAAGTGTCTTAACCGTGCAAGAGAATTAATTAAATGGGATGAAGGCCAAAAGATCGAAATCGGTAAAAATAAAGTACGTACAAAAGGAATTAGTCTATTTTGGAAGACATCGACCACTGCTACGAATGCTCAAGCAGGTGCGATTCTAACATTTGAAGCAGATGGCAGTGTCAATTTAAATTGTGCAGCGATCGAGTTAGGGCAAGGGACGAAAACGGTTCTTGGACAAATTCTTGCGGAAAAGTTAGGAATGGACATGAAGAAAATCCATGTCACGATGGAAACGAATACGCAATATGATCCGCATCAATGGCGAACAGTGGCTAGTAGCTCGACGTTTCTCGCGGGACGTGCGGTTATTTCTGCGGCGGAAAATGCAATTGCTCAATTGAAAAAAACAGCTTCTATTGTATTGCAATGTACTCCAGAAGACTTGGAAGTGGGTGGCGGTCGTGTGTTTTTAACGCCTGATCCAACGTTTGGAGTGGAAATAAAAGATATTGCGATAGGATACACCTATCCAAGTGGCCACTCGATAGAAGGGCAAGTTGTAGGTGTCGGAAAGCATGTTCAGCGGCATTTGACACCGATGGATGAACAAACGGGCTTTGGTAAACCAGGGCCGTGGTGGTCGGTTGGTGTCCAAGCAGTGGAAGTGGAATTGAATACACGGGATTTTACGTATTCGATACTTAACGCAGTGACTGTTCTTGACGGAGGAACGATTATTAATCCGATGACAGCCACACAACAAATGCGTGGCGGTATGTATATGGGACTTAGTTACGCAACGAGTGAGAAGTTTATATTTGATCATAACGGAGTGGTTCAAAATACAGGGCTTCGAAATTATCCGGTGCTTCGGTACGGTGAGCAACCAGCAGAATATCTCGTTGAATTTATTGAAACGCCAGCTGCAGACGGACCTTTTGGTGCTAGAGGTATAGGGGAGTACGGTGTCATTGGGGCAGCTGCATGCTTGGCTAACAGTCTTTCTGTCGGTACGGAAGTGGAACTTACTCAATTGCCACTGACGCCGGAAGTTATTTGGCAAGCGAAGAAGGTGGAAAAACAATGATTGCTTTTGATTTCAACTACATCAAACCTGCTACAGTGGCGGAAGCAAATCAGACATATACTATGGTTCATGATCAAGGCGACCATGCGATGTACTTCTCCGGCGGTACAGAAATCATTACAAGGGCACGTGTGAATGAGCTGAAAGTAGATACGGTTATAGATATTAAAGAAATTGCGGAATGCACTGTCATGGAAGTGCAAGACGACAAATTGGTTATTGGTGCCGCTATGTCATTAAATCACATTACGAATTCTAATTTATTTCCGTTGTTAGGAGAAACCATTAAGAAAATTGCAGATCATACTTCGCGTAATAAAATTACAATCGGCGGCAATATCAATAGCGAATTAATCTATAAGGAAAGTGTTTTACCTCTTTTATTAGTAGATGCTAAAGTGAAACTAGTGAAAGGAACGAAAGAGAAAATTGTCCCATTATCTTCTGTATTTGATAAGAAGCTGAAAGTACAGGCTGGGGAGCTGTTGCTGCAAGTGATTATTGACACAGAGTATACCAAGTTACCTTATGCAAGTCTTAAAAAGACCAGATTTTCTAAGGTAGGGTATCCCGTTATTTCAGCGGCGGCGATTGTAAAGGATAAAAAAATTCGTATCGCTTTTAGTGGGGTTTGCGAGTACCCTTTTCGATCACAAGAAGTCGAAAATATATTAAATGACTCCAAGAAATCAGTAAGCGAAAGAATTGAAAAAGCAATAAACAGTCTTCCTACAAACGTTTTGGATGATCTTCAAGGATCCAATGAGTACCGAGTGTTTGTCTTAAGAAATATGCTGTACGACATAATGGAAGAAATGGGGATGGGGGAATGAATATAAAGAATAAACCAACGAAGAAAGTCATTCATTTACATGTGAATGGAGAAACGCACGAAGCGGTTGTTCGAGCCTCGGATACTCTGTTATGTACGCTGAGAGAGCAACTAGGATTAACTGGGGCTAAACGTGCATGTGAAGATGGTGATTGTGGTGCTTGTACGGTACTAGTCAATGGGGAACCCACACATTCTTGTCTTTCATTAGCTGTTGAAGTCGTAAACAAGCCAATTACGACGATTGAGGGTTTGTTGAATTCTCCGGTTCAATCAGCATTTGTTGATCACTGGGCGATTCAATGTGGTTTTTGCACACCTGGTTTTATCGTCAACTGCCATGCGCTTATAACGAATCACCCGAATGCATCGGAAGAACTTGTAGAAGAGTGGCTGCAATCAAATATTTGTAGATGTACAGGCTATCAAGAGATTCGCGAGGCTGTGAATAATTTATTGCAAAAAAGTCAATAAAAAGAGCGCGTAGTAGGTTCCGTTCGGAATCTACTGCGCGTTTTTTACCCTTTTTGAAAGCTGTTATTTCCACTGTTAAGAGATTGAATAAGTTGAAGAGTTTGTGCTGCTTGCTTAATTTGTTGCTGAACTTGTTCTAATTGCTGCTGTTCGGGTGTGGTGGATTGGGTAATTGATATTCCTTGCATATAATTCAGTTGCTGAATGGCTTGTTGTAACTGTTGCTGTGCTTGTTGCAAGGACGGGATATCGTTCATCGATGCCATCTGCTGAATAGTCTGTACGGCTTGTTGCATAGCTTGCATGGCTAATTTCTTTTTGATATCAAACTGTTGTTCAGCTGGTGTTTGGTTTTCTTTTAGCTGTTGTTGTTGCTGTTTAATTTGTTGCTCTTTAAAACTTTGATCTTGTTTTTTAGCTGACGCTTCCATATGATATGCTCCTATCTATAGGCATTTATACGGTTTAGTATGCCCAAGTAAGAAATAAAGATTCAATATTTAAAAATGATTTGGATCAGAACACTTAAATATCAACTAAATTCTCAGCGTAATGAATGAAAAATATATTAGTTCAGGAAAAATTCTAAAATAGTGAAAAAGAAAAGGGTTAGGTAACGGAAACATCATGAAGGCAAATATATTACCACACCGAGGTTAAAATGACGGAATTTCAAGCAAACTGTTGAGTAAGACTGTGTAGTACGGGAATCCGTTACGCGGAAGGCTGTGTATTTCGAATACAAACTAAGGGGAATGCTACATGATAAATAAAAACTTACAAAGGCTAGAAGAAATTAAGTGCTCACTCAATGCAAAATTTTACGAACGCGAGAGTGAAGTGGAAGGGATTTTAGTTGCTCTGCTTTCTCGCCAACATATGTTGATGATTGGACCTTCAGGAACTGCAAAATCTGCATTGTCTGTGGAACTTGCTAAAATTGTCGAAGGTACTTGCTATTTCCAATGGTTATTGACGAAATTCAGTACGCCAGAGGAAGTTTTTGGACCGTTATCATTGAGGGACTTGGAACAAGGAGTGTACAAACGAAACACTGCAACAAAAATGCCAGAAGCTCATTTAGTATTCCTAGATGAAATTTTCAAAGCCAACTCGGCAATTCTGAATTGTTTACTGACGCTTATAAACGAACGACTTTTCTATAATGATGGGTCACCTGTCAAAGTTCCACTCATATCCGTGATCGGTGCGTCCAATGAATATCCAGAAGAAGGGGAAGGACTAGAAGCGTTATTTGACAGGTTTCTTTTACGCTATGAGATTGACTTCATTGCGGATGAAGCGAACTTCGTTTCCATGCTGAAAAATGATGGCGAAACTGTGGAGACTCCTTCCATGCATTTGGACGACTTAGTGAAGCTACAAGAACTGACAAACAAAGTCGCAATTCCTGACGAAGTGTACGATACACTATCAACAATCCGAAGAGAGTTGCAAGATGAAGGGATACAGCCATCTGATCGTCGCTTCAAACAATCCCTATGTGTATTGAAGGCGAAGGCATTAATCAATAAGCGGGAAACTGTACAAATTGATGATATCGCGATACTTGAAAATGCTCTTTGGGAAACGCTAGACCAAAAAGAAGTCGTATCGAACATTGTCCACCGACATGCGCTAGATAGCGTTGCACGTACGCTATCTTCCATGGAGAACGAAGCGAATGAAATTTATGACACAGCAGTTCGTGATCAATCCACAGAAGCGGGCATGGAAGCGGTAAAGAAGATCGGAGCATTAAATGCAGATCTGAATAAACTGAAAGAAAGTAATTCAAGTCGTTCAACAGAAATCGACATATTACTAAGTAAGTTACATTCTATGAAGAACGAAGTGGAAAGCAGCAGGTTAGATCACTCGTATTATGGAACAACCGATGGAAAAAAGAACAAAAATGATAAGCGCCTTGGAGTCTTTTTCAGAATGTGAGAGGGGTGGGTTTCATGAAGCGAAGCAAAATCATTAGGGATCACCGCTCCGTATTGAATACTGATGCATTTGACAAAAGAAGGTTCAAAGAGTTGTTTGCGATGTCTGAAGGCCTTCAGAAAGTGCGAGAAGAAGGAGAATTACCGACAACGGAGTCGCTCCTAGGTGATATATGGGCAGCTTTATACAAAATGAAGCCCCAGCTCTTAAAAGAAGTAGTCGATAGTTCATTGAAGCCGAACCGAACGATAATAGAAAAGCTTCTGACCGACCAGCACTTCGAAGAATATAGAAGGTATACGCGACTAGACGATTTGGCAGCGACTGTCTGTGCAGTAAAGTTTGGTGAAAAGATCAATTCATGGCTCGCAGAGGTGAAGGTAGAAGACAAGGAACTGCAAGATCGATTGGAAGCGGTGCAGGCATTGCAAGATAAAATGCCAGTCCGACAAGCAGAAGAAATGGAGAAGGCTGAGGGTGGTTTGATACAGGATCTTGAAGAGGCATCCGTTCAATTGAGCGACAAGCTAGAGCTCACACTGGAGACGAATGGTGAACGTTTCCTACAAGCAATGGATGAAGCGGTAGAAGAAACTATCAAAGTGAAAGAGAGTGTAATTTCTTTAATGGGCGGTTCTAGCACGGGGAAAGGGGACGCTGAACTGAAGAAAGTGCCGCTCCGTGAACAATTAGCGGTAGCTGATAAAGTCGCCACGGATCCAAAGATGCAGGAAATTGCGGATTGGGCAGGACGTTTCAAAGAAGTGGCACGCAAGAAACAACAGTCCACTTATGTCGATGCGATGGAACGGCGAGGCGTGACGATAGGTAATGAAATAGAGCGTCTTTTGCCGATGGAATTAAGCTTATATAGTCACGATGCTACGAAAAATGATTTTTTACGTCGCTTTGCTGAAGGCGAAACGATGCAATATGAGCAGAAGAAACAGGAGAAGCTTGGGAAAGGTCCTATCATATGTTGTTTAGATCAATCGGGCAGTATGAAATTGCTTGATAACCAATCAAAAGGCTTTATATTAGCGTTACTGTCAATTGCAAAAAAGCAGCGCAGAGACTTATGTGTGTTGCTATTTTCAACAACCATTCAACTAGATACATATGTAAAAGGGAAAATCTCAAGCAATGAGTTGATTCGCTTAGCCAGAACGTATCTAGGTGGCGGAACGGATTTCACACAATCACTCGAAGGGGCATTGAAAGTGATTGAGCAAAGCACATTCAAACGAGCCGATGTGATTTTCGTGACGGATGGAGAAGACGAAGTAAGTAAGGAGTTCCTGAAAAGGTTCCGTGAAAAGAAGAAGCTAAAAAAATTCAACGTTCTTACATTGGTAGTCGGTAATGATACGGATGTAGCTGAATCATTTTCAGACCGTGTGTTTCACGTCACTGAATTTGATGAAGAGGGTAGTTTTACTGCTTTCGAAATTTAATCCGTAAACTGTGAGAAACCCCAACTGAGGGGTTTTTCTTTTTAGAATTCATAAGAAACTCTTTTTTGGACACCCTACTACTAATGAAAATGTACGCAGAGGTGAAGAGATGCAACTAGAAAAGTCAACTGTCTGGCAAGAAGGTTTCCTTGAAAGACTAGAACAACGAAAGCCTTGGGACTCTTGGGAAGTATATAAAATGAGCTACACCATTGCGAAAAAACAGCTAATCGATAGCTTTACAGGTCTTCAATCATTGAAATACTTACCGTGTGTCAAACCACTTGGCCATCAACTAGAGGTGGCAGAGCGGGTCATTGGAGAGATGAATGGCAAAGCGATACTGGCAGATGAGGTAGGCCTTGGTAAGACGATTGAAGCGGGTCTGATCCTAAAGGAATACTTAATCCGTGGGCTGGTGAAAAAAGCACTCATCTTAGTACCAGCTTCTCTCGCCAATCAATGGGTAGAAGAGTTACACACGAAGTTCCATATCCCTGCGCTACTGTATAAAAAGAATTATGAACTAGATTATGTGGATGTTGTCGTTATGAGTATGGATACCGCAAAACGTAGTCCCCATAAAGAGAAAGTACTTGCGCAAGATTATGATTTAATCATTGTAGATGAAGCGCATAAATTGAAGAATCATCAAACGATTAGCTATAAGTTTGTGGAAAATCTAAAGAAAAAGTTCTGTTTATTGCTGACGGCTACACCCATTCAAAATGATATATTCGAATTATTTTATTTAGTGACGTTGCTGAAACAAGGGCATCTAGGAAATTATGAAGAGTTCTCATCTATATTCTCAACGAAGAAACGCAATGCGGAGCAAGAAGAATATTTAAAGGAATTAGTCGGTCAAGTAATGGTTAGGAACAGACGCCAAGATACTGGAGTTGAATGGACAAAGCGTAAAGTGCAGGCGATTCCTGTCGAGTTTACATCTAGTGAAAAAGAGACTTATCGCATCCTGTCAAAACTAAAAGAAGTATCTCCTGTCTTTGCGGATTCATTTACAACACTTACATTGCAACGCGAAATGTGTAGTAGCCAAGATGCTGTATTCGTTACATTAAGCAAATTACTCGAGGAGTGCACAAGCCCACAAGAGAAAGAGCATGTGAATGCAATTATGCGGCAACTGGTGCAACAGTCTACGCATTCGAAAGCAGATAAGGCGGTCGAACTTATTACACAAGCGAACGATAAGGTCATCTTATTCACGGAATATCGTGCGACCCAACTCTATTTGAGTGATGTCTTATTTTCGAAAGGCATATCGAATGTCATCTTCAACGGACGGTTAAGCAAAAACAGTCGAGAGTGGATCAAGCATCTGTTCCAGCAAAAAGCACAAGTACTGATTGCCACTGAATCGGGTGCTGAAGGTATCAATCTACAGTTTTGCCATCATGTGATCAATTATGACCTACCTTGGAATCCGATGAAATTGGAGCAGCGAATTGGACGGGTGCATCGTTTAGGTCAAGCGCATGATGTCCATATTTATAATTTAGCTGTTCAAGACACGATTGATGATCATATTTTAGGTGTGCTCGAAGGTAAGATAGAAACATTTGAAAAAGTAGTAGGGGAGCTGGATGATATTTTGACGACACGATAAGCGTTTAAGAGAAGGAGGAACTACATGCAACCGCAGGAAATAAATGAATACTTACATCATTTTTTCAGGAATAGCAATTGTGAGATCCTTACGCAACACCCACATTATATGAACGTACAGCTAACGATCGAGATGGATAAAAAGATTATGAATCGACCATTTTACTGGCGTTATATTGAAACTGTCGGTGAAACACCGAATCCTGCCAAGCTTATGCTCATCACTGATATTGAGCAGTTAAGGGATGGTATTAAAGGAGAGGTTCTGCATATAGGTTCTCCACGACTCCATCAATTATTCCGCGTCACTAGAGAAATGGGTTCATTCGTGAAGATGCACGAGCAAGTATCAAGTGATGAGGTTCTGACGCCGTGGCTCGGAGTGAACGTAAAAGTTTCTTATAGGAGTCATCAGACGAAAGAGTTACTGTACTCCTTAGGCATCAACTTGATGACAGGTGCTGTCTTTCAAGATTTTCAAGAAACGTTATGTACGCTAGATTTAGTAAATGAACCACCCGAACATGTTTTTCATCTTCCATTCATTATTAAACCTCAACGTGCATTTGAACGATTGGATCATGTAATTAATCAACTCATTGAAAAAGAGGATCATCAATGGGTAGATGAGGCGAAGAAAAGGTGGAGAAAAGATCAAGCTGTACTAGATTATTTTTATGAGGGCCTGGACGAGAAACCGAATAGCTATGAGATTGAAAAACAAGCAATAGCAGAACGTTTTATGCCTAGAATTACAATTGATATAATCAATGGTGGCTTGTTTTATTTACGATGAATAGAAGTGAGAGCAGCGTGCCTATAGGGTGCGCTGTTTTGATTATGTCGCTAGATAGGATAAACTAAAAGCAATTATGAAAAGTGTGGTGATTTCATTGTTTACGATTATGTTAATTGAAGATGATCAAACATTATATGAGGAAATAAGAGAGCGCTTGACGCACTGGTCGTATAACGTGGCGGGTGTGAAAGACTTTAGTAACGTGTTGCAGGAATTTACGGACAACAAGCCTGATCTTGTACTCATTGATATCCAGCTACCGAAATTCGATGGATTTCATTGGTGTCGAATGATTCGTACGCATTCGAATGTGCCCATTATATTTCTTTCTTCACGGGATCATCCGACAGATATGGTTATGTCGATGCAACTCGGAGCAGATGATTTTGTGCAAAAACCTTTCCATTTCGAAGTGCTTATCGCAAAAATACAAGCAACGTTACGACGTGTGTATAACTATAATACAGATCAAACATTGGAAGTGAAAACATGGTGCGAGGCTACTGTTGATTTTGTTAAAGGTACGTTAACAAATGAAAACGGTTCGATTGAACTGACTAAAAATGAAATATATATATTGAAATTACTCATAGAAAAAAAGAATGAGATTGTGACAAGAGAAGAGATGATCACGAGTTTATGGGACGATGAGAGATTTGTCAGTGATAATACACTCACGGTCAACGTCAATCGATTACGGAAAAGGATTGCAGAAATAGGGCTAAACGATGTAATCGAAACGAAAGTAGGGCAAGGATATATGGCAAAGGAAACACAGCTATGATTCGAGTATTCTTAAAAGAAAGAGCTAGTTGGATCCTGTTCTTCTGTCTCTTGCAGCTACTTGTTTTGCTGATGGGCTTTTTAGATTCGAGTATTTCATTCCAATCTGCTGCTTATATCGTATTCATATCTTGCTTACTATTTTGCTTGTTTATCATTGTACGATACGTCAAAGAAACTAGATTTTATCGGGAATTGAACATGCTCGATGCATCATTTGATATGACTGAATTTCCAGAGGCATCTACTACATTTGAAAAAATAACTTATGAATGGATTGCTGAACAGCAAGCAATAGTTAAACATCAGCTAGATCAACTACAAATCAGCGTGAATCAAGAGAAAGACGACATTCTTAATTGGATACACGAAGTGAAGACTCCGTTAACGACGATGCAATTAATGATTGAACGAACGTCAGATCCGGTGCTTCGCTCACAATTAATGTATGAATGGCTTCGAATCCATTTATTACTCGATCAGCAACTTCACCAAAAACGCATTCCATTTATCCAAAATGATTTATTTATAGAAAAAACGAATATTCAAAAGCTGTTGTCTCAAGAAATCAAATCGCTAAAACTCTGGTGTATGCAAAAGGGGATTGGGTTTGAAGTGTCCTTGAAAACAGAAGAAGTGTTAACAGATTCAAAGTGGTTAGGCTTCATGATTCGACAGTTATTAACGAATGCTGTGAAATATAGCGAAGCGTCAGATATTTATATTCGAAGCACCACTGATCATGAAGTGACGACGATTTCGATTGAAGACTTTGGCCAGGGTATCGATAAAAGAGATCTGTCGCGGATATTCGATAAAGGTTTCACAGGAACAGCGAACCATCAAGACCATGCTGCTACGGGGATGGGACTATACTTAGTCAAACTAGTAGCAGAATCATTGCTTATTGATATACAAGTACAGTCAACGCTAGGAAAAGGCACTCTCTTTATCTTAACCTTCCCGAAAGAAAATGAATTTGTCCGTATAGCAGTGTGTAAAGGAAGTTGATGATAAAGCAAAAGCTGTACTTCGCAACGGTTCTCGCTTAGAAGTCTAAAGCATGTGACGATAATGTCACATGCTTTTTCTAATTGTCATATGAAAGACAGGAGAAAATGCTAACTATTGATTAATATAGAAGTAACGAGGAGTGATGGATATGGTGATTTTACAAGCAACGAAAATCTATAAAACCTACGGCAATAAATTGAATAAAACAGAAGTACTAAGCGCACTGGACCTAGAAGTGAATAAAGGTGAATTCGTCAGTATTATGGGGGCATCTGGATCTGGTAAAACAACCCTACTAAACGTGCTGTCATCAATCGACCGAGTAAGCCAGGGAACAATTAGTATAGAAGGACAAAACATAAATGCAATGAAAGAAAAACAAATGGCGGAATTTCGTAAGCGTCACTTAGGCTTTATCTTTCAAGACTATAATTTGCTCGATACGTTAACAGTAAAAGAAAATATCCTACTCCCGTTATCTGTGCAAAAAGTAGCGAAAAAGAGAGCGAATGAAATGTTTCATGCAGTGTCTGAAGATCTAGGGATAGCCGATATAGCCGACAAATATCCGAATGAAATCTCGGGCGGCCAAAAGCAACGGACCTCTGCAGCACGCGCATTCATTCATGATCCAAGTATTATTTTTGCGGATGAACCAACAGGTGCGCTCGACTCAAAAGCGGCATCTGATCTATTGAATAAACTAAGCGACTTGAATACGAAACGCAATGCTTCAATCGTCATGGTGACACATGATCCACTCGCGGCAAGCTTTAGTGAACGTGTCGTGTTCATTAAAGACGGTCAAATCTATACGCAATTATATAAAGGAGAGCAAACGCGTACCGAGTTTTTCAACGACATTATTAAAACGCAAGGTGTGCTAGGCGGGGTGCAACATGACAGTTAATCGATTAATCTTTCGTAATATCAAGAAAAACTTCAAGCATTATTACGTCTATATTTTCGCATTAGTTTTCAGTGTAGCATTGTACTTTTCATTTATGACTTTGCAATTTGATCCAGCTTTGGATGATACGACAGGTGGAGTGAAAGGCGCAGCGGCTATTAAAACAGGTTCGGTTTTACTAATTTTTATTGTATCTGTATTTTTAGTGTACGCGAACAACTTATTTATTAAGAGACGCAGTAAGGAAATTGGGCTGTTTCAATTGATTGGTATGACGAAGGGGACGGTTTTTCACATCTTAAGTGTGGAGAATTTAGTGTTATATGTCGGATCGCTTATTGTTGGGATATTCTTAGGCTTTTCAATGTCTCGTTTGTTGATGATGATTCTGTTCAAAGTAACGGGCATACAGGATGTAGCTACTTTACGTTTTTCTTCAGAAGCATTCGTTCAGACGTTAGTCGTTTTTGCCGCAATTTATATACTTATTTTATTGATGAATGCAGTTTTTATTAGAAGACAAAGTATTTTATCATTGTTCCGTGTGGCAACTGTTACGCAGCAACGATTGAAGAAGATGACTGCTCTTCAAGCCATTCTTGGTGTGTTTGGCATTGGGCTCATTTTATTTGGTTATTATTTATCTTCGCAATTATTTAGCGGTATGTTCCTCGGTAATCAGTTTTTTGTCGTGATGATCGCCATCTTGGCCTCTGTTATTATCGGAACGTATTTATTTTATAAAGGCTCTGTCAGTTTCATTTTTAACATCATTCGTAAGCGCAAGAACGGTTATTTGAATGTCAATGACGTGTTGTCGTTGTCTTCGATCATGTTTCGAATGAAATCGAATTCCTTGCTACTGATGATTATTACGACATTGTCAGCCTTATCGATTGCCTTGCTGTCACTAAGTTATATTTCGTATTACTCTGTAGAAAAGATGGTGGAGAAAAATATTCCTGCCGATTTTTCGATATTGACTGAACATGGTGCAGAATTTGTACAGGCGCTTGAAAAAGAGGGTATTGCGAACAGCTATGAGACGATCGATTTACTGAACTTCCAAGTGGATCTCTCGGAAGTGTTATCTATGTCGGCTGAAGAAGGTAATTCGTTATTTAGTTTTGCAGATACTACAATGCTCGTCATCAGTGATCAGGTAGTTGAGCAGTTAGATGTGGCAGAAACAGAGGTCTATTTGGCCAATCAAAGTGATTTCTTGAATAATCTTATGCATATTCAAGAGCAAGGAATGATTGTCTTTACGGGTGAAGAATATGTTTACAAACTAGCATACAAAGGAATGGAAGATCTAACGGTTCTCCCAGCTAGAGCGACAGGCGCGTTTCCAGTCGCAATTGTCGATCAAAGCATCTATCAACAGATGTTGGCTGATAAAGATGTTGAGCTAAGTACCGAGTTTTCTCAATATACAGGTGTCACGATTACCAATAGGGAAGATATTGAACGGGCAGATACGATTTTTCATGCACTAGATATCGACATCTGGGCGGGCAATGAATCAAAATATGAAGAGAAAATGATACAAAAGCAAGGAATTGGTGTCATCATGTTTATTGTTGGTTTCCTTGGACTGGCCTTTCTCATTACGTCAGGCTGTATTCTCTACTTTAAGCAAATGGATGAAAGCGAAGATGAAAAAGCGAATTACACGATTCTACGGAAACTTGGGTATACGCAAACGGATTTACTGAAAGGTGTGCAACATAAACAACTATTCAATTTTGGTATTCCATTAGTCGTAGGCTTATGTCATAGTTATTTTGCAGTGAAATCGGGCTGGTTTTTATTTGGAACTGAAATGTTGACACCAATGCTTATTGTTATGGCGATCTATACCGCGCTGTACTCCATATTCGGTATGTTGTCGGTGTTAAATTATAAGCGTGTTATTAAAGAAGCACTATAAAACGATAACCCCCTCGATCACGAAATCGAGGGGGTTGTTTGTATACAATTAGCTGAGAATTGGTCTGTACCGATTAACTCTTCCACTACTGCATGATAGGCTTTGTTTAAGTTGTTGAGTTCCTCCATTTTTTCGGATAGTGCCATTGTTGGATCTGTAGAAATCTGTTCCTTGAAATCAAACACGAGCAACTGTAGCGCTTTTAACTACGCGCATTTTTACTTAATCCGTATAAAAAGAGTTCTGTAACTTCCTCAGCTAGTTCCTCAGAATTTTTTTTGTCTGTCCATAATTTAGTTATAGTTAAGCGCTCAATAGCACCGATGAGTGAAAAGGCGACTGTACTTAGATCAATGTTGGAATGGAAGTAGCCATGCTGCACTTCTACAGTAAGATTTTGTTCAATCTGTTTTGACATTTTTTCCTTTATTTCGTAGGCATCATCTGAAAGGATAAATCCGATTCTAGCCACATGTTTATTATGTTCCAATAACCGGAAGACTGAAGTAAGATTTTCTTTGATTCTTGCTTGTGCTAACTGTGGATCCATATTATTTGATAATCTACTATCTCTAGTCAGGGTAGATAGCTTTTCTTTAAAATTGTCCACTAATTCTTTAAAGATTGCTTCTTTATTTTTGAAATATAAATAAAATGTAGGTTGGGTAACATTGGCCGTCTTGACGATTGTGCTAATTTTCGTGTCATGGTAGCCGTTCTGAGCAAATTCTTCCGCCGCAATATGTAAAAGTAACTCTCTACTCTTTGCGCCATTCGCACCTACTTTACGTCCTCTTTTGTTCAATTAAATCAACTCCAGGTTTTTGTACACTAGCGCGTGCTATTGGTCATATACCTAGTATCCCTTAATAAATGATCAATGTAAAATAGTAACATCACAATCGCTCTATCTCTGTATTGCCATAATTTAATACCGCCGCCGTTTATGAAGTAGAGATCAGAATGGTCAAAGTTATCGCTAGCAATGTCACTCATTGTGCCGCATTGTGAATATACTGAAAGAAAAGTTGAGTAGAAGCTGAGAAAAATGAAGAAAGATGGCAGAAGTGCTATGATAGAGTAAGCAACGGCTAGTGGAAGGGAATGCAGACTAGATTTGTAACTCGGATATAGCCTATTAATAAAGGAGAGAATGGCTTATGAAAAAAGATGAACAACAAAATTTATTCAAAGAAATTATGGGAAACTATCCAACGGGAGTAACTGTAGTGACTGCTGTCACAGAAGATGGAACGCCTGTTGGATTAACGGTCAATTCATTCGCTTCGGTTTCGTTAGACCCGATGCTCCTATTGTGGTCTATTGATCATAGAGTTTCTTCTATTAAAGCGTTTACGGAAGGCGGAAAGTTCGCAGTGCATGTGCTTGCAGGAGATCAACAAGAACTTTGCAGCACGTTTGCTAGTCGTGTAGAAGATCGTTTCTCCACATGTAAGTGGGAATTGTCTGATCGTGGTGTGCCGATTATTGAAGATGCATTTGGTGTATTTGAATGTAAAACGTTCCAAACGATAGAAGCGGGAGATCACACGATTATTATCGGAGAAGTGGTGGATCTTCAAATTGACAAACAGAAAGATCCAATGCTTTATCACCGCAGAGTGTTTGGATCTGTGCCACCGGTATTTTATGGGCAGGACGATAAAGCGTAATTTAATCACACAGAAATAGCCGTCACCCTATTTGGGTGACGGCTTTATTAATACCAATTACTCTTATATTCATTTCTTAGATTACCCGAGTCGATCATCGGCTGTAATATCTTTCGGTTCGCGTTCCAAATAGTATGCACCTTTTGTATAAATAGCTATCACAACTGTCAATAATGCAGCAAGCAAAGCGGCAAAAAATGCAGCGGTAGATTGTAAGAATACACCGAGGATTCCTGATGCGGCTATCGTACCAAATGTACTGGCGACTAGTAACGAAACGACGCCTACAGGATTCCATTTATATAAATATTCCTGTCTAGCTACATAATATGTCGGACCAATCTTTAACCATTTTTTAACGACTAAAGCATCAGTCACTAAAATTGCGGCCCATGAAAATAAGAATACACCTTGGAAGGTCATGACTTTATCCAAGTGATCTACTATTCCACCCAACATCAGAGCGATTGCGGAGAAAGCAGAAACGACAACCCAAAATCTTCGTCCAGGTGTAAAGCGGAGAACATTCTCGAAAAAATTGGAAAGTGATAATGAACTACTATAAATATTTGTGACGTTGATCCGTAATTGCGTCAACATCGTAAATAGTGCTCCTCCAATACCTAGCAATAGAACGATATAAACGCCAGGATCTTTTTCAAGGAAACGTACGCCGAACCAAATTCCGAGACCACCCATCACGCCGTAACAGAAAACCTGTGGTATAAACCCAATCGCAATAGACCCATATTTTCGGTCTTTTGGCTTTAGGAAACGCGCATAATCAGAAGCGAGTAATGCGGTCAACCCGATGATTCCGTTATGCATTCCGATGCAAAACAGCAATGCTGTCCCACCGAATGTTACGCCTTCAGGCATATAGGAGAAAACAGATCCAGTATAGAGAGGTGGTTTAATAATGGATAGGACAATCGCTGTAACAAGGAAGATAAGAAAAATAGGCATAGACCATTTCTGAAGCTTGTCTAGCTGCTCAATTCCGAACCAATTAAGTGGAATAATGATAGTGCCGAATACCACAATTAAAATCCATTTAGGAAAGTCCGGTAGGAAATGGTGTACTGCAGATACTAGAATCAGACCTTCGAACGCGCAATACATAATAAAGTTCGAGGCGTAAATCAGTGAAGTAAGAGATGAGCCGATATAGCCGAAGCCACCACCCCGTGATAATAGGTTTACATTCATACCAGACTTTGCCGATAAATAGGCAATGACGGTACCGAGAAGTCCCGCCACAATAATCGCATAAATGGCCGAAACGATAGCATTCGGTGCTCCGAACTGTAAGGCCATGACGCTCCCCATCTGAAAATAAAAGATGGCAGTTGCGATTCCAAACGTGATGTTCGTAATGCTCAGCCAACTTTTATTGCGATCTTCGATTGGTACACGATCTAATGAATAATCTTTAACCACTTCATCTTCCGAATCTTCAAACACCAAGTTCTTTTCTGTAGTCATACACATCAGCTCCTTCTAGTGAGTAGTCAACCCCTTACGCCAGAAATCCTAGCCAATACTCATTCTAATAGAATGGTTTATACGCACATTAGTTGAATTGACACCTTTTAAATAATAACAATAACGTAATGAAAAAATCAAGTTTGAACTATGCTTGTTAACTTGAAAAGTAATCTGTAGCTATACTAGAAAGATCGTTTGAGTATTTAAAATAGAGTGTAACTAGTTTCAGATGAATTTTAGTATATTTATTAAATTCGGCAAGTGTAAGTTCTGGTATTGGTAATGATTATTGTATCGCTCTTCGTCGTCTAGCTGACTCTTCATACGCTGCTGAACGAAAACGTAGTATAGGGTCATCGCTACTTTCCAGTCCGGCTGTAGTAACTGTCGGATCAAATACAATACTTTCTGCGTTGTCGGCTCGAACGGAAGTCAATGTCAGTATACCGGCTTCAATCTTTCTGCGATCATTTGGCCATGCTTTTGTTGGATCATCAGTCGGATCACCAGGTTCAGCTAATTGTACGAGCAATCGAAACTGCACTGTTTGTTGCTCTACCTTTTTGATCAACTCATTCTCCATTGAACTAGCTTCAACTTTACGATCATTTATAGGAAGCGGTTGCCACTCAAAGCGAACAGCTTGCTTGTGCTTTTCTTTATTCACAAGTACGTAAGCATGAATTGCATAATAATGATGAGTCTCAAAGTTTTGAAAAGGTTTCAATTTTTTTAAGATTGTAGCGAAAGCTGTATAATTTGTGTCATGTAGTATTGAATCTATTCGTTCGCTCCAAGAGCTTGCGTCTTTATCGAAAGAACGTATTAAACGGGTAAATGCTTCGGGGGTCTTGCTGATGAAAATCGGTATATTCACCATTACTAGATTTGTAAAGTTACCACCAGGCAGTTCAAAGCGGACAGCCATTCCTTTAACAGGGTTTAGTCTTTTACTTGGATCCACGCTTGGCGAACTATGTGAAAAACGTACAATTGCCTGTACTTCCTGTTTTTGCAAATGCGCGGCAGTTGTCCAAGGAATGGCCGCTTCTGTAGGCTTAAAAATCGCATCAAAAGCGACTCCCATCGCATGAGCCCGACGTAAATTTCCATCTACTTGCACTGCTGATTCAATCGCATCTATTGTTTCTAAAGCAAATAGTTCATCATAATTATTCACGCGAATCACTCCTTTACCAATCAATATACCCTTTATGAAATAAAACTAATCGATTAAAAAATAGAGGATTGGGTAAACTATAGAAGGAATCACATGTAAAGGGAGGAATATTGAATGAAACGATTATTGATGACTACTGTATCAGTTCTGGCTATTGGCCTTGCGGGATGCGGAAACAATACGAAAGAACCGGTTGATGTTCCAACACCATTGGCACCAGCAGAACAGCCTGCAGACACGAATGCTTCTGTGGAAAGTACAACAACACAGACAACAGATGCAACAACAGACAAAATGAAAGCAGACATGGACAAACTTTCATTTAAGGAAATCGATGTTGATGTTTCGTATGGTAAAGACATAGAGTACGAAGCGGAAATTGAGCAAGACAATAATGAACCGTTGGAAGCGAAAGTTGAAGACGAATTGAACAGCGTCCACCTAAAAGGACAAGAAGCGTTCGATGAACTATACCCGAAAATTCAACAATTGCAGTTAACGAAAGATAGTACAAATGAAGAAGCAATTGATCAAGTACTAAAAGCTTTTGGCTTGGAATCTAATTATGAAAAGTTTGAATTGGAAATTCATTTTAATGATGGAAGTAAACTAGATGTAGAAGATCGGAAATAATGAAAAGATAGGACCAAAGACTCTAAAGTGCATGAAGCAATTCGCCTTCATGCACTTTTCTTTTTGACTACGTATTTATAAATGTATCTTTTTTATTATACAGAAGCGTAGGAAAACGGACTATTTTCTAGTAATATCCCGGCCCCTTTATTATATTTGTGAAGATGAAACCAACTCGTATAAAGTGAAATTAAAAATCCCCGAGCGAAATATTAACGTCAGAGAATTTTTTGAAAATGTATGAAAAAAGAATAGGATTTAAGATTATATAGCGTGACAGTCCATTCTAATCTTTTATACAATATGACTAAGAATATGCTACGATAGAGAGGGTATTTGAAACGTTAGGGTGTGAGCTATATTAAACAATTAACAGAGACCGTTCAAAGACAATTAATAGAAGCGATGCTTGATGGTAGTAGAGTTGGAGCGTTGGTAACCGATCCTTCACGAGAGGATAATCCTATTATTCATACGAATAAAGTATTTGGAACACTGACTGGCTATACGCGTCAGGAGGTAATGGGACGTAATTGTAGATTCCTTCAAGGGGAAGAAACAGATAAGGCTGCTATAATGCAAGTTAGAAGGGCCATTGCGGAAAAACAACCTATTACTATTGTGATGAAAAATTATAAAAAAGATGGCAAGCTATTTTGGAACCGTCTTAGTATTCGGCCGATTACAATAGAGAAGGCAACTTATTTTATTGGTACGCTGACCGACGTTTCTGTACAATACAGACAAATTGAAGAATTACATACGAAAGACTTAGAAATAGAGCAGCTAATGTTACCTATTATGAAAATATTCGATAACCTGGCCGCAGTTTCGTTAATCGGGCAAATGAGTGAAGAACGCTTTAACCTGTTGATTATGAAGTTAAGTGACTATGTCCATGCGCAAGATATTGATCATGTAATGATTGATATTACAGGTTTACATTGGCAAGAAGAAACCCCTATTTATCGTTTTTTTGAAATAAAAGAAGTTCTACAGCTAATGGGTAGCCGTCTTTATATAACAGGTGTATCACCAATTATTGCACGCAAGTTAGCGATGTCTAAAGAATACAATCAATATTTGACAACGTTTGCTAGTGTCCAGCAAGCGATTCAATATATTCAAGCTAAGAAAATGTTATAAATATAATTTTTTATGTAACCACCGTTTGTTAGAAAGGCGGATTTTCATGAAATTGAATCAACCAAAGGTTTCGGAGCAATTAACACTTGCTACTTTGCAAGAATTATTAAATCAGGAAGATCCTATCTTACAAAATTGTAAGATAGTCGACTCAAGAATTGATGGTGAAACGGTAGAGCGCGTCCATCTAACAAATACTTTCATTAAAAACTCTAGTTTTCAGCATGCTTCATTACCAGGCTTGTTCATTACAGATGTGCGTTTTGAGAACTGTGACTTTTCTAATTCGGATTTAACAGGAGTTAGTATTCATCGAGCCAGCTTTCATAACTGCAAAATGCTTGGTGTGAATTTTACAGATGCTAGGTTCACAGATGTATTGTTTGATCAATGCATTGGTAATCTAAGTGCATTTGTTCATAATAAATGGGAGCGTTTACAATTTCACGGGTGTCAGCTGAAAGACGCAGATTTTTATGATTGTAAAATGAAGCAAACGCGTTTTGTGGAATGTACACTCGATCAAGCTAGTTTTGATGAGACACCTTTGAAAAATGTAGAAATAAAAACTTCTGAATTTGATAGTTTGACCGTTTCTATTAAGGATTTAGACGGTTGTATCGTATCTACACGACAAGCTATTCAGTTTGCATCCATGATAGGACTAGATATAAGGGATGAGTAAAATTATATAGGGGTGGTTTCATTGACTATTATCGGCTTTGTTCGACATGGCGTGACTGCGTGGAATAAAGAAGGACGTGCACAAGGAAGTTCAAACATTCCACTGGATGATGAAGGAATGTTAACTGCTGAAAAGTTGGCATGGCGCCTTGCTGGTGAAGATTGGGATATTATTTACACTAGTCCAATGACTCGTGCAAGACAAACAGCGGATTTGCTTGCGAAGCAGTTAAATGTGGAAGTGATAGAAGATGAACGCCTGCGTGAGAGAAGTGGTGGGTTAATCGAAGGAACGACAGAGCAAGAACGTCAGCAAAAATGGGGGCCGAAGTGGCGGGAGCTAGATTTGCAATGCGAAACAGAAGAAAGTGTCATAGCTAGAGGTCTTGAATTTGTAGCGAATCAAGTCCGCTTGAATCCAGATCAACGAATTCTCGTTGTCAGTCATGGTAGCTTTCTTAAACGAATCATCGTTGCGTTACTGGAAGATCAAAAATATGCGGTAACAATTGATAATACGTCATTGACTGTAATAGATGTGGAGAACAAAAGTTGTTCCTTATTGAATGATACGTCTCATTTAGCAGGGGGACCAGATGGAATTTGAGTATGAGTTAACAGAAGAAGATGTCGTGGCTTTTAATTTATATCATGTCAAAAATTCAAAAGTAGGTAAGCATTCATTGCAGTGGCAACGTTTTGTATCCCCCCTAATATTCTTCTTGTTTGCCTATTTCTTATCCGTTTTTACGGATATGGCAAGAGGGCCTTTGTTTATTGCTTTCGGATTGACTGCGATTTTATGGATAATTCTTTATCCAAAATACTTCTATTTCCACATTACAAGACAAGTGCGTAAGATGTTGAAAGAAGGGAAAAATGAAGGGCTGATCGGCGAACATTCTATGAAGATGAATAAGGCTGGTATTTCAGATAAGACCTCAATGGGCGAGACGCAGGTACAGTGGGGTGGTATACAGCGTATGATAGAGGACGCAGATTATATTTACATATACACAAGTACAGTGAGTGCATACATATTGCCGAAGCGTCACGTATATTCGGCAGATGGTTTAAAGGCTTACGTAGAAAAAAGAATTAAACTATAAACAAGTCAGTGGCTTCAGTAGCCACTGACTTGTTTATTTCGCTGACGAATTAACTTATCGTTTATCGGGTTTCATTTCTCGTAAGCCGATTCTCATAGCGGCAACAGCGCTAGTGACGTTTAATATAATTGCAATCGCTAAAAATAGCCACTGTAGTTTTTCCGGAAGATCGAGTATGATTGCTAAAATTAAAAGTGTAAAACCGATTGCTAACATAAGTAAATAGATAGACAATTTCTTATTCAATACAAGTCCACCCTTCTTAGTATCTAATCTTATTGTAGCATGAAAAACCAATGTATTCGGCGCAATCTGTTAATCTTCGTAACAGCGCAATGGTTATGCAGATGAATAAAGACAAAAAAGCGATTATTTCCGAGGAAATAATCGCTTTTTTGTCGAGTAGTTTCATTTTAACCTATCAATCGAGAAAGTCTGGTTCATCGCCGACAATTTTCTCCCACAATGGCTGGAAGTTTTCCCATCCATCAGCTTCTCTACCTACTTGTTTTGCTGTACTTGCTGCATACTTAGCAGGAATTGGGTTTACAATACCGGCGGCTTCTGCAAGTAGTTGAACCTGGCAAGAACGTTCAAGTGTGATGAACCAGAATGCTGCAGAATCCACAGACTGTCCAACGGTTAATGGGCCATGATTCTTTAAAAATATCGCTTTATTATCAGCTAATGCATTTGCTACTTTCACACCTTCATCTTCTTCATAAACAACCCCTGAAAATTCATCTAATACGGAGTGATCGTTATAAAAAGCACAAGCATCTTGCGTTAATGGATCGATTAATCGGCCTGTCGATGCCCATGTCTTACCGTATAAAGGGTGTAAGTGAACTGAAGCAATCACGTCAGGTCTTGCTTCGTGAATAGCCGAGTGGATCATGAGTGCAGATTTATGTAGTGAGTATTTACCTTGTACTACTTCTCCATCGGGATTAACCAAAACTAAATCCGATGCTTTGATCTTACCGAAAGCGATACCGTAAGGATTTACCCACATATGATCTTTGAATTCTGGATCCCGATAGGTTGCATGACCTGCTACCCCCTCCGTAAAGCCGAAACGAGAAAATAATCTGAAGGCTCCAGCTAATCGCTGTTTATTATATTGTCTTTCTTCATCAACACTCGTGAATGTTGGTCGCTGTAAATAATCCGTGACGTTTTCCCCGCTTACACGTTCTTCGTTGTGATTCATTATAATTACCTCCACGTAGTTGTATTTGTCGTCTGGAAAAAGAACAAACGAATTCAATCATAATAACAAATAGCGTATCATTGTCAATGATAGCGTAATTACTAGGATAATAGGGCGAGAAGGGAGAATCTTAAATGGTATCAAATAAGAAAATTGTGTTTTTTGATTTAGATGGCACATTAATGAGCCGTGATAAGACGATTTTGGAGTCATCGAAGCAAGCGTTGAAAGCATTACAGGTTAAAGGGGTTTATACAGTAATCTGTACGGGAAGAGCACCATTGATGTTTAAATGGTTGCTGGAGGAATTATCATTTGACTCTTATATATCGATGAATGGTCAACATGTCGTATTCGAAGGTAAAGAAATTTACTCAAACCCAATAAAACGGGAAGTGCTTCAGCAACTAACTGAGGTGGCCGAAAGAAATGGACATGGTTTAACGTACGCCACGTTTGAGTCATTTGTGACAAATGTTGCGGCTCACCCATTAGTGATAGGCTGCACGACACGATTGAAAATACCGTATCCTCCAGTAGACTCTAACATTTTTTTACATTCCGACGTTAATCAAGTACAGATTTATAGTAATGTTGAAGAAACAGAAGAGTATATGGATATATTCAAAGGATATTCGTTTGTTAGATGGGATGAGAGTTCAGTAGATATGCTTCCTGATGGCGCGTCTAAAGCAGTAGGCATTCAAAAAATATTGGACTATCTGAATATCCCAATCGAAAATAGCTACGCATTTGGAGACGGGTTAAATGATATGCAAATGATTCAATCGGTAGGTACGGGGATTGTAATGGAAAATGGGATTGCGGAATTAAAAGAAGTAGCAGATGTAATCACCGCATCTTGTGACGATGATGGAATCTTGAAAGGTTTACTTGAAATAGGCTTGCTAGAAGAAAAGGATATTTCACCGTTACAGAAAAATAATTGATTAAGCGTAGTTAAACCGACAAGTTTTTAATCTTGACAACTTTGTGAACGGGGCGTATATTTAATAGGATAATAGGACTTATTCAAATTTTCGATCTACTTAGCGAGGTAGTCGAATACAAATCTAGAGGAGGCTTCATTTACAATGAGACTAGAAAAGCAGTGCCGGGAATCTAGGGTCGTCAGAACGAGTAGGATCTTTCCAAATGATGTAAATAATCACAACACGTTATTTGGTGGACGTTTGATGAGTGATATCGATCAAATCGCATCGATTTCCGCGGCACGGCATAGTAGGGCGGATTGTGTCACAGCATCCATGGATTCCGTGGATTTCTTACACCCAATTCGTCCTTCTGATTCTGTTTGTTTCGAATCCTATGTGACGTGGACTGGAAATTCTTCTATGGAGATTTTTGTTAAAGTCATCGCAGAGGATTTGGCAAGTGGGGATTGTAAAGTAGCGGCCACCTCTTTATTGACGTTTGTTGCGTTGGATAAGCACAAGAAGCCGTTAGCGGTACCGCAAGTTGTTCCTGAAACAGAAGAGGAAAAGTATTTGCATGAAACGGCTCCTCAACGTGCGGAAATCCGTAAAATGCGTAAGCAACAGAGTAAGGATCTTGCAACTGTTTTAACAAATAACTATCCTTGGCATGAACCCGCACCCGTACGAGCGAATGTCTAAAAGAAACTCCGTCAACTAGCAACAGTTGATGGAGTTTTTTGTATAAAATGCAGAATAGTCGTACATACTAATAGAAGATAGGACGTTCTCTAATGTGTTTACTTGGAGGATACCTATCTTTTTTTCATTCAACGATAGTAAGGGTAAACTCGAGATCTGCTTTTAGATGGTCTTCCATTAGTTTACTCGCAAGTTCGGGTTGACGCCGTTCAATCGCATCGCAAATCTTAATATGCTCTTCAATAAGCAAAGGTCGCTGATACTGGACAACGGTTTTGCTGAACAAATAGATAATTGACTGCATCTTATCCACCGTATCAATCATGATTGGATTTCTGCATTCCTGGACAATTAGATCGTGAAAATCTTTGTTTGCTTTGACGATACCTTGCGAGTCACTCGTTTTTGCTAGATGAATACTTCTACGTAACTTACTAATAATTTCTGGCGACATATATGTAGCTGCCATTTTTGCTGCATGGCTTTCAATTAGCGTACGCATTTGAAACATATGGCGTAGATCTTTTTCCGTTGGTTTGATTACTTTTTTTCGTTTAATCAATCCTTCTTGCTCTAAACGGCGGATGGCTTCACGTACCGGTGTCCGACTCACGCCAATCTCTTCAGCAAGTTGAACTTCCACTAGTTTCATGCCACCTGGGTAACTGCCGGTAATAATCTGCTCTCTTATTGTTTCGTACGCCAGCAATTGTGCACTCCGTGAAGTGATCTCCATTACGCATCTCCTCCGTTCATTACCATACAGTATACAAGATAATTTCACATTTTGCGTTAAAGTATTCAAAAGTGGATAAAATGTATACAAGACAGAATACTTATTGTATACTAATAGCATTAATTGTTACATAATTAAAGGAGGAAATTCCTTATGAAAATTGGATTTATTGGTCTTGGAATCATGGGACGTCCTATGGTATTGAATATAGTAAAAGCTGGATTGACAGTGAAGGCATTTGATTTAAGTGAAGAAGCTATGCAATTCGTAACTAATGCGGGCGCAGTGGAAGCGCTTTCTCCTGTGGATGCTGCAAAGGACAGCGATATTGTCATTACTATGTTGCCAAATGCGGCAATCGTGCGTGATGTGCTATTTGGCATGAACGGCATTAGTGAAATACTTCGTCCAGGAGCAATCGTCATTGACATGAGTTCCGTATCGCCAGCGGATTCGACATTCTGTGCACATGAACTCAAAAAGCTAGGTGTCGGGTTCATGGATGCCCCCGTAAGTGGTGGGGAACCGAAAGCGATTGATGGTACATTAGCGATTATGGTTGGTGGTGAAGACCACGATTTAGAGAAAGCTCTTCCAGTTCTGCAGGCAATGGCTGCGGACGTGACGCATGTCGGAGGTCACGGTAGCGGTTCTACGACTAAATTAGCAAATCAAATTCTAGTGAATGTGACAATCGCGGCAATGTCAGAAGCGGTGGTACTAGCATCTAAAGCAGGTGTAGATATTGAAAAGATGTATGAGGCGATACGAAGTGGGCTAGCGGGTAGTACAGTGTTGGATGCGAAAATACCTCTTATCTTGGAGCGTAATTTCCAAGCAGGCGGACGAATCGATATTAATATGAAAGATTTGACAAATGTCGTGCAAGCAGGACGCGATATTGGTGTGCCGATGCCGTTGACGACAGATGTGCTCGAAATGTTTCATGCGTTGAAAGTGGATGGCAAAGCCGCGGACGATCACGTAGGTTTGATTCAGTACTATGAAAAATTGGCGAATTTTGAAGTGCCTAAGGGTGGTAAGTAATTTGAGGAAACGAATCGAAGAACTACAATCATACAGCCCAGGGTTAAAGTCATTATGGAACACGGAACGATCTGTATTCGGTCAAAAAATCATTGTTTTGGATGATGATCCTACGGGTGTTCAGACAGTTCATGGTATTCCCGTTTATACAGATTGGTCTGCAGAAACCATTCAGGCCATGTTTGATGAACCGCGCCAATTGGTGTTTTTATTAACCAATTCTCGTGCATTTTCTGTTGATGAGACAACGAAAGTTCATACACAGATTGCAGAAAGAGTGGCCGCTGCAGCCAAGCGAACAGGAAAAGAATTTTTAATGATTAGCAGAGGTGATTCTACGTTGCGTGGTCATTATCCCCTAGAGACGGAAGTATTGAAAAATACGCTGGAGAGAAATGATGCCTACACTGTCGATGGCGAAATACTCATTCCGTTTTTCAAAGAAGGCGGCAGAGAAACGATTGATGACGTGCATTATGTCATACAGAATGGACAGTATGTTCCAGCTGGTGAAACGGAATTTGCGAAAGACCGGATGTTTGGGTTTACGAAAAGTAATTTGAAAGAATATATCGCTGAGAAAACGCAAAATCAATACCCTGCAGAAAGTGTGTTATCCGTTTCGCTAGACGAGTTGCGCACGTTTGACTTTGAAACAATTGAGTGGAAATTAAATCAACTGGAAGATTTCCAGAAGTTGATTGTTAATGCGGTAACAGAAGAGGACTTACAAGTGTTCACGATTGCTTTGATGCGTGTCATGGATCAAGGAAAACACTTCCTATTCCGAACGGCTGCTTCCTTTACAAAAGTAATTGGTAATATTTCTTCCAAACCATATTTGATGAAAAAAGACTTAATGCACAATGAATCGACAGCAGGTGGATTAATCGTTGTCGGATCCCATGTACAGAAAACGACGGATCAGTTGAATGCACTGAAGTCACTCGAATCAGTAGAGTTTATGGAATTTCATTGTAACTTAGTGGTAGATACAGAGAAATTCAATGAAGAGGTAGAACGTATTCAACAACGAATCAATGAGAAAATCAGTGAAGGAACGACGGTTTGTGTGTTTACTTCCCGTGCACGTTTGGATCTAGGGGAAGGACGTCAAGAAGAGGAATTGGCGCTTTCTGTGAAAATTTCATCAGCTGTGACGCAATTTGTTGCAAACTGTCATCCGCAACCAGCGTTCGTTATCGCTAAAGGCGGAATCACGTCGAGTGATGTAGGGACAATTGGATTAGCCGTGAAAAAGGCGGAAGTGGCGGGCCAGATCGCTCCTGGTATACCCGTATGGCAAACAGGAGAAGAAAGTCGTTTTCCAGGTATTCCGTATATTATTTTCCCCGGAAACGTTGGAGAAGTCGATACGCTACGTGATGTCGTAGAAAAATTAGACTACAAGGATTGAGGAGTGTCTATATGGTAGAAGGTAATATGCTAATCGTAATTTTTTTACTATCACTCGCAGCTTTATTCTTCATGATTTTGAAAATGAAGATTGAACCATTTGTGACGTTAATTATCGTAGCTTTTGTTACGGCACTTGCACTTGGTTTTCCAATAGAAGAAATTCCGAAAGTGATTACGACCGGTTTTGGTAATACGTTAGTCGGTGTGGGAATCTTGATTGGTCTAGGTGTTATTTTCGGTCAGTTCCTCGGTGTATCGGGGGCAATCGAGAAAATTGCGGGTGCTGTGCTACGAGTGTTTGGTATAAAACATTCAGCAGCAGGACTTTCATTAACAGGAATCGCTGTTTCGATTCCCGTCTTCTTTGACGCAGCATTCGTCATTTTAAGCGGATTAGTGAAAAGTTTGTCGAGACGTACAGGAATTTCAATCGTAACATTCGTTACCGCGCTAGGTGTTGGTTTGATTGTCTCACATAGTATGATTGCGCCAACGCCAGGTCCACTTGTCGTGGCAGAGAATACAGGGGCAGACCTAGGGCTATTCATCTTGTACGGTATTATTTGTGCAATACCTGCCACTATGATCGGTGGCTATTTCTACGGAACGTTCATCGGTAAACGAATTCATACAACACCTGAAGAACTAGTGGAAGATATTGTCGTCCCTGAACCTGTGGAAGGACGCAAAGAAATCTCTACAGGTTTATCTTTCTTCATGCTCGGGTTACCGATTATTTTGATTCTCTTAAATACAGTAACAAAGTTATGGTTAGAAGAAGGAACAGCGTCACGCATTCTAGGTTTCATCGGAGATAAAAATGTCGCTCTACTGATCAGTGTGATTGTCGCATTGATTGTATTGAAACCGTATATTCATGTGCCGTATAAAAGGCTATATGATGAAGCAATCAATTCTGCCGGTATGATTATCCTTGTTACAGGAGCAGGAGGTGCATTCGGTGCCGTCATCAATCAAAGTGGCATCGGTGATTATTTGATTGAAACGATGCAAGGCTGGAGCATTCCTGTTCTCATTCTGGCATTCATCTTCTCACAAATCTTGCGTGCATCACTTGGATCGGCAACAGTTGCGCTTGTTACGACATCCTCAATTCTCGGACCGATGGCAGGCGAGCTTGGTGTATCTCCAATCCTACTAGGACTCGCGATTTGTGCCGGTGCGATTGGCTTGTCATTACCGAATGATTCCGGTTTTTGGGTTGTTAATAAATTCGGACGATTAACAATTCCACAAACGATTCAAGCATGGTCGATTGGTGGTTTCATCGCTGGGTTGTCTGCGCTCGGTATGGTTTATTTATTGAATTTGATGAGTGGATTCTTACCTGGACTCTAATGAGTAGATCACAAGTAGTCTTGTATCGCTAACTTTTCAGAAATCGTCTATACTAGGATGGATTGCATGGAAAGGGGAAATCAAGTTGACACTAAAAACGATTACGGCAGAAGAATTGTTCAAGAAAATGAAGTCGCAAGAAGAGGTCGTGCTTGTGGACGTAAGAGCCGAAGATAAATATAACGACTTCCATATTGATGGACCAACAGTAGAAAGTATACACATACCGAAAACAGAGATTTTTAAGCTAGAGGATCAACAAGAGGTGCTTATTTCATCTATGCCAACGGATAAAGAAGTAATCATTACTTGTACGACTGGAAACTCTGCAACTAAGTGTGCGAATATCCTTGCAGATCGTGATTGTGATGTTGTTCTCTTAGAGGGTGGTATTACTGCTTGGAAAGAATATCTAAATAACATGGAATGAGAAAAGTCGATTGAAGGAAGATTTCCGTCAATCGACTTTTTTCTATGGGTAAATAATGTATAGCTACTGGGTCTGAACCTATAGCATTAGAAATTAATTAATAAAACACTTGCAAATAGGAATGATTCCTGTTTATAATAAAGCAGACTTATTGATGTTGTATTTTTTACGCTTTTATAAATAGGAATCATTACGGTTTAAGATGTGGAGTTTTTTTATAATAGGTTGTTTTCCAAAAAAAGGAGTGAAATTATTGGGTACAAAAAAAGTTCCAGTCACTGTATTGAGTGGGTATCTCGGTTCAGGTAAGACGACGTTGCTGAATCATATTTTAAGTAATAAGGAGAATTTGAAAGTCGCTGTAATTGTTAATGATATGAGTGAAGTGAATATCGATGCTTCTTTAGTAAAACAAAATGGTTTTTCCAAAACGGATGAGAAATTGGTTGAAATGCAGAATGGCTGCATTTGCTGTACGCTTCGAGAAGATTTGCTAATAGAAGTGGAGAAGTTGGTGAAAGACAGTGTGATTGATTATATCGTGATTGAATCAAGCGGGATTAGTGAACCTATACCGGTCGCTCAAACATTTACATATATTGATGAAGAACTCGGAATCGATCTGTCCGCGATCTGTACACTTGATACAATGGTAACGGTCTTGGATGCAAATCGTTTTTGGAACGATTACGCTTCTGGGGAAAGTCTTTTGGACCGTAAGCAGGCAGTGGATGATACGGACACAAGGGATATAGCGGATTTATTAATTGATCAAATAGAGTTTGCAGACGTTATTGTATTAAATAAAGTTGATTTAGTCGCATCGATAGATGTTCATGAGTTAAAGGCGGTAGTGCAGAAGTTTAATCCACAAGCTAAGATTATCGAAAGTGAATTTTCAAAAGTATCTTTAGATCAGGTGTTAAACACTGGGCTATTTGATTTTGAAAGATCTAGTCAAGGGGCAGGATGGTTGAAAGAATTAAATGAAGAGCATGTTCCGGAAACGGAAGAGTATGGTATTACTTCATTTGTCTATCGCCGTAATAAGCCCTTTCATCCTGAGCGGTTCATGTCATGGATTGAGGAATGGCCCGTGGACGTCGTACGAGCGAAGGGATTTATTTGGTTGGCGACAAGGAATGACATTGTTTGCCTATTGTCTCAAGCGGGACCTTCATTGACGTTCCAAGTAGCGGGTAATTGGATTGCGACGTATCCACAAGCAGAACAAAATAGAATTGCAAATGAAGAGCCGGAAATATTGGAGCGCTGGGATACTGTGCATGGCGATCGTTTAACAGAACTCGTCATGATCGGTATTGATATGGATCGACACCAAGTAGAATGTGCGTTGGATGAGTGTTTGCTTACAGAAGAAGAAATGGCTCAGAAGTGGTCCGAGTTTGAAGATCCTTTGCCTTCATTCAATATATAAAATTAACATAGGGGGAACGAAATGAGAGTAAATATTACGCTAGTATGTACTGAAACGGGCGATCGTAATTATATGACAACAAAGAATAAACGAACGAATCCCGAGCGCATTGAACTTATGAAATATAGTCCTAGATTGAAGAAGCATACACTGCATAAAGAGAGTAAATAAAGGAATACATGAAATTATTAAGTGAAAAGAGTCGATTGATGTGGGGCCCATCATTCGACTCTTTTCTATGGATTGAGTTAAAATCTTCAACGGGTAGGACTTCATGAACCTATAGTATCTGGAGTTATGCGTAATGTCATAATATAGATTAAGTTATAGAGAGGATAGGTGATGATAGAAATACGTCAAAACTATTAATTTATATAGAATAATTTCATCTACATGTTAAGATAGACATAGACTAATGAAAGCGCATTCAAATGTCGGTCAGGAATATCAGTAGATAAATTGGAGGCGTATTATATGAAAATGGTGCTTCATCAAAGGCAAGAATTAAATTTAAGAATGACTACGGAACTTCGCCAAGCAATCGAGTTACTACAGCTTAATACACATGATTTGGAACTATATATTCGGGAACAAGAATTAGAAAATCCCTTAATTGAGTTAAAAGAACGTGAAAGAACTGATTCATTTCAGGAAAACGGGAGAAATTCAGTGGGAGGACAAGGACAGGATCCTCAGGAATGGATAAAAGAACAAACGTTAAGTATGCGAGATCAGCTAATTAAGCAGGTGAATGTCAATTTCACTGATAGTGATACAAAACGGTTACTGAAAACGTTGATTCATAATTTAGATGATAACGGATATTTATCTGAAGAAATGGTGTCGATGGATGCTTGCGAGTTGGAAAGAGGTATAGGGTTATTGCAGCAACTAGGACCTCCTGGTGTTGGTGCGCGGAATCTGCGCGAGTGTTTATTGCTTCAAGTTAAGCAATCGCAATCCCACCCTGAACTGGCTGAGGAATTCATTGCAAACTATTTATCTCTAGTAGCTGAGCGGAAATGGTCTGAAATTGCGAAGGGGATGGATATTACATTGCACCAAGTAAAGGATTTGTATGAGTATTTACTTACACTGAAACCACGTCCTTGCCCTGAACTTGTAGGAACAGAGATTGAATTCGTAACGCCTGATATTATCGTTACTGAGAAGGATGGTAACTTATCCTTTCATTTGAATGATCGTGGATTACCAAGAATTAGTTTGCGGCAGGAATATGTCTCCTCGCTACAAGGTTCGACAGAGCTATCATCATACTTGCATGAATATCATAAGAAAGCGCAGTGGCTTTTGTCGAGTATTGAACAACGGCGCCAGACAATTATTCGAATGGTGACGGAATTACTAGAAAAACAGCGGTTGTTTTTTCTAAATGGTAGTGAAGCGCTAGTGCCGATGACATTAAAGGATATTGCAGATCGTATTGAGATGCATGAATCGACAATTAGTCGTGTAGTATCGAACAAAATCATACAGACACCTGTGGGAACGTTCGAAATGAGTGCTTTGTTCACTTCCAGGTTAGACACAGAGACAGGTGCTAGTATTTCTCAAGCGACGGTTAAATCGTTACTAAGAACTTTGATTGCTGAAGAAGATAAACGAAAACCTTTATCTGATCAGAAAATTGCTGATCATTTTAGGGAAGTGAAAGGAGTGACGATATCACGGAGAACGGTAAGTAAATATCGTGAAGAGCTAAAAATACCAACTTCAAGTAAACGGAAAGCAATTGTGTAGATTATCCACATAACAAAAGCCAATCACGCTGGCCGTGATTGGCTTTCTTCTGCTTTCATTTGCGAACGTTTTTCCATATGCATGACTAACCGGATACTCGCTTCATAAAGTCCCATCATCGGAATCAGTACGATTAATTGACTTAGAAAATCAGGTGGTGTAATCAATGCCGAAAGTACACCTAACGTCACATAAGACCACTTTCGCACTCTCTTCATCGTGTCGCCAGTCAACAAACCAATCGCAGCTAAAAACATCGCGACCATTGGCAACTCGAACAATAAACCGATCGGCATAGTCGTAAGCAATAAAAATCGTGCGTATTCCTGTGCAGAAATCATAATATCGAAATTCATCGCCCCGAGCGAAATAAGGAAGTTATAGCTCAGCGGATTGACGACAAAATAACCGAATGCTAAACCTACTGTAAATAGTAAAAACATCACAGGGGAGTACAGGCTTAGAAAACGACTTTCGCGCTCATTCAATCCTGGTTTGACAAAGTGCCATAAAAAATTACAGACAAAAGGTAAGGCTAAACCAAATGCTAAAGCTGCAGAGACTGACATATAGAAAGAAATTATTTCCATCGGGCTTAGTACAATTAACTTATGTCCTCTTGTAACATAAGGAAACCAAAGGTTAATTGTACTGAAGACGCCAATGAAAAATATTAAAAAGATAGCAACGCTTTTAATCAACTGTTTACGTAAATCGGTTAAGTGATCTACAACTGTAGGCTCAAGCAAAGAGTCTTCTATAGAAATAGAATCAACCGATTCGGTAGATTCAACAGATTCATTTGTTTGTTTTTGTTCGGAGGGTGTCAATTATTTCACCTGCTCTTTTGGTTCTACTTTCTGCGCTTCGATTTTCTTCGGCTCATCATCGTCATCCATGATGTCTTTTGCGGATTTTTTGAATTCGGCTAATGTTTTTCCTACTGCAGAACCGACTTCAGGTAGTTTGCGCGGTCCGAATAGTATTAAAATGATGACTAAGATAATAATTAGTCCCGGTACCCCAATGGCAGCTAAATTCATGGCTCTTCCTCCTCCCATTCTTTAAAAATCATAGTCCTCTTTTTATAATAACCACTTTAAGCTGATTTGAAACAATTTCCCGAAGAGTATATTGAGTTGGTAAATCGCATGACTTCTTAGTCTTTACTGATTAAAAATTCCAGTATTCGGACAAACTAAACAATACATACTTACGCGCGAAGAAAGAAGTGATGATTTTGGGTGAAGTAGAAAACGAAGCACCGGCCTATTTAAATCGGCTTGCCAAACAATTGGCACCTTCTGCCGATGTAGTGAAAAAAACATTGAAAAGTAAAGAACGGATTGTCCATTTGCTGTATTTGAAAAGTGTAGTAGACATGATGCAACTGCAAGAAATTATTGTAAAGCCTTTCTATGAATTACCCAAAGAACAAAACTTTGCGGACTATATTGGGTCCTTACCTTACGAAACAAATATGCCTTCAGGTGATGAGGATGTTCTTATTGAAATAACAAAAGGGAATGTCTTTGTCATGCTTGACAAGCAAATCAACTTACTTGAATTAAAAATGATAGCGTCTAATACAGTGCAAGAGGCGAAGATGGAACCGACCATTCACGGCCCACAACTAGGCTTAAGTGATAGTTTGGAGACAAATATTAATGTGATTCGCCAACGTTATCATCAGCCTTCACTTATCATCGAGACATTGCAGTTAGAAGAGGCTTCAAATCGATCATACGCGTTAGTTTATGATAAAGATATTGTTCGTCCTAAGTTGTTGAAAGTTTTAAAAAAGCGTATTCAGTCGATAGATGCAAAATTAATTCAGGGGAGTTCGGATCTTCAGCATCATATGAACGATGTGAAATATAGTTTATTTCCAACGACCCTTCTTACGGAACGACCCGATCGAGTCCTTCATAATATGGCAGCTGGAAAAGTAATTATTATAGTAGACGGAAGTCCACATGCTCTAATAGCACCCACTGTATTTTTTGATTTTATGGCTTCAATGGAAGATAATTATTACTCATTTTGGGTAGTTAAATTAATTCAATTTCTTCGTTATGGTGGATTGTTTACTTGTATTATGTTGCCGGCTTTATATGTTGGTATTACGTCTTACACACCAGATGTTTTCCGAACAGAGCTTGCATTGACAGTGGCGGCAAGTCGAATTGGTGTACCGTATCCTTCTTTTATCGAAGTGTTTTTTATGCTGATATTCATAGAACTACTAACAGAAGCTAGTATGCGGTTGCCTACTACCATTAGTGCGACAGCGACTACTGTTGGTGGATTGATCTTAGGAACTGCTGCAGTAGAGGCTGCGCTAACTTCAAATATTTTGGTCATCGTTGTATCATTAGTAGCTATTTCCACATTCGTCATACCGATTAGTGAGATGAATTATGCAATTAGAGTTTGTCGTTTTTTATTATTGATCTATACAACAGTATTTGGTCTAGCAGGTTTAGTTCTTGGTATGTTGGGGTTAATTATCTATTTAGTGAATAAGGATAGCTTTGGTGAGCCGTACTTACGATTGTTCTGGAAAAACCGCCAAGAAGAATTAGAGGCGGATGAACAATGAGTCGCTTTGTTTATTACTTATTAATCTCCAATATGGTGGCTAATGTCATTGCTGCTGGACCAAGAATTTTATTTAGTAAAAGTGAACAAGGGGCCATTGTATCAATGGTTCTTGCACTGTTTTTTGGAGTGTTTATCAATTGGGCACTAATTAGATCTTTTAAAGCGTTTCCAGGTAAGAGCCTTCCGCAAATTTTAGATTTATATGTAAATAGATGGATTTCAATACCCATTTTGTTGGTACTTGGGACGATCTGGTATATCGCGGGTCTGCAGACGTTAATAACATACGTCGATTTATTGTTACGGTTTTTAACTCCAGAAATGTCTGTATTCACAACCTTGTCTATGTTTATTGTTGTGATTAGCTTTGGTGTTATTATGAAGAGTCGTAGTATTCTATTCACACTTGAACTTGTGTTTGTTTTGCTATTACCTTTTGCTATTTACTATGTAGTAAAGCTTTATTTTTCACCGCAAATCAGTTGGGACCATGTAAAGTTAGCGATGACGTTTATCGATAATCCTCCAAATTATTTAGTCTTTTCAACAACATTGTTTTTCTTCACTGGAACGTTTGACATTATAATTCTCAATTCTCTTTTTAAAAAGAAAATGACGTTCGGCCTGAAACAAGCTACTCTCGTTTTCCTATTGGGAGTGTTCACCATCTTCACGACTTATTTTATTCCTATTGGTGTATTAGGATTTGATCGTATTGAAGATATTATTTACCCTTGGATCTTTACGAGTGATTCTATTCGAATGAAGTATGGAGTGATTGAGCGTGTCGTATTTATCTTCTTGTTAATCTTCTTGGCGATCGCATTTTTAAATATCGTAATACATTGGCACATCTCATTTAATTTATTTGAAAATGTATTTCGTTTGAAAAAGTCAATGACTGATAAAGGAAAAACTATACGTACTTGTCTACTTCTGGTGGTTTTTTGGGTAGTGGCATTTCTCGTCACGGTAAAATTGACGGAGTATGATTTGTTTACCTATAGTTCCTATTATTTCAACCTAATGTTTGTTGTAATCATTGGATTGTTAGGTTTGTTATGGGTTCTAAATAGGAGGGCGAAGTCATGAGAAACTCCCCAATTATAAAAGTGTTAATAATGGCATTGTTGCTAGGGAGTGTGTTGCTACAAACAGGTTGTGCTTTTAAAGATATTGATAAACGCCTTTTTGTAGCTGCGGTTGGTATAGACCCTTCAGACAAATTTGATAAAGGTTTTAAAGTAACATTGAAAATCGCATTACCGTTTGGTGCTATTAAAAGCTCGACAAAACCAGGCTATGCTTATATATCTGAGGAAGGAGCCTCTGTTGGTGAAGCGATTCGTTTGTTGGAAACGCATGTGGATAAAGTGTTGGAACTGGGACATATGAAGACAATTGTTATTCACGAGGAACTTTTGGCAGGACATTTGCAAGAATTTATGGACTATTTTGTAAGACGCGCTGATATTCAACAGATTGCCTACGTCGCTGCAGCTAGACCATCGGCAGAAACCATACTGAAAGTCGAGCCATCGACTGAAGCGCCAGCCTCGGTCGCATTATTTAACCTCTTCGGGGATTCCGCAATTGAAAGCCCATTTATCGTTACGACGTACTTATTTCAATTACGTAGGGATCATTTGGCAAAAGGGATTAATTCCGTCCTGCCATTAATCGAGACGAACGAAAAAAAAGATGAGTTAATAGTGAATAATTCAGTTGTTATCTCTAGGGAGAAAGAACCGGTTATTCTCAGTATTGTGGAAACTAAATATTATGATTCACTATTAAAAGGTTCTACAGGCTTTACTTATCAAGTTAAAAATGATCAATTGAAGTTACTGTTGGATATTAGTGAAAGTAAGATGAGCTATAAAATTAGTGAAAGTAAAAATCAAACGCCAAAGACAATTGAGGTTCACATTAAACTGAAAGGAATTATTGGAGAGTCAAATAAGAAACTTTCCGTATCCAAGTTAGATGAGTACAATCACATGGCATCCAAAGAAGTGCAAAAAAAAGCATATCATTTTTTCAAAAGAATGCAGGAAGAAAATTTAGATCCTTTCGGCTTCGGATTGCATTACCGTAGTACTCGATTACATCGAAGGGATGTAGTGAAGATGTGGGAAAATGCGTATCCGACGATTGAATTTAAAGTAAAGGCAGACGTCAAATTACAAAGTACAGGAACAATAGAATAGTTCTGAAAAAACACATCATCCTAGAACAGCAAGGATGATGTGTTTTTTTTGAAGTGTAACAGGGTGCATTGTATAGTTGATCCTGTACCCTTTTATCAAATAACTACTTTTTTCTTTTGATTTCACCCAAACACCATTTTCATGTATAAATAAAACACCCTATAAGAGGGACTTTCTCAAAGCGTCCTTCTTATAGGGTATAGTTTATTAAATTATTCAGACCTGTTTACTTTCTGTTGTTACGACGTTCTTTGTTTTCTATACCGTTTGGCTGTTCACGTTTCTGATCGAAGTTAAACTCTTCTCCAAACTCCATGTTTTCAGGTTGTCCCTGACGCTGGTTTTGATTTGGTTGCCCTTGACGCTGACGCTGATTTTGATTTGGTTGTTCTTGACGTTGACGATCTTCTTTTCGTTTATTCATTGTATGCACTTCCTTTTCGATTGTTAGTGGACTAGCCATCTACACAGATAGCTTGTGCAGAATTGAACAAACTATTACATCAAAAAAAGAAATTTCACTGTGACCAGTGAAATTTCTTTTAGGATTAATTCATATGAAAGGGTGGAGGGAAAATCCATCCTTTTTCTTTGTTCAAACTTAGTAGCTTTGCACCGAATGCTGTTTTTTCCATATGAGCTTTGGCAAACATGGCGGCAACATCCTCACGCAAGCATTGACCCATCGCCAAACTGCATGAAACGAGTCCTTGACCAACATTAATGGAAATAGCTCCACTTATTTCTTGATCCATAAAGAGAACGCCCGCAGGAATGTCCTCACGATTACATTTCGGTCTCTCTGGTAACGCGGGAGGAGGCGTGATACCATTCGCTTTTAATACTTTACCGAATGAGGCATTCTCAGATTTCATCGTCTTAATCGCTTGTTCTAGTAATTCTTTGAGATCTGCATCACCTGCTTGATTGACAAAGGCTTCGTAGCCACTGATTAAACCGTTATTGGCTCCAATAAATGCCCAAATTGCAGTCACTTCACCATAGTGTAACGGCTCGTCTTTTGAATTGCCATCTAAAATACCCAATAAATCCACTCCTTACGTATGATAAACGTTCAGGAGTAGTATGGTCGTAAATTAATCTTTTATACAATTACTTTTTATACGTTGTAACAAATGAAGGTCTTGGGAAGATATTCGGACGTTTATCGACACCGTCATCTGTGCCGCGTTTGGCGTGCGCTTTTCCATAAGCCTGTGAAGACTGCCAAGCTGTAAAGGATTCTTCATCTTCCCACATAGTCAAAATGACATATGTATCGGAATCTATAGGACGTAGTACACGAATGGCTACGAAACCTGGTTCCGCCTCAATTAAACGCGCACGATTACTAAAACGTTGTTCAAAAATCTCGCGGCCATCTTCGGACACGGGTATATTATTCAACACTGCGAAACGTCCAGAAGGTAGGTCGCCGCTATGATCCATTACTTCATATTCGACCGTGTTTTCTAAGTGTGTAGCTTCAGCTTCCTGTAATACTAAAACTTCCTCGTCATTATTCATAAGAATCGCATGGGTATCTTCGGGTAAGTGACCTGCATCTTCAAGCGGACCTGTCCATTTAAATAATTTCATAGTAAACACCTCGTCATTTTTAATGATTGGTACTAGTATAACTGAGAAATGAAAGTGCTTTCAATGAATAAGGAATGAGTTATTTACATTTAAGCATAAATGGGAGCGGAAAATACAAAATAAATTACATGTGGTAGGCTAGTACATATGGAGATGTGCTATGTCAACTTGAGGAATGCTTAAAACATGACTGAGGTCACTGTCGAAAGTGTGAAAAAAACTTGCCGTAAATGTGCAGAATCCTGTAGCGATGTGGCTTGATTGATAGACATATAAAAAAACACCTTCCTTTTTAAAAAGGAAGGTGTTTTCTCGGTTTATAAAAGCCGTCTTTGCCGTAGTTTAGTCATAGAAAGTTTTAAACCACCACTCCTCAAAGTGGGTGTTTGCGGAAACGTTCCTGTTTGTCCGAATTGCTAAAATGGAACTCGGCACGCCATTCCCGTTTCGTAATAAACTCCCTTTTACAGCTTAAAGGTTAAAACTTAATGTACATACGAACAATACAGCTTGTAAACTAATAGTACACCCAGTCGCATAAAATTGCAAATGGAAACTTTTGTTGCGAGTTGAATCTTAAACGGCAGGTTGAACGTATAGTGAAGAAACCGCAAAGGAGCGACCGCTCTATGGAAACTAATAAAAAGACTCATGAAAAACAGGAACTAGTTACAAGGGAATCGCATGAAATCAGTACGCTAAATCAAGAAGTGGAAGAATTACGTAAGGAAGTAAAGCAACTTCGAGAAGATCTCGAGTTGATCGACGTGTTCCAAAAGAAACCTGTTGTAACCGCTGACGTCATCGGAGTTGTCGGGTTTTATATTATCGCTGCACTTGTTATTATTGGAGTATTTTTTTAACTGCGTTCAGAGAGTCCGGTGAAGACTGTAATTCGGACGAGTGCAAAAGATCGTATCAAATTCGGTAGAGCATTTTCCGGTCCGGAGCTTCATATAGGCACACGAAAACACATGTTTATGAAGAATGTAGCGAATGTCACTGCACGTTTAAATGCATAAGAAGTAGACTTTGGTTGATGGATGTTTAAGGAACGTACACTTGTGGAACAGTAAATATAGAACATCAACTAAGGAGTGGTAAGCAATATGGCTAAAATTGCAACGGTATTAGGAGATATGTTTGAAGACTCAGAGTATCTGAAACCAGCGAAGGCTTATAAAGATGCTGGTCATGAAATGGAAGTCATTGGGACGGAAGCTGGAGCGGAAGTTACGGGTATGAAAGAGAATACAGCAGTGAAACTAGATAAATCAATTGATAATGTGAAGTCGTCTGATTATGATGCATTATTCATTCCAGGTGGATTCTCACCGGATATTTTGCGTGGGGACGACCGTTTCGTAAAGTTTGCCAAAGAGTTCATGGATGCAGACAAACCAGTATTCGCAATCTGTCACGGACCTCAGCTGTTAATTACAGCAAAGACTTTAGAAGGACGTGACGCAACAGGGTATAAATCTATTCGCGTCGATATGGAGTATGCGGGTGCAAAGTTTGCAGACAAAGAAGTAGTCGTCTGTCAAAATCAGCTTGTTACAAGTCGTCAACCAGACGATATTCCAGCATTCAATCGCGAGTCATTGAAGTTACTAGCGAAATAATTATACATGAAAAGGTCCAAGTAGTTTGCTTGGGCCTTTTTTTGACGTGAACAAACATAACTTTTTCCTTCACTGCATAGACTACAAATAAATTAATCATTCAATGAAAAATATTCTCATTTATACTTGAAAAACGTTCTCAATGGGAGTATGCTAAAAGCAACGAAATATTCGGAATCATAACTTGAAAGGTCGGGGTGTACAATGTATAAAGTAGTTGTGTTGGCAGTTTTGGCAGGAATCGGATTTGGTGCAGCAGCAGGATTTTCTTTAGGAAACCAAGAGATGACAGGTATGTTAGCGGGAATCGCAGCACTAGCATTCATTGCAGCCCCGGCAGCAGTCGTTTACTCAAATGAAAAGAAAAAATGGCAGCAAGCTCATTAATGCAAAAAAGACATCCTAGTTGGATGTCTTTTTTGTATCTTTATGAAAAATTCTAAGACAAGTAAACTTATTGAACTTTCACGCCTTCTACTGCCTCTTTTGCAGCATAAAGTGCTTGTTTAACATCGGCGATTAAATCTTCAATATCTTCAACGCCTACAGAAAAACGTAGTAGACGATCATCGACGCCGCGACGATTCCGTTCTTCGATTGGAATATCCATATGTGTTTGTGTCGTTGGGTATGTGATGAAACTTTCCACTCCGCCAAGGCTCTCCGCAAATGAAATAAGTTGCATATTTTCTAGGAATGGACCAACCCATTCGCTATTTTGTACACGGAAAGATACCATGCCACCGATTCCCGCATAGAGCACATCCACAATTAAAGGTTCTTCTTCCAAATAGGCAACCATCGCTTTTGCATTGGCATCATGTTGTTTCATACGTAAGTGTAACGTTTTCAGCCCGCGGACAATGAGCCATGAATCAAGTGGAGAAAGTGTTGCACCAATCGCGTTATGATTCGTGAACAAACGCTCGCAAAGTTCTTCACCTTTTGCGACAACTAGACCAGCAAGCACGTCATTATGCCCACCGATATATTTTGTTGCGCTATGGATGACGATATCTGCACCTTCTTCAATCGGACGCTGGAAATAGGGTGTTAAGAATGTATTATCGACAACTAACAGTAAGTTGTGCTTTTTTGCGAGCGCTGCATAGATTGAAATATTTATATTCAACATAAGCGGATTTGTAGGCGTTTCCAAGAATATTGCTTTTGTGCGCTCTGTAATTGCCTGTTCCACTTCCGCGACATCTTCAAATGATAAGTAGCGTGTCGTAATCTGATACGTTTGTTCGTATTGATTGAACAAACGATAGGTTCCACCATACAAATCTTCGGGCGCAAGTATTTCATCGCCTGTTTTGAACAGAGATAGAATTAGCTGAATTGCTGCCATTCCAGAGCTACAAGCAAACCCTTGATCGCCGGTTTCTAGATTAGCGATTCCCTCTTCTAGAACGGAGCGTGTCGGATTTTTTGTTCGCGTGTAATCATATCCAGTAGATTTTCCAAGTCCTTCATGATGATAAGCAGTCGATAAGTAAATAGGGGTATTGACCGCACCAGTTCTCTTATCTGTGTTATTTCCTAATTGTACTAATCTTGTTTCTAATCCGTTGTTTGTCATCAACCTTCATCCCCCTTAGAAAAATAAAAAAAGACCTCTTCTTTTCGAATAGGCCCTCGAACATACAAGTTAGTTTGTCATATACTCATCTTCAAGGTGAGTGTTCACCCTTGGAATTAGCACCATGCCGATACGGCTGGTTGCTGAGACATCTTTGGGCCTATCCCTCCGTCTCTCTCGATAAGAATATTCATAATATAGGCAATACTATAGACAAACTCATTCTATCATGCGGACATAGTAGATGCAAGTCACCCTCTTAGATGATGGGTTCATTTTTTGTTCCGCCTAAAGATTTGTTATACTAAAAGGTACGTAGTGAGTGAAAGGGGACGAACGCATTGGCTTGGGGTTATGTCGCTTTAGCGGCGCTCGTAGAGATCTTTTGGGTAGTTGGATTACGCTACTCGGGGACTTTTTTGCAATGGGCTGGTACGACCGTAGCGATTATCAGTAGTTTTTACTTCATCATTAAAGCGTGTGAGAAACTCCCATCAGGAACTGTTTATGCTGTATTTACGGGAGCAGGAGCCGCTGCGATTTTAATAGTGGATATACTTGTTTTCAAAGCAGGCTTCACATGGATCACCTTGTCATTTATCGCGTTGATTGTAATCGGAGTCGTCGGTATTAAGATGACAACGGATGAAGCCGATCAGCAAGGAGGCGATTAATCATGGCTTGGGTCTACTTAGTGATTGCCAGTCTAGGAGAGATTTTTGGTGTCATAAGTATCAATTATTATTTACAGAAGCGTTCGATGAAACGATTATTTCTTATTGTGGGCATCTTTAGCTTTGGCTTTGTATTTCTATCCCTTGCTATGCGTGAAATTCAAATGAGTACAGCTTATGCTATCTGGACAGGCTTTGGTGCGGCGGGTGCGGTAGTAATGGGGATTGTCATTTTTAAAGAGTCTGCTAGCGTTAAGCGCATCTTCTTTTTATCGTTAATTATAGTAGGGGCTGTTGGTTTGAAGTTATTCGGCTAACTGAAAGGGTGTAAAGGTATTGGTGTATTGGACCAAGTTTCAATTTGTTAAATGGCAAGTAACGTTGGCAGCTACTGAACAAGGTCTTTGTTACGTAGGATTGGCTGACGATAGCGAACAATGTATGTTCGACTGGTGTTACAAGAAATTCGGTAAAGTAGAAATGGTGAAAGGTGCTAATAGGTTGGCAACTTATGCAAATGAAATTGCTAAGTATTTATCTGGTGTACAGACAGATTTTATAGACTTGCCGATTGATCGACAAGGCACGCCATTCCAACTTCAAGTATGGCACGCCCTTCAAGAAATACCTTATGGGGACACGGTCAGTTATTCAGTCATTGCTAATAGCATTGGCAAACCATCTGCTGTTCGAGCAGTAGCTTCTGCCATCGGAAATAATCCGTTGCTGCTAGTGATTCCCTGTCATCGGGTCGTTGGAAAAGACGGTAGCTTGTCGGGGTACCGAGATGGAAAAGAAGTAAAGGCGCAGTTGCATCAGTTGGAAAATAGTTCAAAGACAATTGGTTGACAATGTAGAAGTCTATGCTAAAATGGAAATGTTCGACAATTTAATAATCATAACTAGGGGTGTCCAGCTAAACTGGACTGAGATGGAATGAAATGAATCGCAAGCATTCCGAACTCTTTGGACCTGATCTGGCTCGTACCAGCGTGGGGAAGTTTTATCTTTCAATCGACGTGCTTATTTGTGCGTTTTAGAAGGCCAGGTCCATTACGATGGGACTGGTCTTTTTTTCGTCGATTCCCTTTACTTGTATGTAGTCATGGTCTACCCTCGAAAAAGGAGACGATGACAAAGTGAAAAAAGCAACAGAAGAAATCCAGATTCATACGTGTTTTCCGGCAAGTAAAAAGGTGTATGTACAAGGTAGTCGTCCAGATATCCTTGTCCCAATGCGCGAAATCACCTTATCATCCACTGTGACTGAGCAAGGAGAATTTCCAAATGAACCTTTGCGAATCTATGATACAAGTGGAAAGTACACAGAAGCTGAATATGAAATAGATATAGAAAAAGGACTTCCTGCGATTAAAAGAGCTTGGATTCTTGAGCGGAATGATGTGGAAGAATACGAAGGACGAGAAGTGAAGCCGCAAGATAACGGTTTTCGTACGTCGGAACAGATGAACAATGCTCAGCAATTTCCTTTATTAAAACGCAAACCGTTACGTGCGAAAAAAGGACGTAATGTAACACAAATGTACTATGCCCGACAAGGAATCATTACACCTGAGATGGAGTTTATTGCAATTCGTGAATCGGTAGATCCAGAGCTAGTTCGCGATGAAGTCGCTAGAGGACGGGCAATTATCCCTAGCAATATCAATCATCCAGAAGCGGAGCCGATGATTATCGGAAGTAAGTTCCATGTTAAGATTAATGCCAATATCGGCAACTCTGCAGTGTCCTCATCGATTACTGAAGAGGTTGAGAAGATGACATGGGCTACACGTTGGGGTGCAGATAATATTATGGATTTATCTACAGGAAAGAATATTCATACGACACGTGAATGGATTATTCGGAACTCTCCTGTACCGGTTGGAACTGTGCCGCTTTATCAAGCACTTGAAAAAGTAAATGGTCGGGTGGAAGATCTATCCTGGGAAGTGTTTCGTGATACGTTAATCGAGCAAGCGGAACAAGGTGTTAGCTATTTCACGATTCATGCGGGGGTGTTATTGCGTTATATTCCTATGACAGTGAATCGTATGACGGGCATCGTGTCACGTGGCGGTTCAATTATGGCGCAATGGTGTATGTTAAAACACCAAGAAAGTTTTCTTTATACACACTTTGAGGAAATCTGTGAAATTATGAAACAATATGATATTGCTTTTTCTTTAGGAGATGGTTTACGTCCGGGTTCAATTGCAGATGCCAATGACGAGGCCCAATTCGCAGAACTTGAAACGCTTGGTGAGCTGACGAAAATTGCTTGGAAGCATAATGTGCAAGTGATGGTTGAAGGGCCAGGCCACGTCCCGATGCATTTGATCAAAGAAAATATGGATAAGCAAAAAGAGATATGTCAAGAAGCTCCATTTTATACATTAGGTCCGTTGACGACAGATATTGCGCCTGCCTATGATCATATTACGTCTGCAATCGGGGCAGCGATGATTGGTTGGTTTGGTACGGCGATGCTTTGTTATGTAACGCCAAAAGAGCATCTTGGCTTACCGAATAAAGAGGACGTACGCGAAGGCGTCATTACGTATAAAATAGCAGCGCATGCAGCGGATTTAGCGAAAGGACATCCGAATGCACAAAAACGTGATGATGCTTTATCTAAAGCACGTTTTGAATTCCGTTGGCAGGATCAATTCAATTTAAGCTTGGATCCTGAGCGTGCCATGGAATATCATGACGAAACCTTACCGGCTGAAGGTGCGAAAGTAGCTCACTTTTGTTCTATGTGCGGACCCAAATTCTGTAGTATGCGAATTTCCCACGATATACGTAAGTATGCAGATGAAAATAGCTTGGAAGAAAAGCTAGCAATTGAACAAGGTTTGCAAAGTAAAGCAGATGAATTCAAAAAGTCAGGTGCGGAAATCTATCTCTGAATAAGGAGTGAGTCATATGTCAACGGCGAATTCGTTAGTACATCTCATTGCTTTACAACGTCAAAGTTTGCGTCAATTGGAATTGCAATTAAACGAGATACAAGCTAATTGCATTCATCGATTTACAGAATCAACTACACATCGAGAATGTGAGAAATGCAAGTTCGTAGAAAGTATTCATTACTAAGTAAACTAGAAAGAGCTAGCTAGACTTTGCTCTTTCTAGTTTTTTTGTCTTTTAAATATATAGAATGCACATGGTAGACAAATATAGACTATAATGATTTCACAAGACAAGAGTGGCCGAACGCAAAATACAAATATTTTAAGCCGAAAAAGATTTACGAAGTAGTAGCGGAAACGTTAGTAGAATTAATACGTTGTGGCGAATTAACGCTTGTAGATAAATTAGATTCAGTTCCACAAATAGGGGAGAATTCCGGCACTTGAAGATTGACTATTCTAAAAACATTGACTTCCGCGTGTGCGATGGAATAGATTGAGATACGACAGCGGATTGTATGCACATAGAAGTGACTTGATTTCTTTTAAAGGGGTGAGTGAATATGAAAGTTAGTTTATTTATCACATGCTTAGTAGATATGTTTTATGCTGACGTGGGAAAAGACATGGTAGAAGTGTTAGAGCGACAAGGGTGTGAACTGTCGTTTCCTAAAGGGCAAGTATGTTGCGGCCAGCCGGCTTATAATAGCGGTTACGTAGAAAGTTCAAAGGCTGCGATGAAAAACATGATTAAGACATTCGAACACGCTGAATATATTGTCACACCATCAGGGTCTTGCGCAAGGATGTTCAAATTGTATCCAGAAGTATTCAATGATGATTTACAGTGGAGAGACAAAGCACAGAAACTTGCGGATAAAACGTATGAGTTCACGCAGTTTTTAGTAGATGTTTTAGAAGTTGAAAATGTTGGTGCGAAACTAACGGGAAAAGCAACCTATCATCCGTCGTGCCATATGACGAGATTACTAGGAGCGAAAGAACAACCAAAGAAATTACTTGCCCAAGTCGAAGGTTTAGAAATGATCCCATTACCGAACGGTCATAATTGCTGTGGATTCGGTGGGACATTTTCTGTCAAAATGGGCGATATTTCAGAACAGATGGTAGACGAGAAGGTAAACAGTGCGATGGAAACGGAAGTGGATTACTTAATCGGAGCGGATTGCGGATGTCTGATGAATATCGGTGGACGCGCAGAGCGAACAGGCAAGTCGATTCGCGTCATGCACATAGCGCAAGTACTGAATAGCCGCGAATAGAAATGAGGTGAATGTTTATGTCGATGAAATTTAGCACGAAAAACTTCAATGAGCGTACAAAGGACAATATTTCCGATGACTTTATGCGTAAAGCAGTGGCAAGTGCACAGGAGAGATTGCATAGTCGTCAGCTGGATGCTGCTGAAGAACTCGGAAGCTGGGAAGAGTGGCGCTCTCATGGTGAAGAAATCCGTCAGCATGTACTAGAAAATCTAGACTATTATTTATATCAACTAAGTGAGAACGTAGCGGAGCGTGGAGGTCATGTATTCTTTGCTAAAACAGCACAAGAAGCAAGCGCTTACGTTCGTGACGTCATAGTGAAAAAAGAAGGTAAGAAAGTTGTTAAATCAAAATCGATGGTGACAGAGGAAATTAATTTGAATGCGGTATTAGAAGAAGCTGGTTGCGAAGTCATCGAGACAGATTTAGGGGAGTATATTCTACAAGTAGATGATCACGATCCACCATCGCATATCGTGGCTCCGGCACTCCATAAAAACCGAGAACAAATTCGTGCTGTATTCACCGAAAAACTCGATTATAAGAACACGTCGAAACCAGAGGAATTGGCATTACATGCACGTGAAAAGCTGAGACAGGAATTTTTGGCGGCGGATATCGGGATCACTGGCTGTAACTTTGCCATCGCGGAAACAGGTTCGATTAGTCTCGTAACGAATGAAGGGAATGCGCGTCTAGTATCTGCTCTGCCGAAAACGCAGATTACGGTAATGGGCATGGAGCGTATCGTTCCTTCATTTGAGGAATTTGAAGTGTTAGTCAGTTTATTGACTCGCAGTGCGGTCGGACAGAAGTTGACTAGTTATGTCACGGCACTAACTGGTCCTAGAGATGCAGGGGACGCCGATGGACCGGAAGAATTTCATTTGGTGATAGTTGATAATGGTCGTTCAGAAATTCTAGGTACTGAATTCCAATCGGTGTTGCAATGTATTCGTTGTGCAGCATGCGTCAATGTTTGTCCAGTGTATCGTCATATCGGTGGTCACTCGTATGGCTCGATTTATTCAGGGCCGATCGGTGCGGTGCTATCGCCTTTGCTTGGTGGCTATGATGATTTCAAAGAATTACCTTTTGCCTCCACATTATGCGGAGCTTGTACAGATGCTTGCCCAGTGAAAATCCCACTTCATGAATTACTTCATCAGCATCGACGAGTCATCGTGGAAGAGGAAGGTCGTTCGCCTATTTCAGAAAAACTTGCCATGAAAGCATTTGGAATCGGAGCTTCATCTAATCCGCTATATTCGATGGGTGCGAAAGTGGCATCGACTGCAATGAAGCCATTAACGAAAAATAACCGAATTTCAAAAGGACCTGGTCCATTAAAAGATTGGACGGACTTGCGAGAATTTCCTGCAGTAGGTAACACGCGCTTCCGTGATTGGTTTTATGATCAGAAAGGGGGTAAATAAACATGGCAGGAACAATTCAAAACCGTGATAGTTTTCTAGGAGAAATTGCAACGCGGCTTGGTAGAGAGCCGAAAATGCAAGTGGAGAAACCGGTATGGAAGTATCAACCACAACGTGCGGTACTTACAGATGCTTCTGCAGATGAATTGCTTGAAGTACTTCGAAAACAATGCCAACAGATTCATACGGATTTAGTTGAGACAACACTTGCAAATTTGGCGAATGCGCTGAACGAAACAGTTAAGTTATATGGTGGCGGACCATTATCACTTTGGAAAGATCCACGCTTTGCAGAATTTGGCTTGTCTGATTTAATTGAGACAAAGTGGCCTTCTGAAGAGATGGAAGTGAACAGTTGGGACACGACACTTGGCGATAAGAATATCGTACGAGCCGAGCAAGCGAATGTCGGTATCACATTCAGTGATCTGACACTTGCAGAATCAGGTACTGTCGTGCTATTCAGTAGCGCAGACAAAGGACGCTCCGTCAGTTTGCTACCGACACATTATATAGCTATAATCCCGAAAAGTACCCTTGTTCCGAGAATTACACAAGCTGCCGATTTAATCCGTGAAAAACTCGACAACGGCGAATTGGTGCCTTCCTGCATCAACTTCATCACCGGCCCAAGCAACTCGGCTGATATCGAAATGAATTTAGTCGTAGGTGTACATGGTCCAGTTAAAGCAACTTATATTGTGGTGGGTGATTCCTAATATAAAGAAGGTACATGTGATTAGGTAAAATCGAACTCACTATCATCACTCCTTTATATATATGAAATGCTAATAATAAAAGTTTCATGTTTAATAGATGCAGAAGATGGTTACTTTGCGGAGAGAAAGGGGAAATAGTGTATAATGAAACCATTATTGTAGCGGAAGAAGGAGACGACTATGACTTCATTATATCAAGACGACAGCTTAGCGTTACACACAGACCTATACCAAATAAACATGGCAGAGTCTTACTGGGCAGATGGGGTACACGAGAGGAAAGCTGTATTCGAAGTGTATTTCAGAAAAATCCCATTTGGTAATGGCTATGCAGTTTTTGCAGGCCTGGAGCATGTATTAAAATACTTACAGGAGTTTTCATTCACTGAAAGCGATTTAGCTTATTTGCGTGAACAACTTGGATTCGCTGACGACTTCCTTGATTATTTGAAAGATGTCCGATTTACAGGAGACGTCTATTCAATGAAGGAAGGGGAGTTAGTATTTGCTGACGAACCGATTATTCGGATTGAATCGAATCTTATTGAAGCACAGTTAATTGAAACAGCTTTACTTAATATCGTGAATTACCAGACGTTGATCAGTACGAAAGCGAGCCGTATTAAACAAGTAGTGAAAGATGATATCGTCATGGAGTTCGGTAGTCGTCGTGCACATGAAATGGATGCGGCGATATGGGGCGCACGCGCAGCTATAATTGGTGGAGCGGAGTCAACGAGTAATGTTCGAGCAGGGAAGCGTTTCGGTTTAACTGTCTCAGGCACACATGCCCATTCATTCGTACAAGCATATAAAGACGAATATACAGCGTTCAAAGTATATGCACAGCGCCATAAAGACTGCGTATTCTTAGTGGATACGTATAACACATTGAAAATTGGAGTGCCTACTGCAATCAAAGTAGCTAAGGAACTTGGCGATAGCATTAACTTTATCGGTGTTCGACTTGATAGTGGAGATATTGCGTTCTTATCCAAAGAAACGCGCCGTATGCTCGATGAAGCGGGTTTCCCGGATGCTAAAATCGTCGTGTCCAATGATTTGGATGAATACACGATTTTGAACTTGAAAGCACAGGGGGCCCAAGTGGACATTTGGGGAATCGGTACGAAGCTAATAACAGCTTACGATCAACCAGCGCTTGGGGCGGTCTACAAAATTGTATCGATTGAAAATAGTGATGGTGAGATGGAAGATACGATCAAGATCTCGGCGAATGTAGAAAAAGTGACAACGCCTGGACGCAAAAAGCTGTATCGAATTATAGATTTGGAAAACGGTAAAGCAGAAGGTGACTATATTACGATGCATGATGAGGATCCGGCATCAGAAGAACGTATTAAAATGTTCCATCCAGTGCATACATTTATCTCAAAGTTTGTAACGAATTTCAAAGCGGTGAATCTCCACGAACAAGTGATTCGCGGTGGAGATGTTATTTATGAAAATCCATCCGTCTATGCTATTCGTGAATATGCCAACAGCAATCTAGATTTGTTGTGGGAGGAATATAAACGTTCCATGAATCCTGAAGAATATCCTGTCGATTTAAGTCAGAAGTGTTGGGACAACAAAAGACGTAATATAGAAGAAGTTCATGAAATGGTACGCAATTATACAAAATGACAAGGGAGTGGGAGCGTTGACATTGCAGCAAGAAATTATCCAAATGTTACGTGCGAAGCCGGAAATCGATGCGCAGCAAGAGATCCGAACTTCCATTGACTTTTTAAAAATGTATATGAAAAAGAACACATTTTTACAAGGAATGACACTGGGTATTTCGGGTGGACAGGATTCTACATTAGTCGGTAAGTTGGCGCAGATGGCAGTTGATGAATTGAATGAAGAAGCAGGGGAGGAAATCTATCGCTTCTATGCCATTCGTTTACCATATGGTGTGCAATTCGATGAAGATGACTGTCAGGATGCACTGCGCTTTATCCGTCCTTCGGTAGTATATACAGTAGATATCAAGGAAGCAGTCGATGCGAGTGAACGGGCGCTAAAACATGCGGGTATACATATTACCGATTTTGATAAAGGTAATGAAAAAGCACGCGAGCGTATGAAGGTCCAATTTTCGGTAGCAGCTGTTCATCACGCCGTCGTTCTCGGAACCGATCATGCGGCAGAAGCTATTACAGGTTTCTATACGAAATTTGGAGATGGTGCAGCGGATCTTATGCCAATTTATCGGCTGAATAAGCGCCAAGGAAAACAAATACTGAAGGCGCTAGAGTGCCCCCCACATCTGTACGAAAAAATCCCTACAGCCGATCTTGAAGGTAATAAACCTGCGATACCCGATGAAATTGCCCTAGGCGTAACGTATGATGAAATCGATGATTATCTAGAAGGCAAGCAAGTTTCTGATGAAGCAAGAAAGAAAATAGAAGGACATTATTTGCGTTCAACTCATAAACGACATTTGCCGATCACGGTGTTTGACGACTTTTGGAAATAATGGCTGCTGGTCTTTTATACAAAAGACCGGCAGTTTTTCTGTTTGTCGGAAGAATTGGTTTCGGGTATGATAATTACATATAGATGAACGGAGTAAATAAATAGAGAAGGGGGGGAACGCCGTGCATTCACAATGGATTGAAGAGGTATTGACGAATATAGAGAAAGTGATTGTCGGAAAACGCGAAATTGCGGAGTTAAGTATAACGGCATTACTCGCTGGGGGTCACGTCTTGCTTGAAGATGTGCCAGGTGTTGGAAAGACGATGCTAGTTAGAGCACTCGCAACAACGATAGGTGCACAATTTAAGCGTATACAATTTACGCCAGATTTATTGCCTTCAGATGTATCGGGCGTCTCTGTTTACAACCCACAAACGATGCAATTTGAATTTCGCCCCGGTCCTTTAATCGGTAATATTGTTTTAGCAGATGAGATCAATCGTACGTCACCCAAAACGCAATCCGCTTTATTAGAAGGTATGGAAGAATCCTCAATTACTGTAGATGGTACGACAATTCAGCTACCGAAACCATTTTTTGTTATGGCAACGCAAAACCCTATTGAATATGAAGGGACCTATCCGTTGCCTGAAGCGCAGTTAGATCGTTTTATTTTTAAATTGAAAATGGGCTATCCGACGAAACAACAAGAAATAGATATTTTAAAGCGTGCGGAACGACAGGTGCCCATCGAACAAATTCAATCAGTTTTGACAATAGATGAATTATTGGAGTTACAACAACAAGTTCAAGAAGTGGTCGTGGACGATACGATTGTTTCTTATATAGTAGATTGCGCTGAGGCGACACGCCAACATGAGTCAGTGTCATTAGGGGTTAGTCCTCGCGGTTCATTAGCGCTTATGAAAGCTTGCCAAGCCTATGCATTTATCCAAGAGCGCTCTTTCGTTTTACCGGATGATGTGCAGTATTTAGCGCCATACGCGTTTTCGCATCGATTGATTTTGCGTCCGCAAGCTAAGTATGAAGGTGCAAAACCTGAAGAAATCGTTCGTCAAATTTTACATCGATTAGAAGTGCCAATACGTAGGTCTTCTACTATATGAAGCGAATAAAATCAATCGGACGTACTGCAGGTGTCATTGGCATCGGGATCATTGCTTATGTCTTTTCGAAATTTCAAGGTGGGTTTGTTAGTTGGTTTATTTTCTATATGATCCTCCCTTTTATTACATATTCGATGTTGCTTAATTTGTATCCATTACGCGACTTCACCGTAAAACGTCAAATAGAATCCAGTCAATTAACGAGTGACGGACGAGTGACTGTTCGCTTGGTAGTGAAAAGGAAATGGCCGTTCCCACTACTGTACACGGTCATTACAGATTGTAGGCGATTCGCAGGGAAAGAACGTAAAGTTCAACAAATGGTGTTACTAGGATTTCGCAAAGAATATTCATTCACCTACACATTGACGAGTATTAAGCGTGGGGAATATATATTGCCAAGCATAGAAATTGAAGTAGTGGACTTTTTTAATTGGATTAAAAAACGTAGGGTGTTTGCGGTAGGGGATACATTTCTCGTATATCCGAAACTGACTGAGCTGGTCTATGAATCATCTTCTTTTGGAACGAGTGAAGGGAGGGAAATGTCAGCTTATATGCTAGTAAGAGAAGCGACTTTGCCTTCAAGTGTTAGAGAATATGCAACGGGTGACCGGTTATCCTGGATTCACTGGAAATCTTTTGCACGCACGAAAAAGTTAATGACTAAAGAATTTGATGATCAACAATCCGAACAGTTTATGGTGTTACTCGATTGTGCACCGTCAGAAACATTTGAGGCAGTAGTGGGATTTGCAGCATCCATTCTTGTGACTGCTCGGCAGCATCAAGCAAGTCTGACGTTATTGCTTTCTGATCAACGGCATCTTGATATTCGCTCAACCGATCAACTGGAACAAGCGTTAGTTCATCTGGCGAAAATTCAGCCAAAAGAAACATCTACCCTATCTTTGCCCATGAAGCATACCGATAAGGATGATCTATTGTTAGTGATTACCGGAAATCTTCGAATGGAATTCATAAATCAAGTGCTAGAAGGCTATCGTAGACCGTCCGCGATTATTTGTTTTGTAGCAGTCGATGGAAATTCGATTACAAAAGATTTGGAGTTAATAGTTGTGCAAGTTAGGAAACTAGGTATTAGCGTCCGGCTGATTAGCCAATCGAATATTTCATTGGTACTAAAAGAGGCGGTGACATCTTGAAGAAGAGCCGTTTGAATTGGAAAGCCTTATTATTCTTGTATGGATTAAGTGTCATCTTGCTTTGGGAATGGTTTATTCCCATCGTGGAACTGACAGATTTCGGATATGCGTCTTTGTTTTTTATTTATATCCTGCTGTTTTTTATCCTAGCGTTAGTTGATGTGAATTGGTGGATCAGTGCACCTTTACAAGTGCTTTATATTTTATGGGCAATTCATTATATCTACTTTGATCAACTACTATTATCTACAGATACGATTGCCATCATTTTAGCGGATGTGAAGCAAAATGTTCTGTACTTAGTTGAGGGGGAGCTATGGGAGTTATCTAATTCATTCCGTACGCTTCTACTATTTATATTAATTTGGATGATTGCTTATTTAATCCGGTATTGGATTGAAGTACGTAATAGTATGATGATGTTTTTTGCACTTACGGTCTTATTCGTTGCACTGCTTGATACGTTTAGTCCGTATGATGCCTCAGCTTCTATTGTTCGAATTATGATTGTCGGTCTGCTAGTCGTCGGTTATGTAACGCTTATCCATTTGACGGGGGAGGAACGGATATCAATTCGTCCGAAACGTTTACTTCTTTTATCACTTCCATTGCTCTTTTTCGTATCGATTGTCGGTTTGCTCGCTAAGAATGCACCTGTTCATCCGCCGGCTTGGCCTGATCCAGTGCCGTTTTTATTATCATTAGCTGGAGCTGATGGAAATGAACAAGGAGAAGGTGTTTCGAAAGCGGGATATGATCCCGATGATTCCCAACTCGGTGGTGCCTTTGTCCAAGATCATCAGTTAGTGTTTGAGGTGGCTGTAAAGAATCGTCAATATTGGCGAATCGAAACGAAGGATACGTATACTTCAAAAGGTTGGATCCAGAACAAAGAAGTAGCTACAGAGATTTTGCGGACCAATGAAAATTTATGGGATTCTGACGATGTTAAACCGTCCTACGCAAGACTTCAATTTAGTGAAAAGTTGCCCTTTCTCGTGACACCCTATGGTACCAAGAAAGTTCTATATCCTGAACCACTTTCGATTATGCATGAGATTGCAGCGAATCGCTTATATCTATTGATGGGTGTTCAAGAAGAATTGGAACAGTATGAAGTGGAATACGTACCACCAAAATATACGATGTCCGAATTACAAAAAACGGAGATGCTCGCTTTTGAGACGGTCACGGAAGATTTAACTAATTATACCCAACTGCCAGAAAACCTTCCGCGGCGTGTAGAAGAGTTGGCTTTATCAATTACGGAAACTGAAATGAGTGTCTATAATAAAGTTAAAGCGGTGGAGCAATACTTTAAGAAAAGTGGATTTATATATGAAACGCAAAATGTAGCAATTCCGGGTGAGGATCAAGATTATGTAGATCAATTTTTATTCGAGACGAAAAGGGGCTATTGTGATAATTTTTCTACGTCTATGGTGGTAATGCTTCGTTCGGCTGGAATACCTTCGCGTTGGGTAAAAGGTTTTGCACCAGGGGAATTATCATACAAAGCGTCAGGGAAAAGTGTCTATCGTGTAACGAATGACGAAGCGCACTCTTGGGTAGAAGCGTATATACCGGAAATAGGCTGGATGCCCTTTGAGCCAACGATTGGTTTTACGCATCCGACAGATATAAAGTTGGATACTGCGGAATTGGTCGAAAAAGAGCGAAGTGTAAAGCAACAAGATGCGTCACAAGTAGAAAAAGTACAGCCGACTCAGAAGAAAAATAAGTCATCCCAATTAGTTAAGAAGCTAAAAGAAAAAGTTCTTTGGTTCATTGGACAATGGTGGTTATATGTCATAGTGATTCTCTTGCTTGCTGGCGGGGTTGCATTTGCTTATCGACTTAGGGGAACGTGGCTTCCGAAATGGAATGTACGCAAACTTCGTAAACGTTCGGATGGTTGGCAGAAGTTTGAACAACAGTATAGCCAATTATTACGGCAACTGAATCGCGCGGGAATAAAGAAAGAAGCGGGAATGACACTATCGCATTATGCGAAAATGGTGGATGAAAAGTATGGTGGTGACCGTATGCGTATATTGACACAAGCTTATGAAAAGGGTGTATACGGAAAAGATGTTCAATCACAAGAATGGCATAAGTTAAATGAAGTTTGGGAAGATTTAATTATTAGCACTATTTGTTGATTTTTGTTTGAAATATGAGTAAAATAAATAGCGAATCAATGCTTGATATGGCCTCGACATATCTTGCACTAACGAACGTCAACCATCATTGTATAGAATGGTTTGTATACTGTGGTGGAAGGGGGCGCGTGGAAAGTTGACTTTCTAACGCGTCTTTTGTAGTTGAGGCGTGAATCGGCACTATTAAATTGGAAGAGGTGGATCAGTTGTCAAATGCTCCTTTGTTAGTCGAACAAGAAAAAATGGTGGTACTCGATTACGGTAGTACGTATAATCAGCTCTTCACGCGAACAATCCGTGAATTTGGTGTATACAGTGAATTACATGCGCATACTACGACTGTTGAAGAATTAAAAGCAATGAATCCAGTAGGTATCGTACTTTCTGGTGGAACGGCATCTTTTGAAGATGTTTCTGCATATGAGATTGATCCGGAAATATTCACGTTAGGCATTCCAGTTCTAGGTATTAGTTATGGAACGCAGTTAATCGTGAATCATCTAGGTGGTGCAATTGAAAAGACGGCAGACTGCGTTGCTCAAACAGAAGAGATTACAGTGGATACAACATCACCATTGTTTGCAGGTCAAACAGAGAAGCAAAATGTCTACGTTGCTCACAGTGTGAATGTTACGCAATTACCAGAAGGGTTTACAGCGACTGCAAAAGACTCTGCTGGCAATATTGCAGCAATTTCAAATGATGAACAACAAATCTATGCGATTCAATTTCATCCGGAAGTGCATCATTCAGAACATGGTAAGGAATTCTTACGCAATTTCGTTTTCGATATTTGTAAAGCAAAAGGCGATTGGACGATGGATCGTTTCATAGATATCGAAGTAGAGAAAATTCGTTCAACTGTCGGAGATCGTAAAGTTCTTTGTGCATTGAGTGGTGGAGTGGACTCTTCAGTAGTAGCTGCTTTGATTGACCGTGCAATTGGCGACCAGTTAACATGTATTTTTGTTGATCACGGCTTGCTTCGTAAAGGTGAAGTAGAAAGTGTCGTTAAGACATTCAGCGAACAGTTCAGCATGAATTTCATCAAAGTTGATGCGCGCGAACGTTTCTTGAATAAGCTTGCAGGCGTTACAGATCCAGAACAAAAACGTAAGATCATTGGTAATGAATTCATCTATGTGTTCGATGAAGAATCTGCTAAGTTAGACGGCATCAAATTTTTAGCACAAGGTACAATTTATGCAGACATCATTGAAAGTGGTACAGCTACATCTGCTACTATTAAATCACACCATAATGTCGGTGGTTTGCCAGAAGATATGGACTTCGAATTGATCGAGCCTCTTCGTGCGTTATTTAAAGACGAAGTTCGAGCAGTTGGTGCGGAACTTGGTTTACCTGAAGAAATCGTTAACCGTCAGCCATTCCCTGGTCCTGGCCTTGGTGTTCGTGTGCTTGGTGAAATTACAGTAGATAAGTTAGAAATCGTTCGTGATGCAGACTGGATTTTGCGTGATGAAATCGCAAAAGCAGGGTTAGATCGTGCGATTTGGCAATACTTTGCAGTTTTACCGAACATTCGCAGTGTAGGTGTCCGTAATGAACAGCGTTCGTATGATTACGCAATTGGAATCAGAGCAGTTCATTCGGTAGATGGTATGACAGCTGACTGGGCACGTATTCCGTGGGATGTACTGGAGAAGATCAGTACGCGTATTACTACAGAAGTCGATCAAGTCAACCGTGTCGTATATGATATTACGGCGAAACCACCTGGCACAATCGAGTGGGAATAAAATAATTAATTGAATATGATCGTATAACGCTAGGAATATGGCCTGGAAGTCTCTACCGAAGCACCGTAAATGTTTCGACTACGATCCGAAATAGAAGAGAATCTTCTATTGGATTGACTAGAGGCATGCGAATATCATTCGTATGCCTCTTTTTAGATAATGAGAGTAAGGAAGGTCAAGATGAAAAAGTATTTTGAGTTTGATAAGCTGGGTACCAATTACCGTCGCGAGATTATCGGTGGAATCACTACATTTTTGGCAATGGCTTATATTTTAGCGGTCAATCCAATTATGCTGTCTTTAGATGTTGTGCCAGATTTGCCTGATTCCATGAGAATGGATAAAGGAGCCGTTTTCGTTGCTACAGCACTTTCAGCAGCGGTCGGAACGTTATTTATGGGGTTAATAGCGAAGTATCCAATTGGTTTAGCGCCTGGTATGGGACTGAATGCGTTTTTTGCCTTTACAGTAGTGTTAACATACGGAATACCTTGGCAAATTGGTTTAACAGGTGTTCTATTTTCTGGATTGATTTTTATCGTTCTTTCATTAACTGGGTTGCGTGAAATGATTATTAATGCGATACCAGCACAGCTTAAATTCGCAGTTGGAGCTGGTATCGGCTTATTTATTACCTTCCTTGGATTGCAGAACGCGAAGATCATTGTAGGAGACGAGAATACTTTAGTAGGTCTAGGTGATTTAACTGCGGGCCCTACATTACTAACGATTTTCGGGTTAGTTGTGACGATCATTATGATGGTTCGTAAAATTAAAGGCGCCATTTTCTATGGAATGATTTTGACTACAGTTTTAGGTATGGCAGTCAGTCTAATAGAAGTGCCACATAAAGTAGTCGATAAAATTCCGTCCGTTGCTCCGACGTTTGGCGCGGCATTCGATGCAATCTTTAATGATCCCGCTTCATTAATGACAACTCAATTTCTTGTGATCGTTATTACTTTCCTGTTTGTTGACTTCTTCGATACGGCAGGCACGTTAGTGGCGGTTGCAACACAAGCGGGACTTATGAAAGAGGATCGTCTTCCACGTGCAGGTAAAGCATTACTAGCTGATTCATTGGCAACCGTAACGGGAGCTGCAATGGGAACATCGACGACGACATCTTATATTGAATCTACAGCCGGCGTTGCTGCAGGGGCGAAAACGGGATTTGCTTCCATAGTAACAGCAGTATTATTTTTATTGGCGTTATTTTTCTCGCCATTACTGCTAGTCATTACACCAGCCGTGACTGCCCCAGCTCTGATTATTGTAGGAGTATTGATGGTTTCTACATTAGGGAACATAGAATGGAACCGTTTTGAGATCGCTGTACCTGCATTCTTTACAGTTATCGCTATGCCGTTGACGTATAGTATCGCCACGGGAATCGCAATTGGTTTTATCTTTTATCCGATCACTATGTTAGTTAGCGGTAGAAGAAAAGAGATTCATCCAATCATGTACATGTTGTTTGTGATATTTATATTGTATTTCATTTATATTGAATAGACATAAAAAACCGCTCTCCGGCCAATAGGGGAGCGGTTTTTTCTTTGTTTGTATTCGTTTGATGAAGAAGGGGGGGAGAAATACAGTCTATATTTTTAAAAAAGATATTTAAAGTTGTTGACATTATTGAACCCCTTTGGTATATTTAATAAGCAGTCGAGACAAGCACTGCAATGAACCTTGAAAACTGAACAGCAAAACGTTAACGAAATAAATGTTTGTAAATCGACTCTGTCGGTGACATAAACAAAATGAGTATCTTAATTGATGCCAGCAAATGAAACTCGAGCTAATCGAATTTCTGTTCTACTGACTGGCGAGGTGTTGTGAAGTGCTAGGAGATGAGGAAGAGAAGGAAGGAGCGTACTCAGGTACGTGACTGACTAAACGACTGAAATCGACGACGCAATTCGCGGCATATCGACTGTCAGTCTTATGGAGAGTTTGATCCTGGCTCAGGACGAACGCTGGCGGCATGCCTAATACATGCAAGTCGAGCGAACAGTTAGAAGCTTGCTTCTAACTGTTAGCGGCGGACGG